>NZ_JBFTJT010000006.1:0-493932 GCF_056395565.1 Paenarthrobacter sp. 10L412 | reverse complement strand
TATCAGCGGTCTCCCGGCACCTACCAACCCCGGTGACAACACTCTCAAGATCATCGGATCGACAGAGGAACGCAATCATGCCGGGGCAGCAGGCCAGCACACCCACATCCTGCACCAGGAAACGGGCTACGAAAAAGGTAACGAGGAACCGGGAAAACCGGTCCGGATGTGAGAGAGCATCCAGGGAAACCGGTCCGGATGTGAGAGAAGGTCAGGCGGCGGTGTGGAGGCCGTCGAAGGCCATGGTGATGACGTCGTCGGCAAGTTTCTCGGGGGAGAGGGAGCCGCCTGGCTTGTACCACTCCACGATCGAGTTGATCGTGCCGAACAGGAGCCGGGTGACCGTGCGGGGATCGATGTCCTGGCGCAGGGAGCCGTCTTGCCGGGCAGCGGCGATGAGCGCGGCAACCTTGTGGTCGAAGGCGCGACGACGTTCCAGGGCGTCGCGTTCGATCTCGGTATTTCCCCGCAGGCGCAGCAGCAACGTGACGAACGGCAGCCTGTCCACCAGTACCGCGATGGTCTGCCGAAGCACGAACTCCAGCCGAGCATCTGCCGCCCCGGAGGTGGCGGCAGGCTCGTCCAGGATGGCCTCCAAGCCGCCGAGGGCGTGGTCCAGGGCGAGCTTCAGCAGATCGCCCTTGGACGGCACGTGGTGGTAGATGGCTGACTTGGAGATCCCGAGGTTCTCGGCCAGGATGCCCATGGACGTAGCATCGTACCCGTGGCGGTTGAAGACGTCGACGGCGATGCGGAGCACCGACTGCTGGTCGTAACCGGGCCGTCCGCGCTTGGTGGTTGTCTCAGTAGGCATGGTGGCATTTTCTCACGATCTCTAGACGGGCTGCCGTTCAGCGACGCCGCATGTCAGCCCTTCGGCCGCATGTCGTAGATCCGGCGGAGCTTCCCGTTGGAACGCTCAAGGGAACCGGGCTCCACAACGTCAACTACGCAAGAAGACCCCACGTGAATCTTGATCTGCTCGCGCAAGGTACGGGCCGCCGTCGTGCTTGACTCTGCGGGGACGTTTTCGCGCCGCTCGATCTTCACGGTCAACGAATCCATGCGCTTGCCCTCGGGGCGGGTGATTTCGAGCTGGAAGTGCGGGCTGAGTTCGGGGATGCGCAGGGCGATTTCCTCGATCTGGGAGGGGAAGAGGTTCACGCCGCGCAGGATGATCATGTCGTCGCTGCGGCCGGTGATGCGGCCCATGCGGCGGTGTGCGGGGCGGGCGGTGCCGGGGAGCAGGCGGGTGAGGTCCTTGGTGCGGTAGCGGATGATCGGCAGTGCTTCCTTGGTCAGCGACGTGAAGACCAGTTCGCCCGGTTCGCCGTCGCCGAGGACTGTGGAGTGATCAAAGGGATCGATGATTTCGGGCCGGAAATGGTCTTCCCAGATGTGGCAGCCATCTTGGGTTTCAACAGCTTCGCCAGCGACGCCCGGGCCCATGACTTCGGAGAGCCCGTAGATGTCGCAGGCCTTGATGTTCATGGTGGTTTCGAGTTCGTGGCGCATCTCTTCGGTCCACGGCTCGGCGCCAAGCACGGCGTACTTTAGCGAGGTGGACGTGGGGTCGATGCCCTGGTGGGCCATGGCGTCGGCGATCGTCAGCAGGTACGTGGGCGTGGCCAGGATGGCGTCCGGCTTGAAGTCCTGAATGAGCTGGATCTGGCGTTCGGTCTGGCCGCCGGACATCGGGATGACCGTGCAGCCCAGCGCTTCGGCGCCGGCATGGGCGCCGAGGCCGCCGGTAAAGAGACCATAACCGTAGGCGTTGTGGACCTTCATTCCAGGGCGGACGCCGGAGGCGCGCAGGCAACGGGCCACCAGGGTTGCCCAGTTGGCGAGGTCGTTCTTGGTGTAGCCCACCACGGTGGGGCGGCCGGTGGTGCCGGAGCTCGCGTGGACGCGGGCAACCTCGTGCTGCGGGACCGCGAACATGCCAAACGGATACTCCAGCCGGAGGTCTTCCTTGGTGGTGTACGGGAACTTGCCGAGGTCGCTCAACTCGCGGAGGTCGGTCGGGTGCACGCCTGCTTCATCGAACTTGCGCTTGTACAGCGGCACGCGATCGTAGGCATAAGCCACGGTGTGCTGCAGACGGTTGAGCTGGAGTGCTTCAAGCTCGTCGCGGGACATCGTTTCTTCGCGGTCCAGGACGGGCGCGGTTGCCTCGGAGGTGGACGACGCGGGCGCGGCGACGGTGTTCTGGGTCATCTGGAGTTCCTACTTCTTGGAGATGGTGCGGCTGCGGCCCCGGAACTCTGCAATGAGTTCTCCGGGATCTGGATCGGGGGTGGCGCCCGCGGCGCCTGGTGAAGCCGCGTAGATCTGAATGTCGTAGAGGCCGCTGCGGCCGGTACTCGCGCGACGGTTTGCGACGGCGGTAATCACCTGGCCTTCGAACGCCGGCTTGATGAAGTTGATGTCGACGCCGGACGCCACCGTGATGTTGGCAGCTTGCTTTGGCGTGGGGTTGGCCGGGTTGCAGGCCAGTGCGAAGGCGGTGTCCGCGAAGGCGAAGATCATTCCGCCATGGGCCATTCCGAATCCATTGAGCATTTCCTGGCGGAGGTGCATGCGGATGGTGGCATGCCCGTCGTCGATCTTGAGGACCTCAATGCCCATCCATTCAGACGCGTAGTCGTTCGTCAGGATGTGGTGCGTTGCACCGGAGAGGGTTGTTTCAACCATGCGTCATTGCCTCCAGCTTTATTTACCGAATGTTCATTAGGTAATCCCAGATCGGGCCAACTGTCAAGACTGGACAAAGCTTGGGCGAGGATTTGGATGCGCCTAGTAGCCTCGAAGACATGCCCGAAATTGAGCTTCCGATCATGACCGAACGACTCATACTGCGGCGTTTCGAGGCCGAGGACCTGGACCGGTTCCACGCTTATCAATCGCTGCCGGAGACCGCCCGATACCTCTTCCGCAATGAACTGACCAAGACGCAGTCCATGGAGGTTCTGGGTCGGTACGCGAATGCACAGTTCAAGCATGAAGGCGACTGGGCCTGCCTTGCCATTGAACGCCAGGACCGTCCGGGACTCATGGGTGAGATCGTCCTGAAATGGCTGGAGGGAACAGGCCAGGCTGAGCTTGGCTGGATCCTCCACCCCGAGGGCAGGGGCCAGGGAATAGCGACGGAGGCGGCTGAGGCTGTCATGAAATTGGCATTCGGCCAGTTGAACTTCCACCGCATAGACGCGAAACTCGATGCGCTCAACACTGGCTCCGCCGGTATATGCAAACGCTTGGGCATGCGGTTGGAGGCTACCCTGGTGGACAACTGGCACTACAAAGGCCAGTGGGCCACTGAAAATATCTATGCCATCCTCGACTCCGAATGGCGCGCGCGCCAAAAGGGATCCTGACGTCCCGGCCAACTCGTGGTGCAGGCTAAAGCCAGCCCACCGCCGTCGCGCGTTTAATCCTGGATCGGCCAGGTCTTGTGGTGCTTCAGCTGTTCGGTCAGTTGCGCCTCCGGCAGAGGGCGGCTGAAGTAGTAGCCCTGCCCGCTGGTGCACCCAATGCTGAGCAGGAAGTCTGCCTGCTCCGCTGTTTCGATTCCCTCCCACACAGCACCGAGGCCGCACGCACGAATGAGCTGCAGGACTGCCGCGAGGAGGGCGGGCTGCGCGGGATCGCTGCCGAGGGCCGTGAGGAGCGTTCTGTCCACCTTGACGGCGTGCACGGGCAAGCGCCGGAGGTAATCGATGGAGGAGTATCCGGTGCCGAAATCGTCGATCTCCATCTCGACACCCAGCCGCCGAAGACTGTTCAGCGTGTACCGGTCAAGGTCGTTCCCTTGAATGACGGCGCTTTCGGTCAGCTCCAGAACCAGCAGCGAGGGGTCCAGCCCGGCCGAAGTCAGGGCTTCGCGTACGTCCTCCACGAACTCCAAACGCTGGAGGTCAGCGGCGGACACGTTGATGCGCATGTTGAAGTCGTGGCGCCCCGTCAAGGGGTCGCTGCGCCATCGCTGCAACTGCTCGACGGCGGTGCGCAGCACCCACCCGCCCAGATCGGAGATCATTCCCGTTTCCTCGGCAATGGGAATGAACTCATCCGGCATGATCATGCCGCGGGTGGGGTGTTTCCAACGGACCAGGGCCTCGACGCCTTCAATTCCGCGGGTGTCCAAGCGGATGATGGGCTGGTAGTAGAGCACCAGCTGCGAACCGGCGATCGCTTCTTTGAGCTCACCCACGAGTTGGTTGCGCAGTTGCCGGGCAAGGAGCATGTCGGTATCAAAGACCTTCAATTTGCCGCGACCATCAGCCTTGGATTCGTACATGGCGATGTCCGCTTCCATCATCAGTTCCTCGGCACTCTTGCCGGGATCTGCCATCCGAAGGCCCATGCTGGCGCCGCACCGTACGTGTTGGCCGTCGATCTCCATGGTCCCGTCCAATGCAGCCAGGATCCGATTACCGATGGACGCCGCCTTCGCCGGGGTAACGTCCTGCAGCAGGATTGCGAATTCGTCGCCGCCCATGCGGGCAACCATGTCCTCCTCGCGGACGGCAGCACTGATGCGGGCTGCCACCGTTTCCAGCACTTTGTCTCCGATGGTGTGGCCCAGGGAGTCATTGACGCCCTTGAAGCCGTTCATGTCCATCAGCAGGATGGCCGGCCGTTGATTGCCATTGGGGCCCCTGGCCTGGGATTCCGCGAGCGCGGTGGAGAAGGCAGAGCGGTTGTGAAGACCTGTGAGGGGATCCGTCATGGCCATGTGCTGCATTTCGCGGTGGGCCTCGTGCAGCTGCCGGGTGCGGTCTGCCACCCGCTGCTCCAGCTCTTCATAGATAATCTGGAGGTCCTCGGCAAGGAGGTTGGTGCCCATGATCACGGCGTCGATCTCGTCGCGGGCATCGGAGATTTCAATCCTGGTGTTCAGGTCTCCCGCGGCAAGCCTGACGATGCCATCCAGCAGCAATCCCAGACGTGGATCTGGTGCGGCATTCGAGTTTTCCTCGGACATGGTCACTCCCCGTGCGGTTCGCCTCGCTGATCAACCATATCCCGGAGGTACGCACGAACGGCCGAGCTGCGATCAGGGAGGGCGGCCTGATCGAAAAGGTTTGCGGTTTGGCTGAAAGTCGCGACGGCTTCTTCCCGCCGGCCCAGTGCGAGCAAAGTCCTGGCCAAGAGGAAGTGCGACTCTGCAGAGGTTTGGGTGGCGAGGATGGAAGACCGGGCACACAAGGGCTCAAGGATGGTGAGGGCTTCCTGCATATCGCCGTTGAGATAGTTCCAGTGGGCGCGGACCAGGGACATTTCCAAATGGTCCCTCTCGGAACCGCCCACGATGTCTGTGGCGAGCTCGGCCCTCTCGATGCATCGCAGGGTAGCGGCATCACTCAGCCGGGCCTGAAGCCGCATTTCCGCCGAGGCGCGATTGAAGCGTGCCCACAAGTCCACGTCCTTGGATGGGGACAGCCGTTCGGAAGCAAGATCGTGGTACCGGCTGCCATCTTCAACCCGGTTTGCCAGGAAGGCAACGTTCCCGATCACCCAATAGCCCTTGCCTGCGGTGTCTTCGTCGATGTCTTCGGTCAGCAGGGATTCCAGCTCCAAGCACTCACGCCAGGCATCGTCCAGCAGCCGGCTTTCGGCAAGGGAGGCAATGAGCGCACGCTGCGCCAGGATCTGCACATACACCAAGTCCGCGTCCCGGGCAGCCACTTTGGCGGCATCCGCAGCCATGGCGGCGGCCTCGGCCAGACGCCCCAGACCCTGGAGGGCAACGGCAACCATGGTCCCGGCTTTGGCGCCAAGCTCAGGCGAGGAGGCCGTGAGTTCGTGATCATTCAGTTCCAGTGCCAATGCCAGATATTCCTCGATCCGGCCTTGGTCCCGGAGGCATTCCGCCTGCAAGTAACGCATGTTCCACCAAGACAGTTCATCGCCGGCATCAATGGCAAGATGTGCAGCTTCACCGGCTAACCGAAAGGCCTCGTCAAAGTGACGTTCTTTCCATTTGGCGCGCGCATTGAGTCCGGCTACAAGATGAGGCGTTAATTGTGGACTCTGCATGTGCCCATTATCCATGTCCATAGCGAAGAAAAGCTCGTATAGTTTGCCTCGTGACCTTTTTCAAGTCACACCGGTAATTCGCATCAGTATGAAAGGGCACAGCGGATGAAGAAATTTGCGGCAACACTGCTCATGGCAGCAGTTCTGGCAGTAACGGGGCTAGCTGCTCCGGCTAACGCCGAGCCTTCGCAGGATAGCAACAGTACGGCAATCGGCTGGTGGCCGAACAGCACAACCACCAAAACGAATACCACCACCATAGGTTGGTGGCCGAACTAAATTGGGGGAGCGCCTCTCAAGGCCAGATGACTCAAACTGATGCCCTGGGCTTTTGCTCGGGGCATCAGTTTTGTTGCGGATTGTGTCGCAGATTAGTGACTTTGCAGGTCAGCTTTCAGGGCAGCCGTTGACCAGTGTGTCATGGAGGGGGGCAGGCCGCCATAAGGGCGTCAAGTGCCAAGGCGGGGGCAGTCAACTGATAATTTGGGGGCGTCAAGTGGCCGCTACGGACCACTAAACGGGGCCCTTCGGGGGCCACCAAAGCCGCCGTTACGGACCACCAACCGGCAATTCAACGGACACCGTAGTCCCGGACCCCAGCTTTGAGTCGAAGATCATCCGTCCCATATGGCGGCTGATGATGTCCTGGGCGATCGCCAGCCCCAGACCGCTTCCGGGAACAGCAGCTGCCGTGGCGTTGGAGGCACGGTAGAACCGCGTGAAGATGTGGGGAAGATCGTGTTCGGGGATGCCCAAGCCTGTGTCCGCCACTTTGACCAATGCTGCACGGCCACCGTCTGCCGATGCGAACATCGAACTCGTGATGCCCACCCGTCCACCTGCCGGGGTGAACTTGATGGCATTGGCCACGATGTTGGTGAAGACCTGTTCCAGCTTGGCTTCATCGGCGGTGACCTCCACGTCCTCGGTTCCCTCAGTGAAGGACACAGCGACGTGCCGTGACTCGGCCAAAGGCCGCAGCGTGGCCACCACTACTTGGAGAAGCTTGGCGATGTCCACAGGTTTGAGGTCCAGGTTGCTTCCGTCCTGCATGGACACCGTCAACATGTCTTCGATGAGACGGCGCAACCTGTCGGAGTTCCTTGCGATCACGTCCAGCATCTTGCTGATGCCCTCAGGAACAGGGCCGCCCGAACCGTCCCTGATCATGTCCAGGTAGGCCGTGATTGAGGTGAGGGGTGTCCGGAGTTCATGGTTGACGGTTGCCAGGAAGTCCGTCTTGGCCTTGTCCAACTGCCTGAGCTGGTGCAGTACCCGTTGCTGGGCGCTGATGAGGTGGCCCTGAATGAGTCCGTGCGCCACATTGCCGGCCACGTGCTGCATCAATGCGATCTCAGGCCGGGTCCAATCGTGCCGTTCCTCCACCGTGCTGAGGAGGATGATGCCTAAGGCCGCACCACCTTCGCCGACGGGTAGCAACACTGACGAGACCGGGTTGAGCTCGCAGGACCAGTCCTTCAGCGCTTGGGTAATCCTGGATTCCGGTTGCGTTCGGTGATCGGTCACAGCAAGAACGTCAGCTTCGGCCCATAGCCTGTTGGCTGCCTCTACGATCAGGTTCTCGCTCTCGCCCAACCTGGCAGGAAGCATCGGCGTGCCCGGGCGGTTCCATTGGGCGCGGATTGAGGGAACGCGTTCGTCCCGGAAGGTAGCAAACCAAACGTGGTCCATGCCGAGGGCTTCGCCGAAACCTCTCACCACGTGGTCGGCAATCAGTTGGGGATCGTTGGTTTGCCGGATGGCGGATGAGACGTTCCGGAGGCTCTCCCTGAGGGCTTCTACCTCTCCCCGGGACCGTGCACGCTCCCGGGACCTGCCGATCAAGGTTTCAACACGGTAAACAAGTTCATCGGCACGCACCGGATTGATCACATAGTCCACGACGCCCCACGCTTGGGCTTCTTCCAGGTCCACGGATTCACCGGCGTTGAGGAGCAGCAACACAGGAACACCAGGACTGCGAAGACCATGTGCCAGGGAGTTTTCCAGCACCACTACAGCGGGACTACCGGCTTCCAGCCGCGCGGCCATGGAAGCGGTGTCTGCAGCGGCGAAAACTTCGAACCCTGCGGCCTTGAGCGCAGCCTTTGTTAGGGCCAAACGATCAGCGTCTGAATCCGCCACGAAGGCGGTGCGGGAAACGTGCTGCACATCGGCCCCGTTCTTACCCACTGAGCCCCCTCCGTTACAACGTTCGTTCCACCGTAATTCCAGATTTGGCAACACACTATCAGCGCCACCGCGGGCTTCGGCCCTGCAGGGGCATTTGATGCTCATTTGCGTCGCCGGGGAAGGCATTGCGTCGGGGAAGATAGCCTTTACATTCGGCGCCCGATTCGACAGCCTAGAGGGTGAAAGCCCAGGGGGAGGCTTGGTCCTCCTGCCGTCCGTATGGAAATGCCAAGGAGATCTGTGAACCAGCCAGCCACACCGCAGGACCACCAAGAGGTGACGTTCGAGCTGGAACTCGAAGACACGGGAATCCTGCGGCTAACGTGGCCGCGCGGATCCAGGATCCAGGAGGCGGACGCGCAAAGGGCGATGGATCGGGTCAACGAGATCTGCGGCGAAGCGCGCCACCCGATGATCGTGGATATGGCTACCACGGCTGACGTCACCCGGGGCGCCCGTTCAGTGTTCGCCAAACCCTGCCAGGCCTCAAGTATCGCCCTCTGGGGTTCGTCCCCCGTGGACCGGGTCATCGCCAACTTCTTCATTGGCATCATGAAACCCCCATGCCCCACGAGGTTCTTTACTTCAGAAACAGAAGCCCTGCTTTGGCTGAAAGAGCAATAGCGCCACATATATTTGGAGCATGCTCTCCGCGCTCCGGAAATATCTGCTGATTCCCCGCCTGATCAGGCTTTCCTCGGCCGCGCCCAAGGACCCGCTTACGGCGTGGGATCGCTATTGGGGCAGCGTCCGGACCACCGGGGCCGCCGGGGATGTCTTGTGGGATTCGGGCAGCTCTCATGAACTTGAGGGTTACCTGCCCAAATTCGCCCGGATGGATCAGTCCCTTCCCGTGGTGGACGTGGGGTGTGGCAACGGCAGCTTCACCCGTCTGCTGGCCGATCATTTCCCGCATGCCCTTGGGCTCGATTACTCCGCGAACGCCGTAGATCGCGCCCGGCAAGAGTCAGTGGACGTCACGACGGCGTCATTCGCCGTGTGCGATATGACGGCACCTGACGCTGCGCGGACTGTCGTGACGGCCCTTGAAGCTGCGGGCTGGGCAGGCGATGCCAACGTGTTCATCCGGGGCGTACTGCACGTCCTCGATTCCAAAGGAAGGGCAGCTCTGGCCGCAAACCTGCTGCCCGTCGTCGGGACCCGCGGCAGTGTTTTCCTGGCCGAAACCAACTTTCCAGGCACCCCCGTGGATTACGTCAGCCACCTCGGAGCCACCCGCGACTCCATTCCTGCCCCCTTGGAGTGGGCCATCAAGGGCTTGCCGATGCCGGGCCGCTTCGGCGCCGCCCAGCGCGCCAAGGCGTTCCCGACGGCGGAGTGGAACCTTTTGGAGGAGGGTGCGACGAGCATCGAGACCCGGCCGCTGAGTAACCCGTCAGATCCGGATCTCATTCCGGGGTACTTCGCCTTGCTCCGGGCCCGCTAACTCTAAGGTCAGCGCCAGCCAGGACTAAGGTCCGCGCCGCCAGCACCAGGTTCCGCGCCCGTGAACACCAGGAGTGGCACTGTGGTCACCGGGACCGTTGAACTGGGATAAGGTCCGAGTGCCGGTGAACGATCCGCCAGGCGCCGTCCTCGCGGCGGTAGACGTGCGTTGTTCGCATCGTGTAGTCGGCCGGGACCCCATCAACAACGGCGTGGCTGTGCTCCAACCCAACGATGTATGCGAGGCTTCCGCTGGCAGCGGCCGCGACAACCTCGAACTCGAACCCGGTGGCGCCTTCGAACCGTCGGGCTTCCTGGCGAAACTTGGGCTCCAGATCGTTCCAACCCACTCCGGAGATGTTCGCACCGAACAGGGTGGTGGGGTCAGTGTGCGACCACAAAGCGATGCGGGATGCTACGTCGCCCTTGTGCAGGGCCACAGTCATGTCCCGCTGCTTCGGCAGGATCTCTGCGAGGAAGGCCTCGGTCTCCTTAACCATGACCGGCCGCTCGCCCGTCATTGGATCAGCCCGACCAAGGGGCAACGGAACGCTGGCCTCTGCCGTTGGAAAATCCGCGTGACGATGCACTATCCGCCAGGCGCCGTCTTCACGACGGTAGACGTGGGTCACCCGCAAACTGTATTTCCGGGGAGTGCCCTCAACGGTGGTGATGCTGTGCTCGTAGCCGACCGTGTAGGCGAGGTCCTCGCTTACTCCGGCCGCGATGATCTCAAGATCGAACGAATCCGAGTGCGAAAACCACGAGGCGACGTTGTGGAACATAGGCTCAAGCTCTGCCCGGCCGCTGCCGCTGAGGCTCGCACCGAAGAGCGTCAGCGGGTCCTTCTTGGACCACAGCGCGAGGCGCGGGCCGGCGTCGCCGTCGTGGATTGCACTGTCCGCGGCCTGTTGTTGGGGAACTATTTCAGTGAGGAAAGCATCGGTCTCAGTAGACATGACCAACTCCATTACAGTGAGACTGTTTTGAATACTGGTATACTGTACCCAATGGGCGCAAAAATCAAGAGGTCGTACGATTCCACCCGCCGCCAACAGCAGGCTGCGGAAACACGGCGAAGCATCATCGCGGCGGCGAACGAGCTGTTTATCTCGCAGGGATACGGGCAAACCACGGTCAAGCAGGTCGCTGAACGGGCCGGCGTGGCCGTCGAAACTGTCTACGCGACGTTCCGCACGAAAGCCGCGCTGCTCCGGCACGTTTGGTATGTCGATTTCCGCGGCGACGAGGCGGACGTGACCCTCTATGACAGGGCCGAAATGCAGGCCATCCTGACCGAACCGGACCTGCCAGCCAGGATCCGACGCCACGCCGCATTCGTGAGCGCGAGCAATCGGCGGATTGCCCCTCTCCTTGAGGCCCTCACGGGAGCAGCAGCGAGCGAGCCCGACGCCGTCGCCATGCTCACCGAATGGGCGGACCGCCGCCTGGATGTGGCAACGCGCTACGCACACGCTGCGGCGGCCACCGGGCAGCTTGGCGTCACGGAGGAGGAATGTCGCGACGTGCTGTTCGCGACGATGGACGGCACACTCTGGACCCGGTTCGTGGAGCAGCGCGGTTGGAGCGACGAACGGTTCTCGGCCTGGCTTGCCGCGATGTGGATCAGCATGCTCGTCCGGCACTAACCGGTACTTGAGCCCGGTCAACTATGCCAGCTATCTGCACAACGTTGGAGGGCTCATGGGCTTACAAGGTGTCATGACACCTTGTAAGATGGGACGGAAGCCCCTTGGAAGAAGGTCAACAATGTCGGCAGGCACGCCCAGGCGTTCGGTCCGTGTTGAGGACGAGCTATGGAACCAGGCACACGCCAAAGCGGCCCGGGAAGGGACCACAGTCGCTGAACGTGTCCGTGCCGGACTGCGAGAGTACGTATATGGACCGGAGGTCAGACACACTATCGCCGACTCCCTGGTCTACCTCGTCCCTGATTCACTGGAAGACCTGAAAGGGCCAGCATCCGGTGATGTGGTACTGCCCATCCACTTGGACTGGGGCCCAGAGCGTCGCTATGACGTCGGCGATGACGCCAGCTGCAGGACGCTCTACCAGCTGACACTGCAGAACTCAGGATCCGCTGAAGAGATGGCCCGGATCATCAACCCCGACAGGCTGGTTGCTTTGTGGCCTTCCATGCGATTGCCCGCTCGGTGCCGGCAGCTATGGAATGACGCCTTTCCCCAGCTGCCCATACACCGCGAAAGCAAGGAACATCCTGGATGGACGACGCTCAACGCGTAGCAACGGAAATAGCCCTCTCTGTTCTTGCCACGGACGGGTTCATCCTCGCCGGTGGACAGGCACTTGCCGAACACGGCGTGATCGACAGAATGTCAGAGGACATTGACCTGTTCGCCCAGCACCGCTGGCATACTCCCGAGACCTTCGCGGCCGCCGTGGACAAAATCACCTACGCACTTGTCGGTGCTGGATACTCAGTGGAGATCACCCGCCAATACGAGGAGTTCGCCAGCCTGACGGTGGCCAAGGACGATGCGACGGTCGTGATTGATCTCGGTTTGGACTGGTGGCGAGCGGCGCAGTGGGCGAGGGACTGCTTCCTTCCTCGGCGTCACTCGCTGGCTCGGGGATCGTCGACGGCTTCTGTCTCGTCCAGCCAGTCAAGCTGGTCATCGGGTGTGTATCCGGAAGCGACAGCCTCAGCCGTTGACCTCCACTCAGCCAGAACCACGAACAACCTTTCAAAGCTGGAAATAGCAGCACAGGCCCGAGCTACTTCCACAATTTCAGCTGCAAATTGCTCCCGCTGGCTATGCGGAAGGAAACCCAGCCAAGGGAACGGAACGAGGAGCTTTTCAGCGAAACTCAAAGCGCCAGGAGCAAGCGAGGCGGCAACGAGGCTCGCGGCCAAGCGCAGCGCCTCATGTTCCCGTTCCACCGCTACTTGAGCCCCGCTCCAGGAAGCAGTTCCGTGGCACCCAGCGAGTCGGCAACAAACGCGTAGTCCCAAGCCCGCTCGCGCCACTGCACGTACCGACCGGACGCTCCGCCGTGGCCGCCGTCCATCTCGATCTTCATGACGATCGGTTCGGAGCCCGTGGTTGCCGAACGCAGTGCCTGCACCCACTTGGCCGGTTCCACGTACAGAACCCGGGTGTCGTTGAAGGAAGTCACGGCTGCGATCTTGGGGTAGGGCACGCTCCGTACGTTCTCGTATGGAGTGTAGGACTTCATGTAGGCATAGGCCGCGGGATCGGTGATGGGGTTGCCCCACTCTTCCCATTCCAAGGCCGACAAGGGAAGCTCGGGATCCAGGATGCTGGTCAATGGATCCACGAACGGCACCTGGGCCACCACTGCCGCGTACTTTTCCGGAGCCATGTTGGCGATGGCACCCATGAGCAGGCCGCCGGCGGAACCACCCATGGCAGCAATCCGGGAGGGGTCCACCCAGCCGGAGCCAGCCAGCCAGTCGGTGGCCGCGATGAAGTCCGTGAAAGTGTTCTTCTTGCTGAACTTCTTCCCGTCGTCGTACCAGTGACGGCCCAGCTCACCACCGCCGCGGATGTGCGCAATGACCATGACGATCCCGCGGTCCAACAGCGACAAGCGGGCAACGCCGAAGCCCGGGTCCATGCTCATCTCATAGGAGCCATAGCCGTACACCAAGCCAGCCGCCGTGCCGTCCTGCTGTACCGAACTGTGGCGCAGCACTGACAGCGGAATCCGGGTGCCGTCGTCGGCGGTTGCCCACTCACGGGTGGCCACGTAATCCTCGCCGGAGTAACCGCCCAGGACGGGACTTTCCTTGCGCAGCAGCAGCTGGCCTGATGACAGCTCAGGAGTGGGCAGAACGAAGTCATAGACGCGCGACGGTGTGAAGTAGGAGGTGTAGCCCATGCGGATCACGGGGGCCTCGTAGTCGGAGCTGGAAACGCCGGCCGTATAGAGCTCTTCGTCGAAGGCCGGCTCCACGGGCGCGGCCTGCTCCGGGGTGCCCAGGCCTGCGAGTGGCAGCACCTGAACACGCTCAATGGTGTCCTTCCGGATGGACAGCACGAGGTGCGTGGACGTGACGCCCGCGCCGTTGACGCGGACGTCGTCGGAATGCTCGACGACGGTCCGCCAGTGCTGCTCTGCCAGCGGCTTGGTGAGCTCGAACGGGTCAACCAGGCTCACCATCGAGTTGATGGCGTCCTTGTTGTGGGTCAGGAGCAGGGTCTCCTTGCCAGCCAGGAGGAAGGGCTCGGCCTCATAAAGAATGTGTTCCTCGCGGGGAATGACCGTGCTGAGCCCGGCGTCGTAATCATCAAAGCGGAGCAGCCGGGTCTCGCTGAACTCGGAGCAGCCGATGCTCAGCACAAGGTGGCGGCGGTCAGAGGCGAGATCGAAGCCCAACCACATCGCGGCGTCGTCCTCCTGGTAAAGAACCTCATCTTCGGCAACCGGCGTGCCCAAGACGTGTGACTTGACCTGGTAGGGACGCCAGGAATCGTCCACCACGGTGTAGAAGATACGGGTGCCGTCGGGGGAGAACGCCACGCCATAGAAGATGTTCTCGATGACGTCCGGCAGGAGTTCGCCCGTCCGGAGGTCCTTGATCCGCAGTGTGAATCGTTCGTCGCCGGAGTTATCCACCGCGTACGCGTAAAGGTTGCCGTCGATGGTCACGGCAGCGCCACCGATGCTGAAAAACGGCTGGCCCTCGGCTTCCACGTTTCCGTCCAGAAGCACCTGCTCGCCCGGGATCTCCACGCCCGGCTCAACGGATGGCGGAGTCCAGTCAGTTACGGGGTCACCAGTGTTCCGCGCCACCACCCGGCAATGGATGCTGTATTCCTTGCCCTCCACTGAACGGCTGTAATACCACCAGCCGTCCTTGCGACTGGGCACGGACAGATCAGTTTCCTGGGTGCGGCCCTTGATCTCCTGGAAGATTGCTTCCCGGAGCGGTGCCTGATGCGCGGTGACAGCCTCCTGATAGGCGTTCTCTGCCTTGAGGTGCTCCACTACCTCCGCGGATTCCTTGTCCCGGAGCCATTCGTAGTTGTCCACAAAGACGTCACCGTGGTGTTCGCGGCGGCTGGGGACACGTTTGGCAACAGGCGGCTGCGGCGCTGAACCGTTGGCAGGGACAGCGGCAGGCGCGGAGGAAGTGTGGCTCATACGGCAACTCTATAGACGGCCTCTGACAAGGAACCAGCGATTTCGCTCAGAGCGCCCAGCAGACGGCGCTGGCCTATAGAGTTTTGCTCGGGCAGCCAGCCAGAATCGGTGAACGTTGCAATTCTTGGGGGACAACGGAGCATGGGAACAGCCAGGGCATCACATCCTGTGGCGAGGCCGGCGGTCTGGCTACTTGCCTCGCTTTTCCTCTTGCTCGCGCTGCCTACGGGGACGGCACACGCCGCGGGGAATGCAGCTTATCCAGGGGAAGGCAAACCCCTCCTCGGTGCAGTACTGGAGTGGGGCGAGGATTCCGCGCAGGCTTTCGCCGAACGGCTGGGCGCAGCTCCTGCCCTGCTCGGGCACGAGATCTCCCTGCCAATCCGCTCGGGTGAGGAGGAGGACATCAGGCAATTCCTGCTTCAAGCCTCGTCGCTTGGATCGCACGCCATGCTCACGGTGCAGCCTTCCATACCCCTGGATCAGGTGGACCGAACTCAAGCAGGGGCCTTCGCCGGAAAAGTCCAGAGCCTCGCATCCGAGTTCCACGGCCAGCTCCTGATCCGGTTTGCGCCTGACATGAATGCGAGTTGGACAGAATGGGGCCAACAGCCGCTCCAATACAAGGCGGCATTTCGGAATGTCGCCGAGGGCTTCAAAGCCGACGACGCCGACACGGTCATGGTCTGGCAGCCTTACCTTGGGCGGGGATACCCCTTTGAACGGCGCCGGAACGCACCCAGTCCCGGAACCGAAGGCTTTGCCGCGCTTGATACCAACAAGGACGGCGCGTGGAACGGGTCGGACGCCGCCTACGCACCCTACTATCCAGGCGATGACGTGGTGGATTGGGTTGGGTTGACTGCCTATCACGATGACACCGGCGGCAAGTCTGCGGTCAACACGCTGCCCGCGGATGGCGAGCTTGCCAGCATGCTGACCCGGTCCGGCAGCGAGGATTTCTATTCTTCCTATGTCCAACAACGAGGCAAGCCAATGGTGCTGCAGACCTCGGCCTTCTACAGTCCGTCTGTAAGCGGTATGGCGAACCGAGACCTCAAGCTTTCGTGGTGGACCCAGACGCTCCAAACAAGTACATCAACGCCTTTTGACAGGATCGCGGCCGTAGTTTGGGATGAACGAACGAGTACGCGGGATACCGGTGTGGCAAGCATCGATTGGCGGCTAACAGGTAATGCCTCCCTGGCTGAAGCTGCAGGTGCTGCATTGGCGAAGTCGAGCCTAACGACGGCACCCGTCACTGCCATCATCGGAGGGCAACAAGCTGGCCGGTCAAACGCTTTGTCCGGAGCTGCTGCCTGGACGGTCGCTGCGGCCTTGGCCATCATCCTCATCGCCCTATGGCAGCTTCCTCGCAGGGTGGCTGCGGTTGGCTCATGGGGGTATGGAGAGGCATCGCGCCGTGACTCCCGCATTGACTTCCTTCGCGGCGTGGCGATTGTGTTCGTGGTGGTCAACCACCTGGGCATGATTTCGCTCTTCCAGCTGCTGACCCAGGAAGCCGTAGGTTTTGTCTCCGGGGCGGAGCTGTTTGTCCTCTTCTCCGGATTCGTTGTGGGAATGGTCTACGGACCCAAGGTCAAAGAGGACTTCGGCAAGGTAGTGGACCTGACCGCTCGTCGCGCCGGCAAGCTCTACGTGACAGCGCTTGCCGTCCTCGTGGGCGTCTTCCTGCTTTCCTTGCTGCCGTTCTTCCAGACCGATGCCCTGACGACCTACGTAGATCAGGGAACGGGTGGAGCCGGGCATAACGCCGTGGGCCGCACATACGACCTCTACGCCGGAATGGAGTCGCTGCTGCAGTTCCCGGTGCCCGCCAATGTGCTTCCCGCCATCGTGATGCTGCAGTTCGGACCCTGGCAGTTCAACGTGATGGGCCTCTATGTGATCCTGCTGCTGATCAGCCCACTGATCCTCGCTGCCTCAACAAGGGAAAGGCGTTGTGGGTGTTGGCTGCCACGCTCGTGATTTATGCCGTTGGCACTATCACCCGGTTCCGGCTGCTGCCGTCCCAGTTTGAAGATTCCTTCCCTCTGCTCGTGTGGCAGGTGCTGTTTGTCATTGGCATGGTGGCAGGATTCCATCGCCGGAAAATCTCCGCCTGGCTGCTGGCACAGCGCTGGGCGGTTGCGGTGTGCACGGTGATGTCAGTGGCGTTCACCTTCCTGTCCTGGTGCAATCCCTACCTGGCGAATAGTTTTGACCTTCGCTTGGCCATCATTCCGGACACCGCCTATCGGGCCATGTACGATGCCTTTTTTGACCGCACGTACCTGGATCCGGGACGCCTGTTGAATGTCCTGGTCCTCGTGGTCACCGCGTACGCCTTCCTTACCGCTTACTGGAAACCAGTGGCAAGGGCGTTGGGGTGGTTCTTCATCCCCCTGGGCCAAGCCACTCTGTATGTCTTCGTCCTCCACCTTGTACTGATCGCTGTGGTTACCAACATTCCTGTGCTGCGGCAGGGCGATATCCTCATCAACACCGCAGCTTACGCGGTGGTGTTGGGACTCCTCTGGGTGATGGTGAAGAGGCGTTTCCTCTTCGGAATCATCCCTACTTGAGGTGCTGGTTTTAGTCCACGCCCTGCGAAAGCGTGCTGGCCAACGTGACGCGGTTCCGGCCCGATGCCTTTGCCGCGTACAGAGCAAGGTCCGCTTCGCGCAGCAACTGCTCCGTCCCGGCGCGGTGCCCATCAGCGAATGCCGAGACACCGGCGCTGATGGTGAGTATGCCGTCGGGGTCCCCGGAGTGCTCGATCTGAAGCGCATGAACAGCTGCCCGAATCCGCTCCATGACCACTTCGGCGCCAGCGGCCGTCTGCTCCCGAAGGACCAGGAGGAACTCCTCGCCGCCGAACCTGTACACGCCGTCGGACTGGCGGACCTCGCCGGCGAGCGTCGAAGCGATGGCCACCAATGCGGCGTCTCCCGCCTGGTGGCCGTAAATATCGTTGTAGCTCTTGAAGTTGTCCACATCCACCATCGCCAGACAATAGTCCCGCGAGTAGCGGTCACTTCTGCTGTGCAGTTGTCCCAGGTCTTCGGTCAGCTTGAGCCTGTTGTTCAGCTTGGTCAGGGGGTCTGTCCGGGCCTGTTTTGTCAGCGCCGTTCGATACTTTGCGAGGTCTGCGTGCAGCGAGGTGATGCGTTGCGCGGCAAGCAGACGGATGTGCAGGTTGAAGGGGTCCAGCGGTTTGGTGACGTAATCGTCCGCGCCGGCCTCCATACCTGCCAGGACGTCCTTTCGCGAACCGTGGGAGGTCACCAGGATCACGTACGTGTAGGTGTCCTGCTCGCGCTCGCGGATCGCCCGGCAAAGATCCAAGCCGTTCAAACCCGGCATCATCAGGTCCGTCACCACGGCCGCCGGAGCATGTGCCTGGTAAAGGTCCCAGGCCGAGTCGCCGTCCACTGCCACGATGCAGTCATGACCGGATTGCTCGACGGCGGCCTTGGTGATCATCCGGGAAATCTGGTCGTCGTCGGCGATTAATACTTTCATGGGGCTCCCAATAATGTGCGCGCGAGTGCCCCATTCACCCGTGCGAGTTCCGAATTCAGTTGATCAAGTACAGGCGTTCCATCTGCTGCAACATCCGGGCCCGCCTCACGGCCCAGCCGTTCCAAGTCCTTGGCCAAGGTGGCGGCGCCTGTAGCGCCTATGTTGGCCGCTGCACCGGCGAGTTTGTGGGCGGCGGCCTCCACCGCGTTGGCCTGCCCGCTTTCAAGGGCCGAACGCAATTTCTCCTGCGCACGCTGGGCTTCCTCGCGGAAGGCCCTGATGGCTTCGGGCAGCAGGCCCATACCGTCCGCCGGCCCAAGTTCGCGCAGGATCTGCAGCCTGTCCTCGTCCAGGACGGTACTGCCGGCGTCGTCGGGCTCGGCAGCGTGGCCGGACTCGGAAGCGTCCAAAACAACAGCGCTCGACGGCGGTGCTTCCGCCACCTGCAGCTGGGGCTCCAACCGTTCCTGCGGCACCCACCGGGCCAAGATGTCGCGGAGCTTGTCCAGATCCACGGGCTTGCTGATGTAATCGTCCATGCCAGCCGCGAAACAGCGCTCGCGGTCCTCGTTCAGGGCCCCGGCCGTCATGGCAATGATGGGGATCCTCACGGTTTTGGCATCCCGGGAACGAATCGTCTTTGTCGCCTCAAAACCATCCATCACCGGCATGTGGCAGTCCATAAGAACGGCAGCATAGTTTCCGGTGAGTGTCGCAGCAACGGCCTGCGCGCCGTCGTCGACGATGTCTACTTCGTAGCCGAGCCTGTTCGCCATCCCGCGGGCCACCAGCTGATTGACCTCATTGTCTTCAGCCACCAGGAGTTTGCCGAGGCGGAGTTCCGGGTCCCGGGGCGGCAGCTCGGGCTGCGTTCCAAGGGGCGCTGCCTTGCCCATCGTTTTCGTGGCCAGAAGCCGCAGGAGTCGGTTGTAGAACTCGGAGCTCCGTACGGGCTTGGTGAGGTACTCGCGGATCCCCGCGGACGTGAGATCGGCCTTGTCCACTTGCATGGTGGAGGTCAGGAGAATGATTCCCGGGCCGCCCGAGCCGTTGCTTTCTTCCTTGATTTGGCGGGCCAGTTCCAGGCCGTCGACGTCGGGCATGCACATGTCCACCACGGCGATGTCGTAAGGGTGGTGGTCGGAAACAGCCAGTCGGTATTCGTCCATGGCGGTGCGCGCATCTGCGACTGCCACCGGGTGCATTCCCCAGCTTGCAAGCTGTGTCTCCAGTACCAAGCGGTTGGTGGCGTTGTCGTCCACCACCAGGACCTTTTGGCCCGCGAGCGAGGCAGGCAGGAGCCCGGTGTCCGTGGCGGGTGGGCCGACAGGCAGTTCCAGGACAAACCAGAATTTGCTGCCTATTCCCATTTCGCTGTCGAGGCCGATTTCGCCGCCCATGACTTCGGTCAGTCGCCGCGAGATGGCCAAGCCGAGGCCCGTGCCGCCGTAACGGCGGGTGGTGGAGGCATCTGCCTGGGCGAAGGATTCGAACAACCGCTGGTGGTCTTCGGCGCTGATGCCGATTCCCGTGTCGCGGACTTCGAACCGCAGGGAGGCTTTGTTTGAATCCTGGTTGACCACGGAGACCTGGATCTCCACCTCGCCGGATGGGGTGAACTTGACTGCGTTGGATGACAGATTCAGCAGGATCTGGCGGATCCGCCCGGAGTCGCCCATGAGCCGTTCCGGCACGTTGGGGTGGCAGTAGGAGATCAGCTCAAGATCCTTGCTTTGGGCTTGCTCGGCAACCAGCCCGGCAACCTCTTCCACCAACGCCCGCGGATCGAAGGCCGTGATGTCCAGGTCCACCTTCCCGGCTTCCAGCTTGGAGAAGTCCAGGATGTCGTTGATCAGCGTCAGCAGAACCTCGCCGGCGCCTTTAACTCCCTGAGCGTACTGCCGTTGGACCTCATTCAGGCGCGTGTCCAACATGAGCGACGTCAGGCCGATCACGGCGTTCAGGGGAGTCCTGATCTCGTGGCTCATGGTGGCCAGGAACTCCGACTTGAGCCTGCTCGATTCCAAGGCTGCTTCCCGGGCAGCCAGGAGTTCGGCTTCCGAAGCTTTGCGGTCCGTGATGTCCCGGGAAATAGTGGCCACACCCCTGAAGCCTGATTCGCCGCGGACAGGGGAAAGAGTTACGGAAACTGGAATGATGACGCCGTCCCCGCGTTGGCGAAAGGTCTCAAAGTTTTGAACGGCACCGCTTTCAGCAGTTGTCCGAAGGGCCTCGTGTTCTGCTTCCCGCAATTCCCCGGGGATAAAGAAGTCGCTGTTCTTGCCTATCGCCTGCTCTGCCGTGTAGCCGAAAATCCGCTCAGCCCCCGGGTTCCAACTGAGGATCTCGCCCTCAGGCGTCTTGCCAATGATGGCGTCACCGGAGGAGTTCACGATCGCTCCCAAGCCCTCAAGCTCGGCTGTACGGGCGGCCACCTTGGACTCCAGGTCCCGCGTAAGGGACACATTCTCGACGACGATCAGCACCTGCCGCACGATGACGAACACCAAGACCAGGAGGCCCGTGATCAGCAGGATCGGGTCTCCCAGGTTGATGGCCCGGCTGCGGTTGAAAAGGACTGCACCAAAAACGGGAATGTACGGAAGGAGTTCCAATGCCGCAGCATACGTGCGCCCGTCTTTCTTGCTGCTGCTGGCCTCTGGAGCCAGGGGGCTGAACCCGATGAGCAGGAAAGCTGCTACCCAGCCAAGCGCCAAGGGGGATCCGGTCACACCTGTGACGCCTTCGGCGGTAAGCCGGACGTAGGTCAGGTCAGTCAACGCGAGCACCAGGAAGCCCAAGCCCAGGCACAGCCACGGAAGGCGGCGGCCACGTGCGGCACGCATGGTCAGCACGATCACCAGCGAGACCATAACAACGTCAACGAAGGGGTAGGCCAGCGTGGTCAGAAAGGCCAGGATGTCAACGTTGCCTGCCGCGATCAGCGGGCCCAGCACTGCGCCCCACGCGATGAAGAGAACCGCGCTGGCCACCGTTCCGACATCCAGGATAGTGCGCAAAACCGACATGCGGACGCTGTCGCCCTTGGAAAGGAGGACAAGCCCGACGGCGACCGGCAGCGCATAGCCGACGAATCCGATGTCCGAGGCCGAAGGGAAGGGGTAGGCGTGGTCCAGCACTATGCCGTTGAAGGTCCAGAGTGCTTGCCCGCAGGACCAGAGAGCCAAACCGGCAACCACGAACCAACGGGCTTTTGTATTGCCGTGTCCCTGTAGAGCCGCGCGTGTGTGTGTCATCAGCGCAGTCAGGGCGGCGACAAGGATGGCAAAGTCGCCTGCCAGCTGAGCTGTGGGTGTGCCGATACCGCTTCCGAACCCCACGGCCAAAAGGACGGTGCACAATCCGACTGCAACCAGGTAAAGCGGCATGCCCTGGCGCGCCCACGAGCGCACCGGAAGAACCTCGTGCTTCACTCCTGCCACTGAACCCCTGCCTTCGAAAGTGGCCCCACCAAAAGCGAACAACGCATCTTGCCTTTGCGCTGAGGAGAGCATACGCCGAAAGTGTGCTTAAGTGACCGGCAACACACAAAGGTGACGTCCCGTGAGACTCTATCGTCCTGTGAGACCCCATCTGAGTCGCAGCTGAGCGCGTTTTGAGAGCTCATAACGCGCTCTGCTGCGACTCACATGGGTCAGCGCTGCGGGATGAGGGTCTTCGAGAACAGCACAGCCCCATTGGCGTTGCGGAGGCTTACGGTGAAGGTGCTGTCGGCGGCAAGATCCACGTGCCCGAAATATTGGTTCTCGCCATCGCGCGGAGATTCGCCCGGGAAGCGACCAGCCTTGGCGAACACCACTTCCGGCCCAAACGTTCCATCCATGTCGTTGGGTCCGAACGAGCCAGCATTGATGGGGCCTGCCACGAACTCCCAGAAGGGATCGAAATCGGTGAAAGACGCTCGTTCGGGGGAGTAGTGATGGGCTGCGCAGTAGTGCACGTCCGCCGTCAGCCACACAGTGTTTTTGACGCCGTCCCGCTTGAAAGCGCTCAGCACGCCGGCGATTTCCAGTTCGCGTCCCAGCGGAGCACCGTTATCCCGGTTGGAGAGGCTCTCCTGGTTCACCGGACCATCCGGCACGATGATGCCTAGCGGCAGGTCAGCTGCGATCACCTTCCACGTTGCCTTTGACTGGCGTACTTCCTTGATCAGCCAATCCACCTGCTCCTGGCCCAGGATGTTGGTGGCGTACGGTTCTTTGCCATCGGTGTTGGGGGACTTGTAGGTCCTCATGTCCAGGCAGAAGATGTCCAGCTGCGGGCCGCGCGAAATCTTCCGGTAGATGCGCGCAGGTTGGTACTGGCCGGCGTCGAACGTTCCCGGGCGCCATAACGCCGCGGAGTCTGCGATCGGCATGTTCTCCTGCCAGGCCTGCCGGCCGCGGGCGGCCAGGACATTCACGTTCCGTTCCGTGTAGCGGGCATCGTCCAGGATCTGGCCGGGGTACCAGTTGTTGTGTGTCTCGTGGTCATCCCATTGGGCTATCACGGGGACCTCGGCGAACATGGCCCGCATGTTGGCGTCCAGCGAGTTGTAGCGGTGCCGTCCCCGGTATTCCTTAAGTGTTTCGGCAACCTTGGAGACTTCTTCGGTGACGATATTGCGCCATACCTGACCGTCCTTCTCGGTGACCGTGGTGGCGATGGGGCCGTCGGCGTAGATGGTGTCCCCCGAGTGGATGAAGAAGTCCGGGCGCGTTGTGTGCATTGCTTTGTAGCCCCGCATGCCGCCGATTTCCTCATTGATGCCCCAGCCCTGCCCGGCGGTGTCGCCGGTCCACACGAAGGACTGCGAGGACGACGACGGCTTGCGGCCTTCGCGCTCGTCTTCAGGACCGCCGTTCCCGGCACTGTTGTTTACCGATGAGCCGGGCGCCGTGGTGAACGTCCCCTGGACTGCCTCGCCGAGACCGTTTTCGTCCTCGAAGTTAAGTTCAAGGGCGAAGCGGGTTCCCGCAGGAAGTCCTTTGGCGTGGATCTTGGCGGTGAAGTCGCTGGCTTCGGTAGCGAGCGGTCCCTGGATGGTTCGGCTGAATCCATATCGTCCCCGCAGGATTTCGCCCGCGCTGTCCACTGCTTGCAGGCGGGCGGTGAGTCGCCCCAGGCCCGAGGCGCGTGACCAGAGGACTGCCGAATCCGCGGTGACATCGCCGGTGGCGATTCCTGTGGGGAGTGTGAGGCGTTTGCGGACTAGGGGGATTGCGGCGGGTGCAGGTGCAGCGGTACCCGTTGCGAGGCCAGCCAAAGCCAGGCCGGTTAAGGATGTTTTGACGAGGGTGCGGCGCGAGAGATCAGTCATGGTTCCACTGTTTCGGGGCGTCGTGAACAGCGGGTGAGCCTGAGGTGAAGGATTCTGCTGGATCATCCCGACTGGCAGGGTGCTACTTGATGGTTTCGGTGCGCTGGGTGCCGGTGAAGGCGAAGCCGATGGTGCTCGTGGCGCCCTGGAAGGTGTCGTTGGCCGTGGTGGGGAACGCGGTGGTGACCTTGAGGTAGTCGGTTTTGGCCGAGGTGAGGGCGGTCAGGTTGTTCAGGACCTTGTTCGCGGTGATCACCGGGGCGGAGGCCATGACGGTGGTCTTGGTCCCGGAGCAGGTGTAGGGGGCTGCGGCGCCGGTCCAGGCGACCGAGCAGTTCTCGATGGTCAGCTGCAGGCCGTTGGTCACATCCGTGGTGAGCAGTGAGGCGGTGGCCCCGGCGGAGGTGGTGAGGGTGACGTTGTTCAGGTCCGAGTTGCCGGTGTTGGCCAAGGTGACGAGCTTTTCGACTTTGTCTCCGGGCAGCAGACCCGCGACGGGGACGTTGAGGGTGTTGTTCGCTCCGGCGCCCAGGGCGATGGTGACGGTGCCGGCGGTGACTTGCTGGCTGGCCGAGGTGGAGGAAGTGAACGCGCCGTAGGTTCCCATGCCGGCGACCGCGGCTGCGGTGCCGAGCAGTGCGACGGAAGCGAGGACCTTGCCGGAGGTGGTCTTGAGGCTGATGGCCATGGGAATCAGTGTCCTTTCGGGAGGCCACCGCTGCCGGCCGGCCGTTTCATGTGCCGGCCCTGAGTGGCTGACAAGAAACACTGTGCCGGGCCCGGATCAAGAACCACTCCTGCAATCCATCAACACTTGCTCAGGAAAAGATCAAGGCAAGTGGTGTGTTCCGGAAAAGATGCGTACTACTTAGTGCAATTCCCGGGCTCCGGAGAAAAAGACGAGTATCTGTTACTCGTGCGGTGCCAATGGCCAATTCCTAGCATTAAGTTCCCTAGGGTTTCTGAAATTCTGTTCCGCCGGCTCAGCGGTGGTTCGCTCCCTCGCACGTGACGAGTGGTGCTCCCCACAACATTTCTGCGCTATCGCATACGCCCCTCCCATGGGACTTCTGCGTGCTCAGACCGACGCCTTGGATTCTGGGATACCCAATGAACATTTATCATGACGAGCTTCAAACGACTCTGTCAAAGAACGCGCCTGGCGGTACCCTGCTGCTTGGGTCTCGCAAGAATAAAGTCCTTCTGATCGCAATTGCCATCATTGTTGTCATAGGGCTAATCCCTTTGATTTTTGGGGTTCTTTCACAGGCAAACAACCCCGCCGCTGATATGGGCCAAACGGTGTCCAATGAACAACTGGCGGCTCCCCAGGCCACTGACTCCAACCAGGCCACAGACTCCAACCCGGCCACGGCCGCCGCGAGTGAAGCAGCAGTGGCGCCTGCAGCCGAAGCCAAGGTTCCCGCCGTCGAACCGGCGGTGCCAGCGGCGGCGCCGCCTGCAGAACCTGCACCGGCTGCGCCGGCCGAACCAGCGCCGCCAGCTGTGGATTCCAACCTTTATACGGTTGCCAGCGGAGATACCGTGGGCTCCATAGCTGCCCGGTTCGGCGTGAACATGAACGAGATGTTGGCTGCCAATGGCTTGAGCGGCTACTCGGTCATCGTGCCCGGCCAGGTCCTGAAACTAACTGGACCAGCGGTTCCACTCATCGAGCCGGCGCCGGCCCCCGCACCAGTCCAGGCCGCCCCAGCCCAGGCAGCCCCTGCGCAAGCCGCTCCGGCGCAGGCTGCTGCTCCCGTGGCTGCAGGCTGGACAATTTACGTGGCTGGATCCGGAGGCCAAAGCTTGGTGGACGCATGCATCGGGCCCATCCATTTCACTCCCACGGATGGCTATGCGCTGTTCATCACCGAGCACGACTTCTGTGGAGGTTGGGCACGTTTCTCCGGCATCGGTGTGGGACAAACGGTTAACATCCCGGGCTACGGTACGTACACAGTGACCGGAAGGGGACAAGTGCCCAACCCCGGAACAACCAACAATGTGGCGGCTGTCTTCGGCGGCTTCCCGGCAGTTGTCCTGCAGACGTGCATCCCCGGCACGAGCCAGATGTTAGTGATTGGGCTTAACTAGTCCGACCTAACTAGAAAGACAGCTAACTAGGCCGGGGCTGTCAGACGCGCAAACCGGAGTATGCCCAGGATGGCCGGGGCCAGCTCATCCTCCATCTGGTTGTAGACCTCTTCCGCTCGTCGGTAGGGGTCTACGACGTCGTTATCGGTGGGATCGGCTGGCAGGGCCAGGTGGCGTACGGAAGCGGCCCGGGCCGGAAGAGCCCGCCAGAATTCCACGATGTCGCCCTCCGGAACAAGATCGCCACGGGCCTCCAGGACGGCAAGCATCCTGGCAAATTCACGGATAGTGAACGTTCGCTTTAGCAGAGAAGCATCCAGCTGAAGAACTTCGCCCCGGTGCCTGGACGTCATGGCAAGCACGAGGTCGGTTTCCCGCAGGATCTTGTGGTTGAGCTGCCTGGCAGCGAAGTTGTCGGGGCTGCCACGGAAGGTGCTGATCATCTTGGCCGACAGGGGCTGAATCGGCTCTCCGACCATTGCGCGGGTGCCGGCGCTGCGAACCTCGAATGATCCTGGGCTTGCGTGGTTCAGCCCCGCCTGCAGCAGCCGTTCTGCCACAGGGGAGCGGCAAATGTTCCCTGTGCAGACGGTGAGGATCCTAAAGGGCTGGGGCGATTCCACGTGAGGCTCTTTTCTTGCGGGGGCTTTGGACGGCTCAGGTCCCATCCCAAGTTAACACGGGCAGCAAAGACCACCTTGTCACAACGCCCAGCCGCACCCATGCCTCTAAACGGGTCTTCAACGAGAACCGAACGCTTGACTGAAAACGCCCGCTCCGCATATTCTGAACGAACGGTCGGTAATTTATTAGGAGCAACCATGGCATCGCAGAATCTGCAATCAGTGCCCGCTGAGCTGTCCCCGGAAGAGCAGGAGCGGGAGGCAGCCGGGAAGGCGTACTTTGATCGCATCATCTCGGAAGACTCGCGCATCGAACCGCGCGACTGGATGCCGGAGGCTTACCGCAAGACTTTGCTGCGTCAGATCTCGCAGCACGCGCACTCGGAAATCATCGGCATGCAGCCGGAAGCCAACTGGATCACCCGCGCTCCGAGCCTGAAGCGCAAGTCCATCCTCATGGCCAAGGTCCAGGACGAGGCAGGCCACGGCCTGTACCTCTACTCGGCAGCTGAGACCCTGGGGCAGACCCGGGACAAGATGATGGAAGACCTCATTGCCGGCAAAGCCCGGTACTCGTCGATCTTCAACTACCCGGCGATTTCCTGGGCGGACATGGGAGCCATCGGTTGGCTTGTGGATGGCGCCGCCATTTGCAACCAGGTGCCCCTGTGCCGCGCCTCCTACGGTCCTTACGGCCGCGCAATGGTGCGCATCTGCAAGGAAGAGTCCTTCCACCAGCGCCAGGGTTTTGAGATCCTGCTGGAACTTTCCAACGGTACGCCTGAGCAGAAGCAGATGGCCCAGGAAGCAGTGAACCGCTGGTACGCGCCGTCGCTGATGATGTTTGGCCCGCCGGATGATGACTCACCCAATTCCAAGCAGTCCATGGCCTGGAACATCAAGCGGTTCAGCAACGATGAACTGCGCAGCCGGTTCGTCGGCATGATGGTGGAGCAGGTCAAGGTCCTCGGCCTGACCCTGCCTGACAAGGACATCCGTTTCAACGAAGAAACCAAGAAGTGGGAGCACGGACCCCTGGACTGGAACGAGTTCAAGGAAGTCCTGGCCGGCCGCGGCCCCTGCAACTCGCAGCGCATCGAGCGCCGCCGCGAGGCACACGAAAACGGTGCCTGGGTTCGCGAAGCCGCCGTGGCCTACGCCCGCAAGCAAGCAGAGAAAGTGAACGCAGCATAATGGCTCCCCACGGTAACCCGGAAGAACCGGCAAGCTCGGCCAGCGAGATCAAGCGCGAGGCGCCCAAAGTCGCAGCCGCCACTGAACAGCACCACGAGACCCCCTGGTCCCTCTGGGAAGTCTTCGTGCGCTCCAGTCGTGGACTGTCCCATGTGCACGCCGGATCTTTGCACGCTCCTGATGCCGCCATGGCCCTCAGGAATGCCCGCGATCTTTACACCCGCCGCAACGAAGGGGTATCCATCTGGGTTGTCCCGGCCGAGGCAATCACCTCCAGCGATCCGGATTCCAAGGGTGCCTTCTTCGAATCGCCGCAGGGCAAGGACTACCGCCACGCGACGTATTACACCAAGAGCGAAGGCGTGAAGCACCTGTGATGACTGATAAAGACACTGACTTCGCCATTGAAGGCCACGGCGATATCTCCGTGGGCGTCCACGGGGCGGGAGCTTCCGGCGACGGTTCAGCCAGCGCCACCCGCATCACGCCGGGCAACGCCCTCCGTCCAGAGGACATCGCCCTTGAAGTACGGCGTGGACAGGTCAAGCCGAGCGAGGACGTTGCCGAGTTTGCACTGAGGATCGGCGACGACGGACTGATCCTCGCCCAGCGCCTGGGCCACTGGATTTCCCGTGCTCCGGAGCTCGAGGAAGACATCGCACTCGGCAACATTGCGCTGGACCAGTTGGGCCACGCGCGCTCGTTCCTGACCTACGCCGGTGCCGCCTGGGACAAGTCCGAGGACGATCTCGCGTACTTCCGCCGCGAGCACGAATTCCGTTCTGCACACCTTTTCGAGCAGCCCAACGGGGACTTCGCGGTGACCATCGCCCGCCAGTTCATCGTCAGCTACTACCAGTACGAGCTCTACACACGGCTCATGGACTCCACTGATCCCACCCTCGCGGCCATCTCCGCCAAGGCCGTGAAGGAAGTGGATTACCACCGCGACCACAGCGCCCAGTGGGTACTGCGCCTGGCTGGCGGAACGGACGAGTCCCGCGCCCGCATCATCCAGGGCTTCAAGCTCGTATGGCCGTATGTGGACGAACTCTTCGAGGACGATGAGCTCACTGCACGCCTGGCCGAGGCTGGCGTGACTGTTCAGCCCTCTAGCCTGCGAGCTGAATTCGATCGGCTCACCGGCGAGATCATGGCCGAAGCCGAACTGGACATCCCCGCCGTCCCGCAAGCACTCGGTGGCGGCCGTCGTGGCAAGCACTCCGAGTTCCTGGGTTACATCCTCGCTGAGATGCAGGTCCTGGCCCGCGAACACCCCGGCGCGAGCTGGTGACCACCATGACGAGCCTGTCAGGGACGCAGATGCGGACACAAGAGCAGCGGGCCTGGGACATCGCGGCCACGGTCTGCGATCCGGAGATCCCGGTCCTCACCATCGAGGACCTCGGCATTCTCCGCGGCGTACACGTCGTCGAGGCGACTGATGCGAAGCAGCCCACGGACAAAGCGGACGACGGCGGCACCTCACGTACCGCCGTCGAGGTCACCATCACGCCTACGTACTCGGGCTGCCCGGCCATGGACGCGATTGCTGACGACGTGCGGAGGGCCTTCGAAAAGGAGGGCTACGCGAGTGTGCACGTCAACCTGGTGCTCTCCCCGGCCTGGACTACGGACTGGATGACCGAGTCCGGCAAGGCCAAGCTGCAGGAGTACGGGATCGCCCCTCCAAGTGGCCATTCAAAAGCCGGCGGCCACTCCGGTCCCGTTCGTTTGAATCTGGCTGTGAAATGCCCGCAGTGTTCGTCGTTGAACACCAAGGAGCTCACCCGCTTTGGTTCCACGTCATGCAAGGCGTTGTTCGTCTGCCAGGACTGCAAGGAACCGTTCGACTACTTCAAAGTCCTCTAAGGAATTCCATGACCACCGAAACCCAGACGGCCAGCCGCCGTCGTGCGTCTTTCCATACCCTGACCGTCTCGGAAGTCCGGCGCCTTACGGACGACGCAATCGAGGTGACGTTCGCTGTTCCCGCCGAGCTGGCTGGTCAGTATGACTACCTCCCTGGCCAGTACGTCGCATTGCGCACCGCACTGCCGGACGAGAATGGTGAGCAGCACGAGGTCCGCCGCAGCTACTCGATCTGTGCAGAGCCGCGCAGTTTCGCGGATGGCAGCAGCGAGATCCGGGTGGCCATCAAAAAGGACCTGGGCGGCACTTTCTCCACCTGGGCCAACGCGGAGTTGAAGGCCGGCGACGTCCTGGACGTGATGAGCCCGCAGGGTGCTTTCATTTCACGGCACGGCAAGGACGGCTCGGCGGTCCAGCACAACGTCATGAACTCCATGAACCACCCCGAGGAGTTGGCGGGGGAGCCCGGGAACTTCGTTGCGATCGCTGCAGGCTCGGGCATCACGCCCGTGATCGCGATTGCCCGGACACTGCTGGCCGCCAACCCTGAGACCACTTTTGACCTGATCTACGCCAACAAAGCCGCCATGGACGTCATGTTCCTGGAGGAACTGGCGGACCTGAAGGACAAGTACCCTTCGCGTCTGGCGCTGCACCACGTGTTGTCCCGCGAGCAGCGGATCGCGCCGCTGATGACCGGCCGCATCGATTCCGAGAAGCTGCAGGCGTTGCTGAGCAGTGCCATCCATTCCGAGGATGTGGACGAGTGGTTCCTGTGTGGGCCGTTCGAGCTGGTCCAACTGTGCCGCGACACCCTCGCTGGCCGTGGTGTGAAGCCTGAGCACGTTCGTTTCGAGCTGTTCACCACTGGTCGTCCTGACCGCCCTGAGGGCAATGCCGGCCGTCCCGTTGTGGAGGACGAGTCGAAGGAAACCTACAAGATCACGTTCAAGCTGGACGGTTTGACCGGCGAGGTGGCGAGTCCCACGCATGCTCGCGAGTCCATCCTCAATGCTGCCCTTCGTGTCCGCCCCGATGTTCCGTTCGCGTGTGCGGGCGGGGTCTGCGGCACCTGCCGCGCCAAGCTCGTGACGGGTACGGTGTCCATGGATGAGAACTACGCCCTCGAGCAGGACGAGCTGGATAAGGGCTACGTCCTCACCTGCCAGTCCCACCCCACCAGCGAAGAAGTTACCGTCGACTTCGACGTCTAAGGAGTCCCCATGATCGAGCTCTCCATTGCCAACAGCATTGCCGAAATTGTCCTCAATGCCCCCGAAAGGCTGAACTCGCTCAACGAGGACGCGCTTGCCGAACTGGACAAGGCGTACGACGACGCCGCTGCCGCCGCCTCGCGCGGTGAGGTGCGGGCGCTGCTGCTTCGCGGAGAGGGGCGAGCCTTCTGCGCCGGCCGCGACATTGCCGGCGTTACCCCCGAAACCGATGACGCGCAGGCGTATCTCGGCGGGCTGGTGGAACCGCTCCTGAAGAAGATGGCCACATTCCCCGCACCCACTTTTGCTGCTGCGCACGGTGCCTGCCTGGGTGTCGGTCTCGGACTGCTGTTGGCCACGGACGTGGTGTACGTGGGGGAGAATGCCAAATTTGGTTCACCTTTCGCCAAACTGGGCGCCACCCTGGATTCCGGCGGGCACTGGTACTTCACTGAGCGTCTGGGCATGCATCGCACGTTGGACCTGATCTACACAGCCGATCTGATCTCTGGCTCCGAGGCCGTTGAACGGGGAATGTTCAGCCGTGCGATGCCCGATGATGCTTTGCTTGCCATGACCCGGGCCATCGTCGAGCGGGTGGCTACTGGTGCCACCGTGGCCTTCAACGCCTCCAAGGAACTCGTGGCCCACATCCGCGATCAGCGACTTGGCCTCTGGGCGTCCATGGCCGAGGAAAACACTGAGCAGGCCCGCCTCTGCAAGACCGAGGATTACGCCGAGGGCTTCCGGGCTTTCCAGGAGAAGCGGGCGCCGGTTTTCAAGGGGTGATCCCGAGCCCCTGTCATTGGACCAAATCCAGGACAGCGCGGACGATGCTGTCGGTGTCGATCCCGTGGTAACGGTAGACGTCCTCGAGGCCGCCCGCCTGGCCGAAGGTGTCTACGCCGAGGTTGCGGCTTTTGACTTGATGCACACCGGCGAGGAACGCGAGCGTGTGGGGGTGGCCGTCGAGCACGGTGACCATGGGGACGGCGCGCCCTGACGGCAGGATTTGGTCCAGGATCCAGGACGGTGCCTCCGGGTTCTGCCCATTGCGGCCTTGCAGGGCGTCGTAGAGCAGGCCTGGGCTCGTGACGCATATGACGTCCACGGGGGTGCCTTGGGCGGCGAGTCGCTCGGAGGCTGCAAGTGCCTCCGGGACCATGGCCCCCATGGCAACGATCGTCGCGAACGGTCTTGCGGCCGTCCGGAGCATGTAGCCGCCAGCGACCACTTGGCGACGGCGACGCTCACGCGCGGCTGGATCTTCCGGGACGGCAGCCAGTTGTTGGTCGATGGGTTTTGTGGAGAGCCGCAGGTAGGCGGATTTGCCGCCCGGTCTCCCGAGTTGGGACATGGAGGCGAGCAGCGTCCACTCGACGTCGATGGCGAAGGCTGGTTCGTAGCTGGTGCAGCCGGGCTGTTCCAGGCCGATGGACGGCGTCTTGATGGACTGGTGAGCACCGCCTTCGGGAGCAAGCGTGACGCCCGACGGCGTACCTACCAGGATTGACTGACCGCCGGCGTAGATGCCGTAGGACCATGGTTCCAAGGCTCGCTCGACGAACGGGTCATAGAGCACGCCGATCGGGAACAGCGGCTGGCCCCAGCGGCTCCACGTTGCGCCGAGCTCGCCGAGGAGGCTGACAAGATTGACCTCGGCTATGCCGAGTTCGATGTGCTGGCCAGTGGGCTTTTCACGCCAGTGCATCACGGTCTCGGTGTCGTCGCTGAACCAGTCGGGGCGCTCTTCCACTGACCACACGCCCACCTTGTTCAGCCAACCGGCGAGGTTGGTGCTGGAACTCACGTCCGGGCTGACCGTCACCAATCGACGGGCGACGGCGGGCGCCGCACGGGTGACGTCCAGCAAAGTGCGGCCCAGGGCTGCCTGTGTGGTGCCTGTTCCCGAGGGCGTTCTGCCGAAATCTGCCGGTACTGCGGGCGGGGCAACCGCAGGTTCAACCGTGCGCCGCAGGGTTTCCGCTGTGGTCCGTACCAGCTGCCCCTCGGTGCTTACGGGATCGAACCGCGTCCATGGTGAGTCTGGGTCTTCGCCCATTGTGTCTGCCAGTTGGCGGTATTGATCGACGGTAAGCAGCGAGGAGTGGTTTTGCGGATGGCCCTCGGTGGGCAGTCCGTTGCCCTTGACGGTGTAAGCAATGATGACCGTGGGACGCGTGTCATCGATCCGGGAGTAGGCCTCGCGCAACGCGGCAAGATCGTGCCCGCCCAGGTTTCTGATGGCCTGGGTCAGCGTCTGGTCCTCGACGCCGGCAATAAGTTCCGCGATGGCCGCACCCCCTGCGCCCTCACCAGGGAGCCTGCGGCGTAGCTCTTCGGCCGAGCAGCGCAGCAGCCGCTGGTATTCGGGGTTGGACATCTCAACAATGCGCTTCCGGAGCGCGTCGCCTCCTGTCCTGGCCATGAGGCTCTCCAGGAGATGCCCGAAGCGCACGGTGATGACCTGCCAGCCAGCAGCCTCGAAGAGACGCTCGATCTTGCCCGCGGCAATGTTTGGCACCACCCGGTCAAGGGACTGCCTGTTCAGGTCCACGATCCAGACGATCTCACCAAGATCCGCAACGTTCGAGTCCAGCACGGCCTCCCAGATGGCGCCCTCGTCCAATTCAGCGTCGCCGACGAGCGAGTACTGGCGCCCACGGTTCGGCGTGCCGCTCACGGTCTCGATATATCGCCGCGAAATGGCACCCCAGATTGGCGCGGTGGCCCCGATGCCGACGGAGCCCGTGGAATAGTCAACGGGATCCGGGTCCTTTGCGCGGCTGGGGTAGCTCTGCAGCCCGCCGAACTCGCGCAGCGTTGCGAGGTACTTTTCGTCCAAGCTACCCAGCAGATAGTTGATGCTGTGGAGCACCGGCGAGGCGTGGGGCTTCACCGAGACGCGGTCCTCGGCGCGAAGCTGCCCGAACCAGAGCGAGGTCATGATCGTGGCAATGGAGGCACTCGAGGCCTGGTGCCCGCCCACCTTGATGCCGGATGGGTTCGGCCGCACCTTGTTTGCGTGGTGGATCATGGATGTCGCAAGCCACAGAACGCGGCGTTCGATCGCAGCAAGTGCGTCCAGTTGGGGGTGGTCTTCGAAGGTCGAGGCGGTCTTCGCCTCCAGGTTATCGCTGACATGGATCAGGTTCATTGCATGCCTTAGGGAGAGTGTTGGTTGGTCAGTGTCGGGTGGCTACTGTGTGATCAGTAGTCCGCGCTTGAGGACTCCAAGCGGCGTTGCGAGAGTGCTGATGTCCTGCATGGGGTCCGCCGCCGTGACGATGAGGTCGGCCCACAGGCCGGGCCGGATGCGACCCGCTTGCGCCTCCAACCCGAGCATGTCGGCGGCTTCACACGTTGCAGACTGCAGTGCATGCTGTGCTGCCAGTCCGGCGTCGACATAGCGTTCCAACTCGCGGGCAATGAGATCAAAGGTGACGTGCGCAGGGCCTGCGTCCGTTCCTGCCACGATCGACACGCCGGAGTGGAGGAACTCGGTCACGTTTGTGAACCGCGATTCCAATCGCGCCACTACATTGCGATCCTGCGGGTTGGACAGGACTTGGTGACCCTCCCGCAATTGCCGGGAGACGATGTCCGCTACGACGACGGTCGGCACAATGTGGATCCCGGCATCGGCCGCCCTGCGCAACAGCTCGCGATCGGGCGCACACTGCTCATCCGGCCCTAGCATGGAGGCGTGTTCCAACGAGTGCACGCCTGCCTCTATACATGCGGCCATCGAGGAACTGGCATGGGCATGGGCTGCAGTCCTCATGCCGTACGAGCCGGCGATGACCACTGCTTCACGGAGCAGCGTGGGGTCGAATTCAAAGACGCTCGGACTGGTTCCGGGAGTAAAGCCGCCGCCGCTGGCCATGACCTTGATCCAGGTGGCGCCGGCCGCGTGCTGTTCGGCGATGATCGCCTCGACGTCGTGACGGGTGCGTACCTCTCCGCCCATGTCGTGTCCATGCCCGCCCACGCGGCAGATCGGCGCACCGCAATGAACCACGGTGGCGACGTCGGACACCATACCCAGGGCTGCCCTCATGGGAGCAAGCAGGTGCCTGGGTGTCCCGCAGTCCCGCACCGTGGTTATCCCGGCACGAAGCGCAATCCGCGCATTCGCAACAACCTGCGCAACGATCTCGTCATCGCTGCTGCGCTGATAGGTTCCCTTCGGGTCATCACCACCATCGAAGGCCAGGTGAACATGGGCATCCATCAATCCGGGAGCCACAAATTTGCCCTTGAGATCCAGGACGCTGCCCGTGCCCGGTTCACTGCCGGCAGGAACAATACGGGAGATCTGCCCTGCCTGGAGCCACACATCGCTGAGGGAACCCGACGTGCCCGACTCGGGATCGACAACACGTGCATTGAGCAGCACTGTGACGTCGTCGCCTGTCCTGGCTGCGCGGCTGACGCTGTACGGTACGGGACGGTCCGTCACATCGAAGGTGATGGTCATTTAGTTGCTCCTTGTGCTTAGGTGCATCGAGTAGGTTTCGTCCAGCAATTCCCTGAGCGCGTCAGCGGCGAGGCGTACGTCTTCCGTGTCGACGTCCAGATGGGTGACGGCACGAATTGTGGACGGGCCAAAAGCGCCCATTCGGATCCCGCTCTCCTGCAGCAGGCGATCCACCAGCACTGCCGCGGTGACGGGGAAGTCGACCAGGTCAAAAAGGACAATATTTGTCTGGACTGTTAGCGGATCGATCGATATATGCGGGTTGACGGCAAGCAGTTCAGCCAGCAGGCGGGCATTCCCATGGTCATCTGCGAGTCTGTCCACGTTGTTGCGGAGGGCATACGTACCCGCTGCTGCCACGATGCCTGATTGACGCATGGAACCGCCCCAGCGTTGCTTGAGACGCCATGCTTCATTGATGAATTCAGCGTCTCCGGCCAGCACTGCTCCCATGGGAGCGCCCAGGCCTTTGCTGAGGTCCAGCCAGACTGAGTCAAACGGGGCACAAAAATCGTGGGCGGATACGCCGGTGGACACCACCGCATTGAGCAGACGGGCGCCATCCATGTGGGTTTTGATCCGATGAGCCCGCGCCACCTTCGTCACTGATGTGATGCCCTCCAGCGACCAGCACGTGCCACCTCCGAGGTTGGATGGCTGTTCAATGGAGAGCACCGCATTCCGGGCCGATGACCTTCCCTCCGGGCGGAGCGCCGCTTCAAGCTGGGCAACAGAGAAAACGCCACGATCTGCCTTGATGGGCCTGTAGATAGCTCCGGCCAAGGCGGGCGCCCCGGTTTCCTCATGGCGCAGCGAATGGGCGCTGTCATCAACAAGAATCGCATCGCCGGGCCGGCAGTGCAGTGCATAGGCAATCTGGTTGCACATCGTTCCTGATGGCAGGAAAACCGCTTCCTCCTTGCCCAGAAGCTCCCGCGTCAGGGCAATCAGTTCGTTGGTGGAGGGGTCTTCACCCTTTTGTTCATCCCCAACCTCGGCGTTTGCCATGGCCTGCCGCATGGCCTCCGTTGGCCGGGTAATAGTGTCGCTGAACAGATCGATCCTGATGGGGTGGCTGGACCCGACCGGAATCAATGTTCGGCCTTGGGTGCCGTAGCAGTCCGGGGTTGGAACAACTTGTAGCCGTCCCGTGGAATGCCCACACGTACATGGGAGGAATCCGTGCGCTCGCGGGTTTCGACCACCAGGGCCTGCTCGCCGACGCCCACCGTGTAGCGGAAGTGATGGCCATGATAGGACCGCTCAAGGACGGGTCCGTTGACAGTCATCTCGTAGCCGTCCGAGGACGCATCATCAGGCAACAACGCCAGCGCTTCAGGACGAACGGCAACCACGACGCCGTCGGAAGCAATTGAGGATGGTACGTGGATCGCTTGGTCCAACCCGTCGATCTTGATCGTCAGGATCCCCTTTGAGCGGCCAATGACTGTCCCCTCCAGCAAGTTGCTGGTGCCAACGAAGTCAGCAACGAAGAGATCGGCGGGATCGTTGTAGATCTGCTCCGGCGTACCAATTTGGCGCACGGCTCCGGCTGACATGACCGCAATCTTGTCGCTCATTGCCAGGGCTTCGTCTTGATCGTGGGTTACAAAAACCGTGGTTACGCCAATCTTTCGTTGTAACTGAAGCAACCAATCGCGCGTACGTTCGCGCAGCTTGGCATCAAGATTGGAAAACGGCTCGTCCAGGAGCAGCAGTCGCGGAGGGAATGCCAACGCGCGCGCCAGCGCCACTCGTTGCTGCTGGCCACCGGAGAGCTGATGTGGATAGCGGTCTGCCTGATCGGAAAGGTCAACCAGCTCAAGCACTTCGTCCACACGTCGGCGGAGTGCCTCGGACTTGTAGCGTCGAAGCCGCAGTGGATAGCCCACGTTGTCGCGGACCTTCATGTGCGGCCACACAGCATATGACTGGAAAACAACCCCGCAATCACGGCGCTCCGGCGGAAGGAAGGCGGAGGAGTCATGGTTGAACAAGGTTTGCTCGCCCACAACAATGCTGCCGCCGTCGGGCTTGAGGAGTCCTGCGATGGACCAGAGTGTTGTGGACTTGCCGCAGCCGCTTGGGCCAAGCAACGTCAGGATTTGCCCGTCGGAAGCGGTCACCGACACGTTGTCCAGGACCGTCAGACGGCCAAACTTCTTGGTGAGATTGGTAATGACCAGATCAGGCATGAGGGCGAACTCCAAACAGAATGCGTCCTGCGCCCAGGACAGCTGCGGTGATGACGAGTTGGATGACTCCGAGGGCGGCGACGGTGCCGCCGAGGCCATTTGCTGCAATTTGAAGCATTGCCAGTCCCAAGACCTGGGTCTCGGGGGTTACCAGGAAAACTGCGGCGTCGGCCTCATTGAGCATGGCTACAAACAACAGGACGAATGAGATGCCCATGGCAGGCCTCAGCAGGCTGAGAATGATGGTGCGCATCGCCGTCCACCAGTCCGCCCCGGCCGAGCGTGCGGCGCGGTCCAGGTCCGCACCCAGCGCGGCAAGCGATGGATAGAACGCGGCATAGCCCATGGCGAGTGCGCGGACCCCGAAGGCGATTCCGACCGCCCAAAGTGTAGCTCTGAAGGTTCCGGAGCGGTCCAGGATGGCAAACGTCCAGAAGAAGGCCATGCCGGTGATCAAGCCCGGGACGGCCCGCGGATACAGCACGATGTGCTCCAAGGATCCGCGGAACCGAAAGTTGGAACGGTGGGCAACCAATGCGATGACCGCGATGCAAGCGGTGGCAATGGCGGCGCCAACTGTGGCAATCAACAAGCTGTTGCCGATCGCTCCGGTGTAGAGCGGGTTGGTTAAGATCGCTGAGAAGTTGTCCAGTGTCAGAACGCTGAACGGGTTGATGGCCGGCGTCAGAAGAGCGGTGACAGAGGCGAGAACCACCCCGCTGAGCGGCACCAGGGTTGCACAGCCCAGAACAACTCCTATGACAGCGGAGAGCAGCCAGCCGAGGGGGCCCAATTTAACAACGTTCGCCGGTCTGGATGACTTTCCGCCGGTCGTAGTAAAGCGGGCGAGGTCGCCGGCCAGGCGATTGCGCAGCAACAGCAGCAGAGTGACGGCGAGCAACAACATGACGGCGCCAGCGGGCAGAACTCCTCCACCGGCGTCGGCGCTTCCGGTCCACTGCCTGTACAGGTAGGTGGACATCATGTTGATGTTCTTTGAAGTACCAAGGATGAGGGGGATCCCCAGTGTTTCCAGCGCCAACGCGAAGACCAACAATCCGGAGTTCAGCAATGCCGGGCGCAGCAACGGCAGAGTCACCGAGAGCAAGGCGCGGAGTGGACTGGCGCCAGCGCAGCGTGCGGCTTCCTCGAGTGTCGAATCGCCTGAGGACAGCGTCCCGCGGGCAAAAAGGTAGACCACCGGCGAGCCAAGGACCGTACCCATGACCACCATTCCCGCAACACTGTAGAGGTCAAAGGGAACAGTGAACGGCGAGTACTCTTCAAGCAAATGGGTGGCATATCCGTTCTTTGACCACATCGACTGCCACCCAACGATGAGCACCAGCCCAGGCAGGACCAAGGGCAGGACAATCAAGGCTGAATAGATCCTCCGCAACGGGAGGTCGGTGCGGGCTACCAGCAAGGCCACCGTGGTTCCAACCACAACAGAGCCGAGGGTGGCGAAAAGTGCGAACTGCAGGCTGTTGGCGACAGCGGACCACCAGAGGGGATCAGTCGCCAGTTTTTGGAAGTTGTCCAGGGTGGCGCTGCCGTCGCTCTCGTATAGCGGCGTGGACCAGATTGATGACCAGAGGATCGGCACGATCGGGCCGAGGATCAGCAGGACTGCGAGGATCCAGACACCGTAGTGGATGACTTTCTCCGGCAGCCATGCCCGCTTGAGGTTGCCTGTACCGGGCGGCGGTGACGGGTTTTTGGGGTGGGTAAGTGTGGAGCTGCTCATCGCCCGAATGCTTCTTTCCAGCGATTTTTGAAGGCCGGTGCATCGTTCACCAGGGCCTCATCCCACTTGGCAATGTTGATGTTCTCCGCACCCAACTGCGCAGTTACCTTGGCCAGGTTCACCGGGCAGTCCACCCCGTCCAGGTAGGGTGCGAACCCGCCGGCGCAACCGGCCGTTTGGCCCGCCTTGTCAATCAGGAAATTCACAAACACTTTGGCCGCGTTGGGTGACTTGCCTCCGGTGGTCGCTCCGGCACCGCGGGGCATGAAGGGTGTTCCGTCTGCGAAGAACTTATAGTTCAGCACTTTCGCGGCAGCGCCTGTGATGAGTGGCCGGGTCGCGCCGGACTGGAAATAGGACATGGTGTACTCGCCCTGCAGGAGTTTGTTGTACATGGGCCCTGCACTGGCTTCGACCTTGGTGTTTTGTCCGAGTTGCTCCAGGACTTTCCATCCGGCCTCTCCCGCCTTGGCTATGTAGGCGTGATTAACCGTGTAGCCAAACTCCGTAGTGCCGTCATACGTGACGATCTTCCCTGTGAGTTTAGGGTCACTGGACATCTTGGCGAGTGCTTCAAGGGAATCGGGTTGTTCCGATTCTGGCAGGAGGGTGGTGTTAATCAGTGCCATGACCGGGTTCAGTTCCATGGCGAAGACCCCGGGGGCGAGTTTCGCGAAGGCCGGCAGCGGCGCGGCGGCGGGTGGTGTGAAGTCCTGGATGTCACCACGCTTGACCAGATCCAGGAAGTTCGCGCCTTGGAGGCTGACGATGACGTCCGCGGTCTTTCCCCCAGTGGCCTTCTCGTTGAGGTACCGCTGGAAGCTTTCGGTTCCACCCAGGCTGATGTAGCTGGTCTTGATATCCGGATACTGGTTTTGGAAAGCAGTCAGGACCGGCTTCATGGAGGCCTCATTCGCCTCGCCGTAAACCAGCAGCGAGCCTTCCTTGACGGCGGCGTCGAGAATTGCGGGATCCATCGCTGCTGCCGTCGGAATGTCCGTCTTAACGGCGTAGGCATTGGGGGCGTCATTCCCGGTGCTGCAGCCAGTCAGGGCTGCGAAGCTGCAAAGTGCAGCAACAGCGACTATTGCACGTCGTTTCATGTGGGACTCCTTTGTCACGGGACGGTGCATTGGTTAGGGACGGTGCTCTGGGTTACGGGAAGTGTTTCTCTGGGCCCAGGGCCGATTTTCTCTGGGTCTAACACACAGTTGGCGTCCCGTAAGTGAATACGCATCGGCCGCCGGGATGCTCCGGCCGGTGCTCGCATATGCGGGGAACCATCACGTTTCCCGCTAGGGTGAGGCACTGCTATCTTGCGGCAACTGGCCAATCAGTAAGTGAAGGGCAGTGTTTCGAAGGTTGTTCTTAAACTTTGGCACGCCGCGGGCTATTGCGCAATAAGTGAATCTGACTAATCTTAAGAACATGAATAAGTCCTCCACCGCCCCGGAGCGCGGCACCAGGCCGAGGAACCGGCGAGCGCTCATACTTGCTGCGGCGGGTGACCTCTTCGCGCAGAAGGGATACGCGCAAGTCAGCATGACCGATGTGGCTAAAGCCATGGCGGTTCAGCCATCCGCCCTTTACCGACATTTCCCGAGCAAGGGCGAGCTGCTTCGCGAGGCAGTGGTGGCCAGCCTCCAGCCCTTTTTGGATAGCATTATCCAGACACCCGACGGCGACCTCGAACAGTTGATCACGGCTCTGGGGCGGGCACTTCTGGAGCACCGGGAAAACGGCGTGCTGTGGGAGCGTGAATCCCGCCATCTCCCGCCTGCCATCCGCTTCGATATTGCCAGCGGCATCAAGTTCGCCATCAGCAGCAAACTGCAGTCCGGCAGTGATGCAGTGCCCACTTCCGAGGCCGACCTGAGGGCTTGGGCCATGTTTGCTGTGATGATCAGCGTTTCGTTGAACCCTAACCGGCTCTCGCGGGTGGATGAAGAATTCGAGTTGGCCACGCTCGCCCGCACAGTACTCGTCATGCCCTTGCCCCCGATTGAAGTGTCGGCGAATCACCGGCGCGCGTCGATTGCCATGCCCCGTAGCCGCCGTGAGGCACTGCTGGCTGCCTCAATCCGACAGTTCGCCGCGTTTGGGTTTGAAGCCGTGAGTCTTGACGACATCGGTGCCGAAGTTGGAGTCGCAGGTCCCAGCATTTACCGCCACTTCGACAGCAAGGCTGAAATGCTTGCCGCAGCACTGCATCGTGCCAAAGAAGTGCGGTGGATGGACATGTGGCGCGCTCTCTCTGAAGCCGCTGATGCAGCTGAGGCACTCCAGCGCACCATTTCCTCGTACATTTCGTTCTCGTTGGGCAGCCCGGAATTCCTGCAATTGGCCGTGTCCGAACGTCCACACCTTCCCGAGCGGGACTTGCAGAACTTGATGGAGGCGCAGGGCGACTACGTCACCGATCTGGCCTCGCTGGTGGAGGACGTTTACCCGGGAGTCGATCAAGAGGTGGTCAGGACACGGGTGAAAGCGGCCCTGCATGTGATCAGCAGCGTTGTCCGCACTCCATTCCTTCGGGACATCCGAGGGATCCAGGAGATTCTCGAACAGATTGCAAGGGGCCTGATGGCACCCACGGCCGCATCGATCCATCAAAAATGAGATCTTGCGCACAAAGCATCTCAGTAATAAGATAATTACTACTGAAGTAATCTGCATCACTTCAAAGCTCATTCTGAGACAGGTGCCTTAGGCAGCCCTGATCACCACGGTCCACGCACAGCGGGGCCGACTGTTCGCAAAATTACCTGGAGGCACAATATGAGTGCAGTGGTCGCACAACCATCGGGCGCGAGTTCTCCGAGGAAGGTCGCCTTCGCGAGCCTCATCGGCACGACTATCGAGTGGTACGACTTCTTTATCTACAGCACCGCGGCGGTGCTCGTTTTCAACCAGCTCTTCTTCCCTGGCTTCGACCCCACAACCGGGACCCTGCTTGCGTTCTCTACTTTCGCAGCCGGCTTCGTCGCCCGTCCTATTGGGGCCATCGTCTTCGGTCACTTCGGTGACAGAGCGGGCCGAAAGCCAATGATGGTCCTCACCATCCTGATCATGGGCATCGCCACCGTAGCGATCGGGCTGTTGCCAACCTATGACGCGATAGGTGTGTTCGCCCCCGTTCTACTTGTGGTGCTGCGGCTGACTCAAGGGTTCGCACTCGGCGGCGAGTGGGGTGGTGCAGTGCTGATGGCTACCGAACATTCCCCCAAGGGTCGTCGGGGCTATTTCGGTAGCTGGCCGCAGGCAGGCGTTGCAGTCGGGCTGATCCTGGCCATGACGTTGTACATACCCCTGGAGTCGATGTCCGAAGACCTGTTCATGGCCTGGGGGTGGCGGGTTCCGTTCCTCCTCAGTGCCGTACTGGTTATCACTGGCCTGGTTATTCGCATGAAGGTCGCGGAGAGTCCGGAGTTTAATCGAGTCAAGGCTGACCACGGTGTTGTGCGTCTACCTGTAGTCGAAGTACTCCGGACACACCCCAAACAAGTGTTCCTTGTGGCTGGCGCCAGCCTTGCACCGGGCATCTTCTTCTATCTGATCACCGTGTACAACTTTGTCTACGCCGGGAAGTCAGGCGAGCTGGATTCGACGTCGATGTTGGTCCTGGTGATCGTAACTTCTGCTATTGGCTTCGTGGTTACGCCGCTCGCCGGTGCCCTGTCAGACAAATTCGGCGGACAGCGGGTGTACCTGTGGGGTCTTGCGCTCATCGTCATCGTTGCCTTCCCGTTGTATTTTGCGTTGGACGGGGGCACCTATGGCCTCATCGCAGTGTGCTACTTTGCGGCAACGGTAGCCGTATACATCCCATGGGCTCTGACGCCGGCATACTTCTCCACCGCCTTTGACGCAAAGGTGCGTTATAGCGGACTGTCCTTGGCTACTACGCTCGGCAATCTCTTCGGCAGCGCCATTGCACCCCTTATTGCCGGTGCGTTGTTTGCTGCGACAAATGCGTCTGTCTCAACATCGCTTTACGTCTTCGTCGCCGGAACCGTGTCAATCATTTGCGCTCTTTCGCTTGGACGGGTCATCCAAAACAAGGCATCGCGAGCCCGCAAAGCCAGCGCTGCGACGGGAATTGATGAAGTCGCCACACCTACGTACTCGGAGTGAGTTGACGCAAGCATTTCCCAACAGGAACAGCTCGTCTGGATCAGTCACCGATGACAGAGACGGGCGCAGTATCACACGCCAACAAAGGAAGGAACTACCATGAGCGGCAACGATCAACAGTTCAAGACATTCACGCTGGAACAGGCAACACCCACCATTGGGGCGTATATCCATGGACTGGATCTACGAGAAGAGATCACCCCCGAATGCCGGGAGGAACTACGGGAAGCTTTCCTGGAGTACCAAGTACTGTTTCTCCGCGATCAGCGCATTACCCCGGATGATCAGATCAAATTCGCCAAGGTGTTTGGCGACCCCCAGGAAGTAAGTGCGTTTTTCCCCTCGCTCCCCGAATATCCGCACATTGAGGTGCTGGAGTCACGTGGCCGGGCTGCTGGGACCGACGTCTGGCACTCTGACTTGACCTGGCAGGCAACGCCGAATTCGGCTACTTGCCTACACGCCCAGCAAATACCCCCGTGCGGCGGCGACACGCTCTGGGCGAGTATGACCGCCGCGTATGACGCCCTGCCGGAGAACGTGAAAAGCGTCATTGACGGTCTGGAGGGAGTGCACGACTGGGAAAAGGAACTGACCGGCGTTGTCCGCCAGGGTCCCGATGGTGAGGCGCGCTACGAGGAGACCCGCCGTAAATATCCACCCATGACCCACCCTGTAGTGCGTAAGCATCCCGAAACCGGCCGCAAGCTGGTGTACGTCAACGCGTTGTTCACCACCCGGCTTACGGGCATCTCCACCCAGCTGGGGGACTCGCTGCGCAACATGCTCACCGACCTCGCCAGAACCCCGGAATACCAGGTTCGTTTCCGTTGGGAGCCGAACTCCCTGGTGATCTGGGACAACCGATCCACCCAGCACTATGCGGTGGGGGACTACCACCCGCATTACAGGTTGATGCACCGGGTCACGCTGAAGGGCGACCGCCCGGCGTAGAGGTTGTTGGGGCCGTGCCGGGCGGCCTGTTGGGGCCGCCCGGCCAGCTGATATGGAAGTCACGTTTTGTCACGGCAAGGTGCCGTGACAAAAGCCGGGCCAAAGCGAAAGAAGGCTGACCAATGCGAGGCCAGAAATTAGGGGCGGGGCTGATAGCCCAGAGCCAGTCCGCCCTTCCACCATTTATTTTGCATCGGCCTACTTCGCTGGGAGAGGCTCTGGCACTTACCCGGCAACATCCAGAAGCTGTGATTGCGGCGGGTTGTTCGGATCTGGTGGCCCAATTTCGCGAGGGATTGGAGCCGGAGGTTCTGATTTCCGTTCAGCGAATCAAGGAATTGCGTGAAATATCGAATGATGCCGGGACTCTGCGCATTGGTTCCTTGGTCAGCCACAGTGAAGGCAGCAGAAGCCCCGAAATCCTGTCAGCCGTCCCGGCCCTGGCTGCAGCCTGGGAATCAATTGCCACAGTTCGAATTCGCTATCGCGGCACGCTCGGCGGCAATCTCCTTGCCTGTCGATATCGCTACGAAATGCCTGTCATTCTGTCCGCACTGGGTGCACAGATGCAGTTTCAAGGTGGAGACCTTGCAGCCCTGCCGGTTTCATCACTCTGGGATCAGCACCTTGGCAACGCAGGTATCCTGACCGCCGTCACCATCGATACTGCGTCCCTGCTGTGGTTCGGTTACGAACGGTCAATGCGCCCGCTCAGCACCGTGTCCCTCGCGGTGCAAAAGAACACTGTGGCCGGCCTTACCGTCTCGGCCGTCTGTGGGAGTGAGTATCGGCAGCCTTTTGTGCTGTCGCATACTGCCGAGGCAACTGACATCACTGAGCTTGACCCGGTCTTTGTGGGTGAGGTCCTGGCGGCTCAGCTTCCGGACGAGGCGGGCGACTACGCGGGGTCCATCGACTACCGGCGGCACCTGGTGGGCGTTCTCTGCCGCCGCCTTCTTGCTCAAGCAACCGGTAACCAAAGGAAAGGATAGCCAGCCATGAGCCTTGAATCACCGGAATCAGGCCAGGAAACATTCACCCACAACGTTGAATTTGAGCTGAACGGAAGCCCGGAACGGCATTGTGTCCCCACTAGTGCTACGGTCTTGGATTTGCTGCGCAACAGCTGCGGCAAGCAAGGGGTCCGTGCCTCGTGTGAGCGTAGTGTCTGCGGTGCCTGCACTGTTTTGGTTGATGACCTGCCTGTAGCTGCCTGTTCCACGTTTGCGTTCGACATTGAGGGTGCGCGTGTTGAAACGGTTGAGGGCTTGGCTGCCCAAGACGGCACTTTGAGCGCCCAGCAGCAGGCATTCAGCGAATGTGGCGGCTTCCAATGCGGCTTCTGCACCTCCGGCATGCTGATGTTGACCACAGGGCTGCTGCGGCAAAATCCGCAACCGAACAGGGAAGAGATCCGGGACTGGATAAGTTCGAACACCTGTCGGTGCACAGGCTACGAGATGATCCTGGAATCCGTGGAGCGCGCCGCAGAACTGGCTGGGGCCAAGCAGCAGGATCAGGCATCCGAATGACCGGGATCGTGATTCCTTTCACTCCGCACGCGCCCATCGTCGGACGCGACCGCCCACGCCTGGACAGCACCGCCAAGGTCACCGGCCGCGCCCTCTACACAGTGGACATCCAGAAGCCCGGGATGCTTCACGCGAAGGTTCTGCGAAGCCCACACGCGCACGCCCGGATTCTTAGCGTGGATGCTTCGGCCGCCCGCTCCCTGGCAGGAGTCACTGCCGTAGTCACCCGCGAGGAAATCCGTGGGCTGCATTCCTATGGCACCTACGTCAAAGACCAGCCGATCGTTGCCACGGACGCGGTTCGCTACGTCGGCGACGTCGTTGCTGCTGTGGCTGCCGTGGATGAACGCACCGCTTTTGCCGCCTTGGATTTGATTCGGGTTGAGTACGAACCGCTGCCGGCGGTCTTTGATTCACGAGCAGCAATGGATCCGTCAGCACCTGCCATTTTTCCCGAGCAGCCCTTCGCCGCCTATCCGGAGTACGGCGATGGCGCCTCGGGAGCGGCACACACCGCGCACAACGTCAGCTACGAATTCCGCTACGAAACGGGAGAGGAGAGTGTCTGGGCAGATTGCGACTACATCTTCGAGGACGCCTTTACCTTCTCCCGGATGAACCACATGCACCTGGAGCCATTTGCCACCGTTGCAGAGGCCACAGCAAGTGAAATCGAAGTGTGGACCTCAACCCAGAGCCCTTTCCCCAATGCGCAAGGAACTGGCCAGGGTGTTTGGGCTGCCTGAAAACGACATCCGGGTCAATGTCCCACTTTTGGGAGGCGGCTTTGGCGCCAAGAACGGCCCAAAAACGGAAGCGATCGCCATCCGGCTCTCACAGTTGTCGGCTGGGCGGCCGGTTCGCTACTGCATGAGCACAGAAGAAGTCTTCCTGACCCTGAGCCAGCATGACGCCATCCTCACGGTTAAATCCGGGCTCAAGGCAGACGGCGAGTTCATGGCGCGCCAGTCCCGTGTGCTGCTCAACGGTGGCGCTTATGCGGATGCCAGTCCGTTGGTGGCGGAGAAAGCCGGGTATCGGATGCCCGGAGCCTACCGCTGGAAACGGATAGATTCGGTCTGCCAAGCGGTGATCACCAACACCGTCCCTGCCGGCGCCTACCGTGGCTTCGGAGCAACCCAGGCCACCTGGGCCAGCGAGCGCCAAGTGGATCTGATCGCCGAGCGGCTGGGTTTCGATCCCCTGGAGCTTCGGCTCAAGAACGCCAAGGATTTGGGCGAGGAGTTCGTTCCAGGAGAAACTCCCATCGATTCGGATCTCAAGCATGGGCTGAACCTGGTGGCGGACGCTATCGGTTATCGCGACCGTCGGCGCTCAGGTAACCGTGGCATGGGGGTTGCCATCGGCATCAAAGATGGTGGCGGCGTCAACAAGCCTGCCCAAGCCCGGGTCAAGGTGACCACCAACGGTGATGTCTTCCTGAATTGTGGCCTGGTGGAAATGGGTCAAGGAGGTCATTCGGCCCTGTGCCAGATTGTGGCAGAGACTCTGGCCTGCGATCCGGGCCGGGTGAAGTATGCCGCAATTGACACTGACAACACCCCCTTCGACCAAGGCACCAACGCCTCTTCGGGCATCGCGGTCATGGGTCATGCAGTTCTTCAGGCTGCTGAGCGAGTGAAGTGTTCCGTGTTGGACATGGCTGCCGAACACCTGATATTGGACCGCCAATCGATCCGTCTGGATAACTGGCACATCGTTGACGCTGAAGGCACCACCTATGAGCTCCCGCCGTTGATTATGGACAGATTTGGCGGAACAGGATTCGAGTTCACTGCGGATGGCTACTTTAAGGTCCGTTCCTCCAGCAGCGCACCCCTGGAAGCGCCCTGCATGTTTTGGGAGATCGGTTGGGCAGCTGCGGAAGTGGAGGTGGATCCGGAAACCGGCCGGGTGGAGCTTTTGCAGCTGGTTGTCAGTGGCGACGCCGGCAAAGTGGTGAACAAGCTGGGCTGCCGCGGCCAGGACGAGGGCGCCGCGGTCTTCGGATTGGCTCAGGCACTCTTCGAGGAACTGCGGTACGACGACGGTGAGCTGCTTAATGGCGAGGCTCTCCTCTATCGGGTGCCTTTGGCTGAGGACATTCCCCAGCGCTTTTCCTCCATCACCCAGGAACAGGGCCATGGCGCCGGACCTTTTGGGAGCAAAGGGATGGGCGAGGGTGGCATGCTTCCGATTGCTCCAGCAATTGCGCAAGCCATCGCTGACGCCACCGGGGCACAGCTCACGTCGTTGCCCATGACGCCTGAACGCGTTTACAACGGCATCCTCCATGCGCGTGCGCGCCAAGGCAAGGCTGACAGCAATGCGTGAGGTGATGGGGGCACTGGAGGCGTCGTGGCGGAGTGAACGACGCGTCGCCTTGGCTACGGTGGTCCGCACGGAAGGATCCGCACCACGAACAGTCGGAACGTCCATGCTGGTCACCGAAGACGGATTGCCGGTCGGCTCAGTTTCGGGTGGGTGCGTAGAGGCAAGTGTGATCGAAGCAGCAGCCGGAGTCCTCGCCAGTGGGGACCCGGAGCTCCACCGTTTTGGCATTTCAGACGACGACGGTTTCGGCATCGGGCTGACTTGCGGCGGGAGCGTTGAGATTTTCATCCAAACCTACGATCCGGCCTCCTGCTCGGATTTTTCATCACTGCTGAGGGCCTTGGATGAGAATCTGCCCTGCGCCATGGTCACCATCTTCGACGGCGTACCTAGCCTGGTGGGTCGCTCCGAACTGGTCCTGCACAATGCCGAAATCGAAGGGCTGTTTGCAGATACCGTCCTTGCTCCCGATGCACTCCGCGCCGCCGGGGATGCGGTCCAGGAGGCCATAGCCTCCGGAATCACGACGTCGGTCACTCTTCCGGCGGGCACGGGTACTGACAAGCCACTGTCCTTGCTGATCGATGTTTACCGTCCGGCCCGCAGGCTGATCATCTTCGGGGCGATCGATTTCTCCGCGTCGTTGGCCCAACTGGGGGCTTTCCTTGGTTTGCACGTAACTGTTTGCGATGCGCGCGCTGTCTTCGCGACGGCCAAGCGAATTCCCTCAGCCCATGAGATCGTGATCGATCAACCGGCGCGCTACCTGCAGAAAGAAATCGCTCTGGGAAAGCTTGCCCCTGATGCCGCTATCTGTGTGTTGACGCATGATGCCAAATTCGATGTTCCAGTCCTCGATGTTGCCCTGAGGCACGGTTTCGCATACATAGGCGCGATGGGGTCACGTCGAACTGCCGCTGACCGCCGGGAGAGGCTAATGGGTTTGGGCCACACCGACCAGTCGCTCGCACCACTCCGCTCGCCGATCGGCTTGGACCTTTCCGCTTCCACGCCCGATGAAACGGCGGTTTCCATCATGGCGGAGATTATCGCTGCCAAGAATCAGACCTCTGGTTTGCCCCTGGCGCACACCAGCGAACCGATCCACAAAGGTGTGTTGGAGCGCGCAGGTTATCAACTGCTCCCAGCCGGCCAGCCGCCGTCGTACTGCGGTTGAAGCAGTCCTCCAAACGCTGGGAGCCTGCAAGCAGCAAATTAACTTTGAACCTAAGTATCTTGACAGGAAGTATCTTAGTACTGATATTCTTTCCCTATGACGTAATTCACATGAATTCACGGCGTGGGCATGACAGAGAGATGAACGGAAGCTGAAGATGAGTACGGACAGCCTTGTAGGAAACACTTCCCGGCCCAGCCCTGCGGACGCCCAGATGGTGGCCGAGATGGCCAGCGCTCCTGATACGCGGGATGAGATCTACGTGGGCGGCGTCTGGACCCGAGGCAGCGGTGCGCTGATCGAATCGGTCAATCCCGCTACCTCTGAGGTTTTCGCCACCCTCCACGGAGCAACGACGGCGGATGTGGACGCCGCGGTGGCTGCCGGCCTGAAAGCCGTGGAAGAGTCCGGATGGGCAAAGAAGCTCCCCCACGAACGCGCTGCTGTCCTGCACCGCATCAGCTCAGCCATCGAGAACAACGCTGATCGCATTGCCGAACTGCAGACGCTGGACACAGGTAAGACACTCGTGGAAACCAGGGCGCTCGCCATGAGCGCCGCAGCCACCTTCCGCTTCACCGCGTCCGCTCTGGAGACCATGGAGGATGCACTGACGCCCCCTCGCGGGAACTACCTCAGCATGTCCACCTATGAAGCGATCGGAGTCGTGGGTGCCATCACGCCCTGGAACTCGCCGATTGCCAGCGACGCACAAAAGGTGGCTCCGGCACTTGCTGCAGGGAACGCCGTCGTGGTGAAGCCGCCGGTCTGGGCTCCTTGGGTTTCGCTGCTGTTGGCACGGATTTGCGAGGAGGCGGGCCTACCTGCAGGTCTGCTCTCTGTACTTCCAGGCCCCGGCCGCGTCGTAGGTGATGCGATCGCGCGACACCCTGACGTAGGCAAGATTTCCTTCACGGGCGGCACTTCCACGGGGCGCCAACTGGGCCATATCGCCGCCGAGAAGATCATGCCCATCACCTTGGAGCTGGGCGGAAAATCGCCCACCATTATTTTTGCTGATGCCGACCTGGACCAGGCCGTGGCGGGCGTGCTTTATGGCATCTTCTCTTCGAGCGGTCAGAGCTGCATTGCCGGCTCGCGCGTCTTCATCCAACGATCGGTCTATGACGCCGTCGTCGAAAGACTCGTCAAGGGTGCCGAAGCCCTTCGGATCGGACCAGGAACGGACCCAAGCACCCAGGTAGGGCCGCTGGTGGCCCATGCCCACCGTGACGCCGTTGCCGGGATGGTTGAAGACGCGCGGCTGGCTGGTGCGCAGATCCTCTGCGGTGGCACTGCCCCCAAGGACCCCCGGCTTCAGGCTGGTGCGTTCTACGAGCCCACCATCATTGCTGGCGTGAGCAACTCGGACCTCATTTGCCAGGAGGAAATTTTTGGTCCGGTGGCCGTGGTCCTGCCGTTTGACGATGAAGCCGATCTCATCCTTCAAGCCAACGACAGCGTTTTTGGCTTGGCTTGCGGCATCTGGACCGCTGACTACCGCCTCGCCTGGAGAATAGCGCGAGCCGTCTCGGCCGGGACCGTGTGGGTCAACACCTACAAGCAGTTCAGTATCTCCACCCCGTTCAGCGGGCATAAGGAAAGCGGTCTGGGCACTGAAAAGGGCCGGGACGGCATTCGATCCTATATGCACCAGAAGAGCATCTACATCGACCTCTCGGGTGCATCCATCCCATGGGCCGGCAACTAGCTGGACCGGCCACCACCATCTTGCGTTCGAAAGGTACGTCAATGAATGCTCACCCCTACAGCCCCGCTTTTGTAGCCGCGGGATTCGGCTTTATCTCCGGTGCATTGTCGGTGGATGAAAGCGGTATTGCCGTACCCGGTCGCTCCGAAGCGCTGGTGGCCGCAGCCGCGAGGCTCTCAGAGCGACTGGGAGCCGTCGGGATGTCCTTGGAGGACGTCGTAAAAACCACCTACTTCGTCACCGACGTGACGCTGCGGGACGAAGCCAACAGCCACTACGAACTGCTGTTCGAATCGCCGCGCCCGGCGCGTTCGTTTGTGGAGGTGGCCGCCCTGCCGTATGGAGCCACGGTGGAAATCGAAGCAATCGCGCACCGGAGGAAATGAAGACCAATGAGTGTGGAAATTCAGAACCGTGCGGCGGTGACCCCTGCTGCCGCCGAATCGAAGGTGCTGACGCTCAGAGTGCAGCAGAAAACCTGGGAAGCCGACGGCGTCATCCGGATGATGTTTGTTGATCCCGCCGGGGCGGCACTCCCGCAGTGGCTTCCCGGCGCCCACCTAAGCCTGCACCTGCCCAATGGACTCACTCGCGAATACTCCTTGTGTTCGGACCCGGAAGACTCCACCAGTTGGACTGTGGCAGTGCTGCGAACCCCCGATTCCCGCGGTGGCAGCAGGCTGATCCATGATGAACTGCCGGTGGGAACGCTTATCAAGGTTGAGGGCCCGCGCAACAACTTCGAGCTTGATCACGCCGAACGGTATGCGTTGGTAGCTGGCGGCATCGGCATCACCCCGATCATTTCCATGGTGCGGCGCTTGGAAGCAGTCGGAGCTGACTGGTCCCTGCTGTATACCGGGCGTTCGCGATCCACCATGGCCTTCCTGTCAGAGATTTCAGACCTGCCCCGGCATAGGATCAGCATCCACGCTGCCGACGAAGCCAACGGCAACTATGCGGATCTCTCGGAGGCAGTCGGCTCGCTCCCGCCTGAAGCGCTGGTGTATGCCTGCGGCCCTGAGTCTCTGATGCAGGCTGTAGCTGGCGCCATGGCAGATGAATCGCGATTGAGGATTGAGCGGTTCAAAGCACCGGACATCGTGCCAGGACAGGAACTCGACGAGACAAGTTTCGACGTCATCTGCCAGAGCACTGGCCAGCGGATCGCCGTTGGGGCCGATGTTTCAGTTCTGGATGCCCTGAACGACGCCGGCATCAACGTTCCCAGCTCATGTGCAGAGGGCATCTGCGGAACCTGTGAAACCGGGGTCATCGAGGGGGACGTTGAGCACCGCGATTTCCTGCTCTCCCCGGCCGAACGGGCAGAGAACAAATCAATGTTTGTCTGCGTCTCACGTTGCCGGTCCCGGGAACTGATTTTGGATCTCTAGTACGAACATCACTCGACTGAAGGTTGATTCCCATGAACTATTTCTCAGCAGAACCTGTCTGCAATCTGCGGTCGCTGCGTTCTGTGTCCCTGAAAGTGCCCGATACGCGGCCAGCCAAGGATTTCTACCATGAAGTCTGGGGCCTTTCCACCGTGGAGGAGGACACTGACAAATTTTGGCTCCGCGGAACCGGGTCCGAGCATCACATCCTGAGGCTGGAAAGGGGCGAGCAGAATGCCCTGGGCGGGGTCTCCTTCGCCCTGGCCACGCCGCAGGACGTTGACCGCGCAGCTACTAAACTCACCGCCTTGGGGATACCGCTTTTCCGTGAGCCGGGTCCTTTGGACGATGCTGCCGGCGGTTACGGTCTTCAACTGGTGGATCCCGAAGGCAGGTTGGTGGAACTTTCTGCCAACGTCCACGCCGTTGTCAGTCAAGAGCCAGCCGGCCGACGGGCCCTTCCACGCAAGATCGCCCACGTGGTGCTCAACACCGTGGATATTGACCGCGCCACGGCCTTCTATACGCAGGTGCTGGGGATGCGGATTTCAGATTGGTCCGAGCACCAGATGGCCTTCCTGCGGTGCAACAGCGAACACCATGCCATCGCGTTCAACCAGGCTCCCTGGACCTCGGTCAATCACGTGGCTTACGAGATGCAGAGCATTGATCACTTCATGCGCGGCATCGGCAACTTGAAGCGGCACAACATCGCTCCTCAGTGGGGGCCGGGCCGGCACGGTCCGGGCGACAATACGTTCTCGTATTTCACAGACCCTTCAGGCCTGGTTTGCGAATACACCTCCGAAGTAGCCCAAGTGGATGAGGACAGTTGGCTGTGCCGCACCTGGGAGCGGACACCGGAACTCTCCGACCAATGGGGAACCGCGGGTCCGCCCACTTCCGCCGTCCGAAGCGCCATGGCCGGCGTTCCGGATAACGGGTACAGGTCCCTGGTGGTCCCTGGACGTGAGGATTACTTCTCCATGCTGGAAGCTCCTGCCACAGAAAAAGCCCATGCGTAGCAGCTCCCTACCGACCGCCACGGAAACCGCGTCGACCGACACAGTATCCACTGACACCGCCCCGACTGACACCTTTACCGAACGCCGGAAGTTTGTCCACGGGGTCTCCCTCGTTGTTCGCGGGGAAGGTATCCCGGTCTTCCTCATGCACGGCATCGGGGGAGCCGCATCATCCTGTGGTGCCCTGGCTCAGTTGCTGAGTGCCCGCGGATACCAGACGTTTTGCTGGGATGCTCCCGGCTACGGCGAATCGGCAGCGCCAGCGGAAGGCTTGGATCATCCTGCTTTGGTGCTGGAGATCCTGGCCACACTGAATGTGGGTCCGGCCCACCTGATCGGCACATCGTGGGGAGGCGTAATCGCCACCCGGATTGCCGCTCAAGCACCGGAGGCAGTGCGGTCCATTGTGCTGGCGGACAGCACCCGGGGTTCGGGAATTACCAAGACCGCGGCGCAACGCATGCTGGCCCGCGTTCCGGAACTGGCCGCCGTCGGTCCCGAAATACTCGCGGCCCGACGGTCGGCAAGACTGGTCTCCCCGTCCGCCCCGGCCTGGGTGGCCGAAGCTGTTCGGGCGGACATGGCCGCCGTCCGCTTGTCCGGCTTTTCGTCGGCCGCCACCATGATGGCGCAGTGCGACACCACGGACCTGCTTCCTCGGCTGCGGATCCCGGCGCTGGTCTTGGTGGGCCAGGACGATGTGATCACTGGCGTCGCGGAATCCAAGGTCCTTGCAGAGAACATCCCCGGTGCCACGCTGGGCATCATTCCCGGTGCAGGGCACGCCGCAGTGCAGGAAAAGCCGATGGAGATGTCCGCTGCCATCCTCGCTTTCTGGGAGGGCATCCAGTGACGCGCCTCGTAGTGGTTACGGGATCCGGGCGGGGACTCGGCTTCGACATCGCGGATCGATTGGCAAGCAGTGGAGACCGAATAGTCATTGCCGAGAAGAACGCAGACCTCGCTGAGCATGCCGCCGCAACACTCCGCGGACGGGGCTTAGACGCGACGGCGATCATCACTGACATCGCCGACAAAACCTCGGTTGCGGATCTGGCCGCGGCGGTCCAGCAGCTGGGCGGCGCTGATGCACTGGTCAACAATGCGGCATTGGCCGACGGCGTAGGCGGCGACGCCTTTTGGGAACTGGAAGAAGAGTTCTTCCAAAGGGTGATGACTATCAATGCCTACGGGACCTGGCTGGTCAGCAAACACCTTTACGCCCAGCTGGCCCAAAGCAAGGCTGGCTCCATTGTCAACATCGCATCAGACGCAGCGCTCTACGGCTCTCCACGGCTGGTCCACTATGTCGGATCAAAGGGGGCTGTCCTGGCGATGACCCGGACAATGGCCCGCGACGCGGGACCAGCCGGAGTCCGCGTCAACGCCGTCGCCCCAGGGCTGACCCGGGTGGAAGCCACCGAGTCAGTGCCGGCCTCCCGTTACCGTCTCTACGAAGAGAACCGCGTGCTGCCCAGGGACCAACAACCCAAGGACGTATCCGGCGTCGTCCAGTTCCTGCTGTCCGATGCTGCAGGCTTCATCACTGGCCAGACGATCGTGGTGGACGGCGGCTTCGTCATGGGCCACTGAAGTCACAGGCCATTGGAGTGACAGGCCAACGAAGCCATGGATTACTGAACCGCCCGAGCGGAAAACCACTAAAAAGGAGTCCCACATATGGACCTGCAATTGAAGGACCGCACGGTGGTTGTCACCGGGGCGAGTTCCGGCGTCGGGCTTGCCACCGCCCGCTATTTGCTGAGCGAAGGTGCGCAGGTTGCTGCCTGTGCGCGCGACACCGGCCGCTTGGAGGCAGCATTCGAGGAGTTTTCCTGGGCGGACAAGGACTCGATTTACCTTGCGTCGTGCGACGTCACGGACCAAGATGCCACGAACAGGTTTATCGCGGGCACTTTGGATCGGTTTGGCGCCGTCGATGGTCTGGTCTGTAACGCCGGCCGTTCCTTGATGGCCACACTTCAGGACACCACGGACCAGCAGTTGCGTGATGAGTTCAGCCTGAAGATCTTCGGCGTTTTGAACATGGTTCGTTCCGCCAGGTCTGCCCTGACTGGATCGGGCCATGGCTCCGTGGTAAACGTCAACGCAATCCTCGCCCGGCAACCTGAGTTGCGCCTGGCTGCCACCTCGGCTGCCCGCGCCGCGCTGCTGAACCTCACGCATTCCCTTGCCGAAGATTTGGCTACAGAGGGAACGCGGGTGAATTCGGTCCTGCTTGGCCTGGTGGACACCGGCCAGTGGCGGCGACGCTTTGAGGAAGCCGGCTCTGAACTCGACTACGAGGCCTGGAGTGCGGAAATCGCCGCCAACCGCGGCATCAAGCTGGGCCGTTTCGGCACGGCTGAGGAGGTGGCCTTTCATATTGTCTCCCTGCTCTCGCCCCTCAGCGGATACACCACAGGAGCAACAATCGACGTCGGCGGTGGCGTTGGGCGCTATGTCTAGCCAGCGGAACTTCATTACGAAAGAGATCCAGATATGTCAGTGACACAAGAAGCAACGGTCCCAAGGGGGCCAACCGGCGGTGACGTCCTGGTTCGTGTAATGCGTCGCCACGGCATCGATACGGCTTTCGGGGTCATCAGCATCCACAATCTTCCTCTCGTCGAGGCAGTGGACAGGGAGCTGAACTTTGTTGCCGTCCGCCACGAGGCAGCGGCAGTCAACGCGGCTGACGCTTATGCGCGCGCCTCCGGCAAAATCGGAATTGCCCTGACCAGCACTGGCACAGGAGCCGGCAACGCCGCGGGTTCCATGGTGGAGGCGCTCACTGCGGGAAGCCGTGTGTTGCACATTACCGGCCAGATCGACAGCGAATTCATGGGCAGCAACCGTGGCGTGATCCATGAGGTCCCACGCCAATTGCAGATGCTCCACGCGGTCTCCGGCTATGCCCGCACCATTTTCAATGGCAAGGATGCGGAGGCGGACCTGGAAGAGGCAATCGCACACCTGCTCTCCTCACCTCATACGCCGGCCAGCATCGAGTGGCCTACTGATCTGCAGTATCTTGCCCACCCGGAGGACCAGCGCCCCATCGATGCACAGGTGAAGCCTTTACCCGAGTACGACGCCGATGCTGTCGCCGAAGCCGTACGGCTCCTGGCAGGTGCCAAGCGACCTCTGATCTGGGCCGGCGGAGGAGCGGCCGGCGCGGAAAAGGAACTTGCGGCTCTGCTGCACCATCTCGGCGCGGGACTGCTGACCAGCAACTCGGGCCGGGGAGTGGTTCCGGAAGATGACGATCTTGTCATCGGCAACTTTGCTACCACTCCCGCCGCCGTCCGGCTGATCGAACAGTGTGACGTGTTGTTAAGTGTTGGCACGCACTTCCGTTCCAACGAGACGCAGCATTATTCACTCAAATTGCCCGCCACCCACATCCAGTTGGATCTCAACCCTGAAGCCGTGGGCCGGGTGTATCCGGCAACTGTGGGTCTGGTGGGCGACTCCCGCGCGACTTTGGAGGCGATCGTCAGCCGGTTGGGTAGCCACTCTATGGACCCCAGCTGGACGCAGCAGGTGCACAATGTACGCCTTGAGGTAAGGGCCGCGCTGACTGAGTACATCGGCGGTTATGCGGAAATCTGCCACAGCCTCAGGGACCGCCTGGATCGGGAATCCGTGGTTGCACGTGATGTGACCATCCCCTCCAGCCAGTGGGGTAACCGCCTGCTGGAAATGTACTCCCGCGAAACCAATATCTTTCCGTTGGGAGGCGGCATCGGCCAGGGTTTGGCCATGGGCATTGGGGCCGCCTGCGCCCGCCCGGACGTTCCCACGGTAGTGATTGCCGGCGACGGCGGCCTTGCCGTTCATCTTGGTGAACTCGCCTCCCTTGCCGGCTCAGGGGTCTGGTGCGTGGTGCTGGTCTTCAACGACGGCGGCTATGGGGTGCTGCGCAACATGCAGAAAGCCAACGGCTTCGCCGAGGCAGGGGTCAACCTGCACACACCGGACTTTGGTCTGCTGGCCCAGTCGCTGAAATTGCCGTTCTGGCGTGTGCGCGGCCCCGGCTCCTTTGATGGGGCTTTGGTGGAAGCGCTCGCGGTGCGTGGACCAGCGGTGATCGAGATCGACGTCACCGCATTGGACCCCGTGCCGGGAGCTTTCGTGCCGCCGGTGCATATTCCAACCCCACATCAGTAGAGGAGCAGGGGAGCACATGAAATCAAGTACGGGAGTAGATCCGCGCCTCGGCCATGCACTGGGCGACACCATGCAACTCCACGATGCCATGCGACAGCATGACGTCGTGTGCTTGCACGGTGGCGAGGGAGCCGGCGAATGGTTTGACCATCAGCTTGATGCTTTGGGAGCCCGTGCCTGGGAACCCGGAATCGGCGTTGCGTTGGACGTCGCCGGACCGCCTGGACAGATGGATGAGTGGGTTGAAGCAGCCTCGTCCGCGCTTTACGACTCAACGGCAGGTCCTGCGCACATTCTGGCCAGCGGAACAGCCGCGTACGGCGCAATAATGCTCGCTGCGCTGCACCCGGAGCAGGTCAAGAGCCTCATCCTTGGTGACCCGTTGGTGGACATGTCTCTTGAGGGATTTGTCGCCACGCTCCGGCGGGTGCGAGCGCCGTCGTTGGTCATCGCCGCTGCGCCTGATATCCATACCGATATCTCCATACCGCAAAGCATCGCCGGCGGCATCAGTAACGGGGTTTTTGTCATCATCGACAACACCGCCGTTCCAGCACACCAGAGCCGATCTCATTCATTTAACGAGTGGAGCAGGTCATTCATGAATATCGCTGAAGGTCTGCACACTGTCACCCAAACACAGGAGGAATACAGTGCCTGAACAATATCTTGAAGCCAACCAGTCCCGGGTGGGCCCGCCCAATCCTTACGAGTTGAAGCTGGCCGGGGCCCTGTCCGAGATTTTTGCCAGTGGCAGCCACGAACTGCCGGCAATCGTCTCGGGCCTGAACAATTTGGGCCTGAACGCCCCGGACGGTGAACCCTGGGATGAAACCCGATTCCGTTCCGAAATGCGACGACTGGGAGAGTAGGACATGACAACTGCAACTGCAACTGCAACTGCAAGCGCTCCAGCCGGAGCCAGGGCCGGCAGGGCCAAGATCAAAACTGTCGTTGGCACGCGCCGCCAACTCGACGCCGCAGAACTGGCCGCGACGGGACTGAGGGATCGATGGTATTCCATCTACCCGTCGCGATTCGTGGGTCCCGGAGACATGGTCAAAGTCCGGCGGCTGGGCGTGGATTGGCTGCTGTTCCGTGACGCCAGGGGGCAAATCCGGATGCTGGAGGACCGCTGTCCCCACCGCAGCGCCCCTTTGTCCGTGGGCCAACACCTCGGGGACCGGGTGGCGTGCAAGTACCACGGCGTTCAGGTCAACGGTGACGGCACCGTGATTTCGGTTCCAGGCATGCCGGGCTGCGCGCTTGAGGGCAAGACGGTGACGGCGTCGCTGGCTGTGGAGGAAGGCGCTGACATGATCTTTGCCTTCATGCCTTTGACGGAGGACTCGGAGGTGACGGAGTTCAAACTGCCGGACCGCCTGGACAATCCCGAGGTTTCCTGGTTTTCCAACTACGCGGAATGGAACAGTCCGTGGCGCTTCTACATGGACAACGTCCTGGATCCGATGCACGGTGCGTTCCTCCACCGTGACTCGCATTCGATGTTTGGCGGTGATACGAGTGCCCGCTTCCGCATCCGTGAGACCGACCGCGGATTCTTCTTTGAGAAAACGGACCAGCGCGGCAAGAACTTTGACTGGGTGGAGTACTGCCGTGAATCCATGGACTACGTGGATCTGGAGATCCCGTACGCCGATTCAGCAGGTCCCGGGGGGTCGTTCGGCATCGTAGGAATGTCCACTCCCATCGATGCCCATACCTCCGCCGTTTTCCATTGGCGTACCCGGACCGTTTCAGACTGGGAGAGGGACGTCTGGCGGTTCATGTACAAGACAACTCTCGAGGAAAAACACTGGGTGGTCCTGGAACAGGACCGCGAACTGTTGGAGGCCCTGGCTGCCGATGCAGATAAGGACGAGCACTTGTATCAGCACGATCTTGGAGTAGCCAGAATCCGCCGGGTGCATGATGCCGATGCGCAGAAGCAGGCCGCAATTCTCTCAGAAGGAACCGCTTAGCCTGTTGAAGAGCCTGCAGCTCGAAACTCTCCGAGCTGCAGGCTCTTTCCGTTGTGTCCCAAACAATTCGGCACAATAAAAACCCGGGTACCGGCCACAGCGGCCGGTACCCGGGTTGTTGAAGATTTAGCGGGTTACGCCGTACATCTCCGACGTCGGCGGATAGAACGGGATCTCCGGTTTCTTGGCGCCGATGATCACGCAAATAATTGCGTCTTCTTCGCTGACAGTGCGCAAGCTCCGGGGAACGCCGGCCGGGACCCGGATCAGATCGCGGTAGCCCAGCACGCGGCTCGCTTTCTTGTTGCCGTCTTCGACGTCGTGCACACTGAACTCCACCTCTCCTTCGAGGACAAAGAACACCTCTTCGACGTCCGGGTGCGTGTGCTCAGGACCTACGCATCCGGCGGGCAGCACCATGTTGGAGAAGGTGAAGTGTTCCGCCTGGAGGATGTTGCCATCGTCCGAGTGGTCTCCGGTAGCTCCGGAACCGATGTAGCGGACCTGACCCCGGCGGAACTTTTCACCCATTTTGGTCTGGAACTTCAGGGTATTGAAGTCAACAACCCGGCTCTCACGGGAGGCGATGGCCGAATCAATCAGCTCCTCAAGTTCCGGTAACTTGCTTTCGATAACGTCGCGCATGATGGACCTCTCTCGGATTGGTAATTGCCAAATTTCGCAAGAGTCATCATGGATTCGATCTCCCTCGACTCTAACTATCTCAAGACTAAGATATAATGGGAGACGCTGCAAGATGCTGGTGGAAAGTGCTCACGATTGCTGCCTTCGTTGGGAAGCTCAGTGTTAAGATGCTTAGACCGAATGAAGGAGAGAGTGCGCATGACCACCGAATCGCGGAACACAGACACGGACGCCGTGGACGCCATTATTGAAGACTGGCATCGCGAACGCCCGGACCTTGATCCCAAGACCATCGGCGTCTTTGGCCGGTTGCAGAGCCTGGTGGCGCGGCAGCGAGCTGTGCAGGATGCGAACTATGAGAAGTACGGGCTCTCGTTGGCATCCTTTGATGTTTTGGCGAACTTGCGTCGATCCGGCCCTCCGCACCGGAAGACGGCTGGTGAATTGGCGAGTTCATCCATGCTGACCACGGGCGGCATCACCTTCCGGCTGGACCGCATGGAGGAACAAAACCTTATTGAGCGGGTTCGGTCGAAGGAGGATCGTCGTGTTGTCTACGCCCAGATGACGGACCACGGCAAGAAGCTCATTGACGAGGTCATTTCAAAACATCTGGAAACTCAGCGCAATATGCTCGCCGGCCTGACCGCCAAGGAGATCGAACAACTGGCGCTGCTACTGAAAAAAACTGAAGCCTCCATCGTCGCCTATGACCCGAAGGCTTCCTCCGCGGACGAACTTACCCTGAACGTCTAGACGATCACGGCGCGGGTTCGTCCATCCACTCCATCAAGCAAGGAATCGAATGAAGCCAGGAGCCCGCAGGATCGGAATCATCGGACACGGAGCCATTGGGGCTCGTGTTGCTGCTGACATTGCCGCTGGAAAAGTCAAGGGGGCCATCCTTGAGGGAATCATTTGCCGCAGCGCCGTAGACAACGCGCCAGCACCCCAGCTTGAGATGGACCAAGCGTTGGAGCTCTGTGACCTGCTGGTTGAATGTGCTGGGCAGGAGGTCTTGGTTGAGCATGGCGAGGCAGTGCTTTCTGCGGGTGTAGACCTGCTCGCGACATCGCTTGGGGCGCTTGCGGACCCACACCTCTCCCAACGCTTGTCCGCCGCGGGCCCTGGCAGGCTTTTCTTGACGCCGGGTTCCATTGGTGGCCTGGACCTGTTGGCGTCGGGCGCCCGCGCAACGGGCTATGACGCCGTCAGGATAACCACAACCAAGCTCCCGGGTTCCCTGATTCAGCCCTGGATGGACGAGGTTGAGGTTGATCGCATTCGGAATACTGCCGGCCCCATTGAGATCTTTGCAGGGTCCGCCGCCCGAGCCACTCAATTGTTCCCGAAGTCGCTCAACGTGGCAGCCGCCGTCGCCCTTGCAGTAGAGGACTGGGACACTGTGGCCGTTTCCGTAAGGGCCGACCCGGCGGCCGAGCTAACGACGCACTTGATTGAGGCTTCAGGGAACAGCGGGAATTACCGTTTTGAAATCTGCAACAAAGTATCGCCGCAAAACCCGCGCACCAGCGGCGTTGTCCCGTTCGCTGTGCTCCGATCCTTGGAACTCATCATCGGCGCGAGCGGTGGAATGATCTAGGTATCGCCTGCGGCGGCCCTTCCCGCATCGCTATCCTTGAATGATGAGCGAAATTGCGCATACCACCGTCGCCTTTGAGGGCCATTTCGCCCGGGACTTCCCTGAGATGGCTATTCCTTGGCGGGCGGAGGAAGCCCCTGATCCCCAGCTTCTGGTGCTCAACGAGGCGCTCGCCGTCGAGCTCGGTTTTGATCCCGGTTTTCTTCGCAGCCCGGAGGGCGTGCGGCTGCTGATCGGTAATTCCCTCCCGGAAGACGCGACCCCCGTGGCGATGGCATATTCAGGTCACCAGTTTGGCTGGTACTCACCGCGTTTGGGGGACGGCCGTGCCCTTTTGCTGGGGGAGATCGCCGGCGCTGACGGGAAGCTCCTCGACGTCCACCTCAAGGGCTCGGGGCGGACGCCCTTTGCCCGGAACGGTGACGGCCAGGCGGTGGTTGGTCCCATGCTTCGCGAATACATCGTGAGCGAGGCCATGCATGCTCTGAACATTCCCACCACGAGGTCCTTGGCAGTGGTCGCGACGGGCCGTCCCGTTCAGCGTGAAACTCTCCTGCCGGGCGCCGTCCTGACCCGGGTTGCCAGCAGTCACCTGCGGGTAGGCAGTTTCCAATACGCCAGAGCCACCAACGACATGGATCTGTTGCGCCGCCTTGCTGATCACGCGATCGAACGCCACCACCCGTCCGCTGCTGGGGAAGCCAACCGCTACCTCGGTCTCCTAAAGGGCGTCATTGCGGTCCAAGCGAAGCTGGTGGCCCAGTGGATGCTCGTCGGATTCGTGCACGGTGTCATGAACACCGACAACATGACTGTGTCCGGCGAAACCATCGATTACGGTCCGTGCGCCTTCATGGAAGGGTTCGATCCCGGAGCGGTCTACAGCTCCATTGATGAAACCGGACGGTATGCCTATCGCAACCAGCCGTTGGTTGCAGAGTGGAACCTTGCACGTTTCGCCGAATCGATCGCACCCCTGATCCACGAGGATGAGGAGCAGGCGGTCGCCCTTGCCGTTGAGGCCCTTAATGGATTCCGCCAGCAATACAGCGCTACCTGGTTCAACGGCATGAAGGCCAAACTTGGGCTGCCTGAGGGAATTGACGACGACGTTGCCTCACCTTTGGTGGATGACCTGCTTGAGCTGGTCCAGGAGTCACGCGCGGACTACACCTCGTTTTTCCGCAACCTCGGGAAGGCAGCCTGCGGGGAGGTTGAACCCGCGCGTGGCCAGATCCTGGACCTGGCAGCGTTCGATGCCTGGCTGGAACGCTGGCGGGCTGTGACGCCGGATGCTGATGCCATGGACCGGGTCAACCCGGTCTACATTCCCCGAAACCACTTGGTGGAAGAGGCGCTTTCCGCGGCAACAGAGGGGAACATGGTCCCCACCGAACAGTTGCTCGCGGCGGTAACTTCGCCATTCAGTGAGCGCTCGGGCTTGGAAAAGTTTGTCGGGCCTGCGCCAGAGAGCTTCGGCCCCTACCGGACATTCTGCGGAACGTAGGGCGCGGCTTTATGCACTAGGCAGACTGATTGTGTCAAGTATTTTTGGCCCCAAAGGGGCGGTTGAAAGTGGCCCCAGGTTCACGGAGCCTTGTTGTGGGTCTTGGGCTCGCGGTACGGTGCGTAGGTCTCGTGCGCGGGGGGCGTCTGGGTCGTCGGAGGCCGGCGTTCTATGGGTTCAGATGAGGATGGGCGCGGCTGTTGATCCTGCGGCAACACGGCACCTCGGGGCTTTTCGCACCGGTTGGGTAAAGGGTTCCTGTATCCCGCTAGGGAACGGCAGATGCCGCCCGGGGGTATGGAGTCGGGGCGCCGTCGTTGGTAGCATGTCAGATCTCTTGAGTGGGGAGAAATCCATTCTGGAATGGAAAAGGTCCGACTTGGCGTGCGCCGGGCCGGACCTTTTCAGTGAGACGCGCTAACAGTCCAGACCGACTACCCGACCTTGCCGGAGAGTGCGACCAGAACACCGGCCGTAGCGAAGTATTTGTTGCTTCCCAGATCGCGGATGGTTTTGATTCCCATACCGGCAAGCAGTTCGTCGTGCTTTTCGGTCAGGCCGGCAAGAGCCGAGGGCGGGGCCGACAGGACTTCGTCCAGAGTCGAGTTCTCGTAGGCCTTGTCCAATGCCTTGCCCAATTCAATCGAAACAGCCACTTTCATGTCCTTTCATCGATGACGGAAAACAAGCACAGCCAGCCTGCGGCTGCACGAACGCCGGGATTTATCCCTGCGCCGCTGAGAGACACGCTATCGCAGCGTCGGTCTGTGGAAACGTAAGCGTGCCGAAGCAATTGGGCCGCGGTTCAGCCTGACAGCTGATTTTTGGTGGGCTTTGGGTCCGCCGACTTGATTAGGGCATGCGGCCTTGCTGTAGGGAATCCCTGATTTCCGTGAGCAGGGCAATCTGGGGGTCTTCGGCAGCTTCTTCCTTGACGTCCGGGTTGATGCCGAGGCGCCGGTTGCGGCGCTCGACCATGTGGTTCATGGGCACGACGATGACGAAGTAAATGGCTGCCGCCACGAGCACGAAGTTAACAATTGCCGTGAGCAGGACACCGAATTTGATGTCGTTTCCGTTGAGGGTCACGACGGCGAAGCTATCGAAGTTCGGAGATCCGACCAAGGCCGCGATGAACGGCATGAGAACGCTTTGGACTAGGGCCGTGACTACGGCACCGAAGGCGGCACCAATCACGACGGCGACGGCAAGGTCTACGACGTTGCCCTTCATGATGAAATTCTTGAATCCGGTAAACATAGCGATCAAATTACCCCACGCGGATGCCGTATCGGACATTTTTGGGGAAAGTTTCGAGGGGAGTTACCCCAGTGCCTGCCGGCGCCCGTGGCATGAGGTCGGATTCACCTCCGCGGGGACCTTGGGTTCCTGCATCGGGGATGTTCACCTGTTCCGAACTCTTACGCGCGATGCCCTGGGCCAGGACCGGACCGGGCGGGGACCCGCTGGTGTCTGGCGGCCATGGTGCGGCCGTCGAAGACCGCGAGCTCGGAGGCCCGCAGTGAGACCACCCTTCGGCCGATGAGCCGGGCTGGGACGGAGTACTTCACCATTCGGACCGTGACCATCGAGGACCTATCAACCCTGGGGTTCAGCACCAGTCCCGGATCAAAAGGGATCGAAGCCGTAGTGCGAACGGAATAACACCCAGCGGTCTTTCTCATGGCGCTGCCGGCCTTGCCCGAACACCACGGCAGCCCGTTCAGCACGACGTAGATCTCGCGGAAGTCCACCTCGGCTTCGGCGCCCGGCGCGTGTTCCTGCGGAACGAACACCTCAACGTGGCGTCCTGCCTCTAGGTCAATCTGGGCCCGGCGGACCCTGACGTAATCACGCACCGTGGAATACGAGAGCTCCTGCGCACCGTGCTCTTCGATGAGCCGGGCCAGGATCCTGCGGTATGACGCTGCTTCCGCGGCGCGGTTGTATCCTCGATCAGCATCGCGTAGATCGCACCCTTGAACGGCTCCAGCCGCCAAGCCACCCTTTGCCTTGGTTTGCGCTCCGGAGGCGCAGCTGAATCCAGTGCCTGCCTCACCGTTCGCCTGTGAACCCCGTACAGGACCGCCAACGCACGAACCGACAAGCCCTCAACTCGGGCGTCCCTTCGGATCCGCGCGAACAACTCCACTCTCGACTCCATCCAGACCAACCTTTCGCCGCATCCATCCACTGATGAATCCAACGTTGAAGGTGGGGCCACAAATAACCGTCACAAGGTGCCCGGCGAGTCATAAAGTGGGGCCAGATATAACCGTCCCACCGGGGCCATCCAAACCTGTCATAGTCAGCAGACAAATTTTTCACTGCGTGGCACAGTAAGCACCATGACTCGAATTCTGATGATCGGTATCCATGCCCGGGCGCTTGACTACAGCAAACTGCCGCCGGGACTCGATGAGGCAACCATGACCGAGCGGATCGAGGCTGGCTTCGGGGCGACCATCGCTGCCGGTTTTGATGCAGTGTCCTGCCTGATCGGCACCTCGCCTGACGAGGCCGAATCAGACGTTCGTGAAGCGTTCGCCCGTGATCAATTCGGCCTGGTGATGATTGGTGGTGGCATCAGGATGGTCCCGGAGTACACGGAACTCTTCGAACGGGTTCTCAACGCATGCAACGCCGAATCGCCGGGGATCACGTTCTGCTTCAACACCTCGCCAGAGACGACTTTGGATGCATTGAAGCGTCACATCCAACCCTGAGGTAGCGTCGGCGGCACGCAATGAAGGACCCTCTGCCGGTCTTGCTGGCAGAGGGTCCTTCATTGAGTTACTGAATTCCTTCTCGGTTCAGCTTCCATTCCTGGCAGGTAAAGCCGTTGGCCGTGTATTGCTGGGCATGGGCGCCATCAGCTGTGGAAGCACCAGCTATTTCCAGCAATTTCCCGCTGTTGGCATTGGCGAGTTTCCACCAGCCGCCGCTGACGCTCGGTGACCAGACTTGTGTAGGGCTACCCGTGGGTCCCCACTGGCTCGCCTGGACTCCATCGGCAGTAGCTGCCGAACCAATTTCGAGGAGCTTGCCACTGTTGACGTTGGTGAGCTGGATTCCACCGCTGGCTTGTTTGATGCTCCATAGCTGTGTGGCATTGCCAGTATCTCCCCATTGTCCGGCTCCCGCGCCATCGGTGGTTAGGGCGCTGAGTATTTCCAGAGATTTGCCGCTGTTGCGGTTGGTAACCCGGAATTGCGGATCCAGGCTGCTGGAAGGGTTGAAGACCTGGAGGACATCAAGTTCGGCGAAGGAGGTTCCCTTGGTAAAGGACACCGTGTTGGCTCCGGCCGCCAGGGTAGCCGTCATCTGCACCCAACCGTAGCGTCCCCAGTCGACGGTCGCCGGGTAATTCAACGTAGTCGATGTGCCCCCGTTGACTTTGACGGAATGCGAGCTGTTAGCTCCGGTTCCGTTGGCGTACCGCATATTCAGTGTGTAGGTTCCTGCAGTTGGCACCCTCACGGTGAAGGTGACCGAGCTGCCGGCATTGTTGATGTTGCCTACTTTTGAGCCATTGGAGGCATCCGGATCGTTCACCAGGGCTGCATCCTGCCGGACTGCGCGTTCGGCTTCGTACTGTTGGGCGTCCAAGGGGATTGAGCCGACTCGAACGTCGTTGTAGGTAGTAGCAGCATTTTCAACGTTGGTGGCCTGGTAGAGAGTCCTGCCGTCAACGCTGGTGTCGAAGCCTTGTGCGAAGCCGGTAAAGGATCCGCCTTGAGTGTCGGAGGCGTCATATGTGACGGCGTAGGGGAGCCTTTCCCAGGGACCGTCGCCAAGGTTGTAGTTGACGTAGAAGTTTTGGCCGCCGTCGATGTTGCCGGATGCGTCCAGCGACCATTTGGAGGCGATGACGACCATGCCTTTAGGTCCGCCCGTGGGAACCCATTTGACGAAGGGGGAGGACCCGATTCCTCGTCCGTCTTTAAGAGCTACTTTTGTGCCGATGCTCGCTTCAGGCGACCAGTTCAGGCCATCCGGCGAGATCTTGAAATAGACGGGCGCTGTGTTCTGCGACTGGCTGGGACGGTTGACCACTTCGAAAGTGGCCAGATAGCGGCCATCCTGCATCTTGGTCACTGTGATCATGCCCGGGCGGTCACTGTTGTTTGTCGGCGCAGAAACGTTGCCCAGTGCACCCCAGGTGAGGCCGCCGTCAGTTGAGCGTCGGTAGGACACGGCTTGGAGCACGCCGTTTGCTTTTTGCCGCTCGTCGGAGAAATAGGCCACGAGTCCGCCATTGCCGTCGATTGCCAGGGAGGGTTCCCAAACAGTGCTCGTGGTGGAGGTGGGGCTGGGATCGTAGACTGCCGGCCCACCGGAGTCGATAGTGCTCTGGTATGACCAGGTAACGCCCTTGTCGAGGCTCTTGTACACAACGAGCCTGCTGCTGGAACGGTCTTCGGGCATGATCATCCCCGTGAGCAGAACAGTGCCGGCGGGCAGGTTGCCAACCTGCTGGGGGAGTTCGAAGAGGAAAGGCTGCGCCGTCCGCGTCAAGGCAGGGAAGTCAATGCTCGGATTCACTTCGGAGACCTTGGTCCACGTTGCGCCGTTATCTGTGCTGCGGTGGATCGGATAGCTCTGGACACCGTTTGTCAGCACCAGTTTGTCGAAGGTGGCCAGCAGTGTGCCGTTCGACGTCCCGTTGTTCTTGAGGGTGATGACTTTGGCGTAGGTGGTGCCTGCAGCGCGCCCGCCTTCTGGATTGAACGAGGATCCCGCCGGCGGTGAGTACACCAGCGAACCGTTCCCGGTGGTCACTGCCGCGGCGGGCGATATCGCAGTGAACTGGCCCGCCAGTACTGCCAGCATGACAAGCACGACGGCGGTGACGATCGGTCTCGTGCGTGGAGGGCTGCTCCTGAATTTGGGCATGGCTGAAGGCACAGATTGTTCGTGCATTTGTTCTCCCATTTCTTGTTGGCTGTGTATCAGGCCTTTTCGGGGGTGCTGGTCAGGAACAGCGCTGTCCATGAGACAGGTGGCAGCGTAAGGGTGATGGTGCCGGGGCCCTGCTCCGTTCCCTCGAGGTCACGGAGCTGAACGCGGTGTGGATCGGCCAGGGTGTTGGTGGCGAAGACGTCGGTATCGGTCAGCGTCAGGGCGCTAAGTATTTACACGTCCCGGAGATGGCTGGTGTCGATAGTGACGGTAGATTCCTGGTCTGAGCTGCGGTTGACGAGGAAGACCGAGGCGGATCCGTCGTCGGGATTGTAGGTGGCGGCGGCGTCGACGATCCTGACGGTGCCGTGGGCGGCAGTGTCGTATTTTTCGCTTTCGAGTCCGGTGTCCAGAGCAGTGCCGTTTGCGTTGTGGGAGGTCAAGGCAAAGGGGAAAAAGGTGGTCTGCCTCCAGGCAAGTCCGCCGGGTTCGGTCATGATGGGGGCAATGACGTTGACCAGTTGGGCAAGGGAAGCGGAGGTGACCCTGTCCGCGTGGTTGAGCAGCGAAATGAGGAGGTTTCCCACCACAACGGCGTCCGCCACGGTATAGCTGTCCTCGAGAAGCCGGGGAGCGATCGGCCAGTTGTCGATCCCGGTGATCTTATCCACCGTCTCGAAACGTTCGTTGTACCAGACGTTCCATTCATCGAAGGAGATGTTCAGGGTTTTGTCGCTTCCCTTCACAGCCTTGATATGGTCTGCCGTCGCGGTGACGGAGTCGATGAACCGGTCCATGTTTGCCGCCGAGGCCAGGAAGCTTCCCAGGTCGCCGTCCTTGATCTCGTAGTAGGCGTGGCAGGAGATGAAGTCGACGTCGTCGTAGGTATGCCCCAGCACCACTCGTTCCCATTCGCCGAAAGTGGGCATGGCCGCACTTGAGGAACCGCAGGCGACAAGTTCGATGGAAGGATCCAGTTGGCGCATGGCCTTTGCCGTCTGGGAGGCAATCTTGCCGTAGTCGTCAGCGCTGCGATGCCCAATCTGCCATGGACCGTCCATTTCGTTGCCCAAACACCACATTTTGATGTTGAACGCTTTGTCGTGGCCATTGGCTGCCCGTTTCTCGGCCAGGGCGGTACCGAACGGGAGGTTGCAGTATTCCAGCAGATCCAAGGCCTCTTCCGTGCCGCGTGTTCCGAGATTGACGGCGAGCATGAGCTCGCTGCCGATTTCCTCGAGCCATCCTGCGAATTCGTGGAGTCCCACCTGGTTGGTTTCGGTGGAGTGCCATGCGAGGTCAAGCCGTTTGGGCCGCTGTTCCACCGGGCCAACGCTGTCTTCCCATTTGAATCCGGAGACGAAGTTCCCGCCGGGATACCGGATTGCGGATACTCCCAGTTCTTTGACGAGTTCCTTGACGTCGTTCCGGAATCCGGCGGAGTCAGCGAGGGGGTGGCCGGGTTCGTAAATACCGTCATAGACGCAGCGGCCGAGGTGTTCAACGAATGAACCGAACGTCCTGCGGTTCACTGTGCCGATGGTGCGTCGTGGGTCGAGGGTCAGGCGTGCTGTGGCCACGGGCTTCTTCCTTTTTCGGAGGCGAATGCGGGTTCTTTGGTGATACCAGCGGGCGGCTGGGTCACAGCTGCGTCGGCGTAATGCTGGAACCTATCGGCGACGGGATTCTTCACCCGGTGAAGGGTGCCGATTTCGTCCGGGACAAGGTCCCAAAGGCCCATGGTGAGCCGGTAATGTTCAAGCGGTTCGGTGCCGTAGCGGTAGGTCCACTCGTACATATCCGTAACTGGCCACCAGGTGTATCCCACGATGTCCTGCCCTGCCGCGCGGAGTTCCTGGACGCATCGTACGGAGGCATCAAGCCACTCGATCCGCCTCTCATAGGAGCCTGTGAGGCAGGTTTCGGTGAGCGCAACTGGAGCACCATAGCGCTTGCCGTAGGTGGTCAGAACGTCGGCCAATCCCTCCGTCCAGTCGTTGCGGACAGCACGGGGATCGTTGATGTCACCACGGACGGGACGCGCAGATTCCAGGAGCTCGGTGGAGTGCAGGGGGTAGTAGTTAACGCCCATCACATCAGGGAGCACGATGTTCTCTTGGTGCCATGCCAGATCGTGGTCGGTCATTCCGTGCCGGGAGAGCCAGGGCGTGAGCTCGTGATTGGCATTCACTTTGCCCGTCACCAGGTCCTCCACCAGATAGGAGCGCGCCTTGAGGTGACGGAGTTCATCATCGTGTTCGCCGTTGTTCGAGTCACTGACGAACCGGAAACCAGCATCGACGTGAGTGAAGATGGCCCGCTCACCAAGTACCTCAGCCATGTTTTGTTGGGCGAGGACAAATCCTTTGGAGAGGTTGCGGACCAAGGCGACGAGGCCGTCGTCGCCCGCCAGGTAGGGTGGCCAGTGCCCGAACTTCCCGGCAAACAGGGTGTGGATCATGGGCTCGTTAACCGGTGTGTAGTCCACCACCGTATCGGCATAGCGGGCCGCGACCCGGGCGGAGTAATCAGCCACGCGTTCCGGATAGCTGGAGTTCAGGAACTGGTTGTCCAGCCACGTGGGGGTTCCGTAGTGCATCAAGTCCACCAAGGGCTTCAGCCCAAGTTCCTGGAACCGTTCCATCACTTGGTCCAGCCAGTCCCACTTCCAGACATCACGCTCGGGATTGATCTTGTACCAGGGGATGCCCCAACGCAGGAACTCTGCGCCCGCCTCCTTGGCAAGCCCCAAGTCCTGATGCCAGAAGCGGTAGTGCTGGGTGAGTTCGTATTCGTCCAGGGACCGTTCTCCGGCGCGTTCCTGGGGAATGAAGGTGTCTTCAATCCCGAGGCCGAAATGCAGGCGCCCGTCTTCATGCCAGTTCAAATTTTTCCTCACTTCAATCCTGTGGTGGCGACGCTCTCAATGAAGCGGCGTTGGACAAACATAAAGATGGCGGCGAGGGGCAGGATGGCTACGAGAGCGCCTGCCATCATCACGCCGTAGGGGACGATTCCGCCCGGTCCCGTCAAGAGGGTCAGCCCTGAGGTCAGAGTGCCCATGTCCTTGTCGGTGGTGAAGATCAATGGCCAGAGCAGGTCGTTCCAGTTGTTCACGAAGACGAACACTCCGAGGGTCAGGATGGCCGGCATCGCATTCGGGAGGACAACATTCCAATACACGCGCCATTCGGAGGCGCCATCAATGCGGGCTGCGTTGTCCAGGTCCCGGGGGAGGGACAGGAAGAACTGCCGCAGGAAGAAGATTCCGAAAGCGTCTGCGGCGCGGGGGATGATCAGCGCAGCGAAGGTGTTGACCCAGCCCAGGTCGCTTGCCAGTTGGTAGACCGGAACAAGGGTGGCTTGGAAGGGAATCATGAGGCTGGCAATGATCGCAATCAGCAGGAACTTCTTGCCGGTGAAATCGATCCTGGCCAGTGCATAGGCAGCCAACGAGTCGAACAGGAGGGCAAAGAGTGTTACTCCACCAGCAAAGACGAAGCTGTTGGCGATCAGCCGGATGAAGGGGAGGTCCTGGAAGATCCTGGTGAAATTGTCCAAGGTCCACGTGCCCGGGGTGAGGGTCGGCGGAAAAGCGTTAACCTCGGCCACCGGTTTGAAGGCCGTGAAGATAATGATGGCGATGGGCAAGAGGATCACGGCCGTCGCAAGGCCCAGGAGAACCACCACTAAAGCGCGGTTCAGCCTTGATCTCGTGGCGTTGCGGGATGTGGACCCGGCTCGCCCAGGGGCGGGCTGCAGTCTTAGTGTGGTGGACATTAGTCACCTTCCCGTTCTCGTTCTCCGAAGAAAACGAACTGGACAACGCTGAGCAGCAGCGTGGCGGCCAGCAGGACGTAGGAGAGTGCGGAGGCGAAACCGACGTCGAGTTTCTGGAACCCGGACTTATAGATCTGCATGACCACGGTTTCGGTGTGGCCGTAAGGTCCTCCGCCAGTCATTACATAGATCTGGTCGAAAGCCTGGAGGGCGGCGATCAGGGCGAAGATGAGGACGAAAGCCGTGGTGTTGGACAGCATCGGCATGGTGACATGGCGGAACCGCATGAAAGGCCCGGCGCCATCAACCTTGGCGGCCTCGTAGAGAGATCCTGGGATTTCCTGCAGCCCGGCGAGAAAGATGACCATGTAGAAGCCGAAGCTCTTCCACACGGCAACGAAGGCAACCGCGGGCATGGCCAGGACGGGATCCTGCAGGACGTTTCCGATGCGGATCCCGGCGTTCCCCAGCCAGTAGTTCAACAAACCAACCTGGGGGTCGATCAGGTAGGACCAGGCGATCGCTGCAACAGCGAGGCTGATACTGAACGGCAGGAACAAAGCGGTTCGGAAGAATCCTCGAAATGGCAGCCGGGGATCGTTCAGCAGCAGCGCCAGGACGAGCGCAAGAGCCACCGCCATTGGCGTGAACAACAGGGCATAAAGGGCAGTGTTGAGTACTGCATTGAGGATGACCGGATCGGTGAAGATGCGGGCGTAGTTCTCGAAGCCCACCCACTTTTCCTTGCCGAAGCCGCTGGCATCAGTGAAGGACAATCGCAGGGCGGAAATCATGGGCCAGGCAGTGAACGTGCCAAGGACCAAGAGTGCTGGGACCAGGAAGGCCAGGGCCTGGATGTTCTTGCGGCGTTGGCCGATTGCCGGGTTGCGTCGCCCGCCCAAGGGGGCTGGCGCACGGTACCGGGGTGCCGCCGTCGTTTTCTTGTGCATGGTGGTGCTCATTTGGGAGCTTCTTTCCGGAGGGTGCGGCGCCCATTAGGCGCCGCACCTGTTCCGTTCAACTATTTGGCGTCGACGATCTTCTGGACTGACGCCTGGGTTTCCTTGAGCAGGTCCTGAATGTTCTCGCCAGCCACAGCGCGCTGTGTGAGCTTGTCGACGGCGGTCAGAACGTCCGTGCTGTTCACGACGCCGGGCAGAAGCGGGCGGCCGAACTCAGACTGCTTGGTCAAGGCTTCTACTACGGGATTCGCAGCGACATCAGATGCGGGGATGTCCGAGCGCAGCGGCGGCCAGCCCGAACCCAGGGACCAGGCCGTGGCCTGTTCCTTTTGCAGGAAGTACGTGAAGAACTTCTGTGCTGCCGCGGCTTTCGCCTCGTCCTTCTGCGTTGTGATGCCCATTGAAATACCGATGGCGGACGCTGCCTGGTCCTTGGGACCGGCAGGGACGGCGGCAATGCCGTAATCGATCTTGTTTTCAGTGGCGATGGAAGACATCCACGGGCCTCCAAGGTACATGGCTGCCTTGCCGCTGCTGAAGAGCTTGTCACCGGCAATACCGTCCAGGCCGGCTGGTGAGATCTTGTCGTTCCGGATGGCATCCACCCACGTCTTGAGTGTCTGGGCATTCTCCGGCGAGTCCACCACAGCCTTGCCATCTTTGACGACGTTTCCGCCGTTGCCATAGAAGAGGGAAGGCCAGACGCCGTTGGCTACGGTTGCGTGGTCAGGCAAACCAAGTCCGTACTGTTCTGGTGTGCCGTCGTTGTTTTCATCCACGGTCAGCTTCTTGGCCGCGGCGATCCATTCGTCCCAGGTAGTAGGCGGGGTGGTGATTCCAGCCTTGGCAAACAGGGACTTGTTGTAGAACATCGCCAAGGGAACGAAGCCGGATGGGACGCCGTACTTATGTCCGTTGACGGTTTCCATGTCCGCGGCGGCGGGAATCAGCTTGTCGAGATTGCTGGACGGATTCTTGTAGAAGTCATCCAGCTGAACGAAGGCCCCTTTGTCAGCGTAGACGGGGAGCCGTTCGGCCGGCATCGCCACAATGTCAGGACCCTTTCCGGAGGAGAGGGCCGGCAGGAGGGTGTCATCAATGACCGACCAGGGATTGGTTTGGACTTTGATGCTGACTTCATTCTGGGAGGCGTTGAAGTCATCCACGATCTTGTTCAGGACCTTCCCGTCAGCCTCGGTATAACCGTGCCAGAACGTTAGTTCCGCTTTGGCGCCGTCTTTGCTTTCCCCGCTTGCGCCCCCGCCTGAACAGGACGTTAGCGCTAACGACGCGGCTGCGACGACGGTGAGGAATGTGAGCGACCTTTTCATGTCAGCCCTTTCGTGAAATGGGACAGCCATGTCCCCAAAACCTGCTGTCAACGATTTAGGTAAACGTTGTACGTAAACGTTGTATCAAGCATGCGCCGTGCTGCGAGAGGGGTCAAGACCTCAGTGTATTTTTATTTCAAGCGGCAGATGTTGCCATGGAGGCGCTGTCCGGAGATCCGCCGGAAGACTCGCGGATTTGGAGGGAGAAGCCCGTTTCGATCTCGTTCGCCTCCGGCCCGTCGCCGCCCTCTATGCGTCGCAGGAGCATCTCAACGGCTGCCTCGGCGATCTGGTCCCGCCGTGGATTGATGGTGGACAAAGTTGGCAGGGAGTATTGCGTTTCATCCAGGTCATCAAAGCCGACAATGGCGACATCCTCGGGGATATGCAGTCCGGCCTCTTGAAGGACGCGCATGGCGCCCAGCGCCAAGGTGTCATTGAAGGCAAACACCGCGTCAAAGTCCAGTCCGTCAGCGAGCATCCGCGTCATAGCGGCGGCACCCCCTCTGCGGTGCCAGGAATCCGCGTAGTAAACCAGCTTTGGATCGAAGGGCACTCCGACGTCTTCCAGTGCGGCCTTGTATCCGTCCAAGCGAAGTTCAGCGGACGCGACAATATCGCCCTCGTGCGCACCCAAGGCCACAACCCGGCGTCGGCCGATGCCCAACAAATGCTCCGTGGCGGACTTGGCACCCGCCGTGTTTGCCATCGTGATCCGATCCACCTGGCCCTCGAAAGAAGTATCACCGAGGACAACCAGCGGAGTGTCCACTCCCTTCAGAATTTCAGTGTCCGCGGCCCCCAAGGTCAAGGAGCTGTAGATGATGCCGTCCACCATGTGCCGGTGTTGGCCACGAAGTGCGGCCAGCTCGTTTTCACGACCGCTGCCGATCGGTTCAATAAGGACAGCGATTCCCTTGGCGGCAGCGGCACGCATGACGGCGTCGGCAAGTTCGGCAAAATAGGCCGTGGTGAGATCCGGAATGATGAGGCCGATGACTCCAGTACGCCCGGACCTCAGGTTCCTCGCAGAGAGGTTGGGCCTGTATCCCAGCTGGTCAATGGCTTCCTGGACACGTGCCCGCGTTTCTGCGCGCAACTGCGGGTGGCCATTAATGACGTTGGACACCGTCTTGATGGAAAAACCGCTGACCCTGGCGACGTCCCGGATTGTGACAGACATGGCCGCTCCCTTCCCTGCGCAAAGGGCCGGAATCGCCCTGATCACAGGGTACAACGTTGGAAGCACAGCGGTACAACGTTGGTAGTGCTGTCTCCGGAAACAACTGAAAATTGCTGCCGAAGAAGGCACTTTTGCCTCCACGTCCCGGGGCTCCTCGGATGCTTGCCCCACAACATATCGAGGTCTAGCCTAAAAGCGGGAGCAGGTCCAGAGGTGGGCAGCAGCCTCCCTTTCTTGAGGAAACAGTCGATGTCGATCATCTCTGATCCCTACCTCCCCGGCGACTGTCCATCGCCCGGACGAAGTCCATCCGACTATCCTCAGGCGCTCCGCTTCCCGGAGATCACAACCATTGAACCGACGCGAACTCCAGCGCGCCTCGGGGGCCTACCGCTGTCCGCTGTTTGCGGGCCGCTTCAACAATAGGAGGAAAAATGGAAACCGTTGAAGAAACCATTGATGTCGCTGTCCCAGTCCACACTGCCTATAACCAGTGGACCCAGTTTGAGTCCTTTCCGGAGTTCATGTCCGGCGTAGAGGCCGTGACCCAGCTGAGTGACACCACCAACCACTGGGTCACCAAGATCGCTGGCGTGGAGCGCGAATTCGATACCGAAATCGTGGACCAGCAGCCTGATGATCGGATCGCCTGGCGCAGTACCGACGGGAAGTCGCATGCCGGCGTCGTGCGGTTCACCCGGATGGATGACAACCACACCAAGGTCAACGTCCATTTTGAGTGGGCACCGGAAACCGCCACCGAGAAGGCCGGTGCGGCACTGAAGATCGACGAGATGCAGGTTAAAGCCGATCTGCGGAAATTCAAGGACTTTATCGAATCCCGCGGAACAGAAACAGGTGCTTGGCGCGGCGAAGTGGAGGATAGCGGTCCGGGCGGACAGATGTAGAAGATCCCAACGTTCACCGGAAGGCAGTATCTGATGCGAAGAGTTCCAGCGCTTGCAGTATTTGCAGTTGCAGCAGTGGCTTTGGCGGGGTGCAGCGGTGGCGGGGGCAGTGCAGCAAGTCCTTCATCTGCCACTACGTCGTCCGCCTCATCCTCAGCCTCGACGTCGGCTCAGGAAAAGGTCTACAGCGAGGACGAGTTACGCGATCTGATCTCCGGTATGAAAGATGGAGACGGCAACGAGCTCAAGCTCTATTCCAAGGAGCAGGTAGACCAAGGCGGTAAGATCGCCGACCTCCTTTTGAATACGGCCAGCGTCGATCCTCAGGATTGCAAGGACATCGCCACGGCGGGGCTGGTAGACAAAGTTGAACACGGAGAGATCGCTGTCGCGCTTTCTGACGGTGATCAGCCTCGGTCCCTGTCCGCTCAATCCGGTAGTGAGGGTCCGGACGCGGAGAAGGTTCTCAAGGACATCAGCGGAAACATGGATAAATGCGCAAAGTTCACGGTAAAAGCCGTCGGCCAGAGGTATGAAGTCTCCAGTGAGAAGTTAGACGCTAAGACGAAGGCAAAGGAAACATTCGGGACCGTCAGTACACGTTCCGGTGAAACCCAGAAGAAGCTCATGCAGGTCTCTGCGGCCGACGGGAGGCTGCTGGTGGTCGCCACGAAGAGTGGGCCAAGCCTGGGCGATTCCGACCAGAAGGAACTCGAAGATTTGATCAACAAGGTGCTTGAGAAAGCCGAAGGCAGCGGCGGGACTCCAAGCACCATGATGACCAGTTCGTCCAGCAGCATGACCAGTTCGCCGTCGTCGTCGTCGAAATCGACATCAACGTCAACGTCGACACCGACCATGAGCACTTCGGAGGGCAGTGATACTTCCTCACCGTCAGTAACCCCATCTCGATAACCACGTCAGCAAGTTCGTTCGCAAGCGCTTGCGTTAATCTTCGGGTACCGCTACCGTCATTCCCATGTCGTCAACAGTGGATGCGGTCGCGGAACGCGCGAATGTCTCGGTATCAACAGTCTCGCGCGCACTGCGGGATATGCCGGGAGTTTCGTTGGAGACTCGCAAGCGCGTGCAACGCATTGCCCAAGAGCTGGGGTATGTTCCCTCGCTGGCTGGTTCACGTTTAGCAACTGGCCGGACGGGAGCCATCGCGATTGTCACTCCCAACCTCTCCAAATGGTTCTTCGGGCAAGTGCTGGCATCGGCGGGGCGTGTGCTTCGCCAAGCAGGCTTTGACGTCCTGTTGTACGAACTCGGGGACACTGCCGCGCGCGAGCGTTTCTTCGCTGGGTCGAGCCTGACCGGTCGAGCCGACGGAGTATTGGTCTTTGCCTTGCAACCGACTCCGGAGGAACTAGCCGCCCTTGAAACCCAGAACTTACCTGTTGCCTTTTTGGGGTCGGGAACTCCTGGCAGGCCTGGTGTTCGGGTAGACGACCACGCGGCCGGGCGGGCAGCAGCACGGCACCTGCTCAATTTGGGGCATGAACGCATCGCCTTCATCGGAATTCGGGAGGCTGCAGACAGCACGTTGGGAGGGGTCCCGCCGGCCAACCGTTTGAAGGGCTACCGCGAGGCTCTGGGCGAGGCAGGGCTGGAGCCCAGCCAGGACCTTGAGGTCCACGAGGAGAATTCAACGGCTGGCGGATCAAGGGCCATGTCCCGGCTGTTGTGCGCGGAAGTAGCCCCTACTGGCGTCTTCGTAGCGTCCGACGAGATGGCTTTTGGCGTGTTGCGCACTCTGAAGGCGGGCGGAATCGATGTTCCGGGCGATATGTCTGTCATTGGCTTCGATAACCATGAACTCTCCGAGATTCTGGACCTGACCACCATGGACCACTCGGTCGCCCTGCAGGGGTCCGAAACCGCGCGCCGGTTGCTGGCTTTGATAACGCCCGACGCCGGTGCGGAGCCGGATTTGGTGCTGTCCGCCCAGCTGGTTGTTCGCGGCACTACAGCGCCGCCATTTCCCTTGCGAGGCAGGCGCAGTGGCACGCCACCTACCTAAGAATCACACCTAGCAGCTAACACTCACACTGAAGAAAAGGACTTAACCCATGGAATATCGCAAGCTCGGCGCCTCCGGAATGTACATCAGCGAACTGGCCTACGGCAACTGGGTCACCCACGGCGAACAGATCGATCAGGAAGCTGCCACAGCGTGCGTACGGCAAGCACTGGATCTTGGGATCACCACATTCGATACTGCCGACGCTTACGCGGGAACCCGTGCAGAAACGGCCTTGGGCGAGGCCCTCAAGGGGGTTCGGCGTGAAGGCCTTGAGATCTTCACCAAGGTCTTCTTTCCCACCGGTGAAGGAAAGAATGATCGCGGGCTCTCGCGTAAACACATCATGGAGTCAATCAACGGCTCATTGCGCAGGCTCGGTACGGATTACGTGGACCTCTACCAAGCCCACCGCTACGACTATGAGACGCCGCTTGAGGAGACGATGCAGGCATTTGCGGACATCGTGCGGGCCGGCAAAGCACTTTACATCGGTGTTTCCGAATGGACGCCGGACGAGATCCGGGCTGGCGCCGCACTCGCCAAAGACCTTGGCATCGGCCTGATCTCGAACCAACCCCAGTACTCAATGCTGTGGCGGGTCATCGAGGAGGAGGTGGTTCCCACCAGCGAGGAGCTGGGCTTGGGACAGATCTGCTGGTCCCCGTTGGCCCAGGGCGTCCTTACCGGAAAATACGTTCCCGGCAAGGGGGCGCCCACCGATTCGCGCTTCACCAGCGAGGACGGGACCTTGAAGGACGACCACAAGTTCATGCGTCCGGAGGTGCTGGAGAAGGTCCAGGAACTGCAGCCCATTGCCAAGGAAGCAGGACTGTCCATGGCAGCCCTCGCCGTCGCCTGGGTATTGCAGAACAGCAACGTCTCGGCGGCAATCGTGGGAGCGTCCAAGCCAGAGCAGCTCGTGGACAATGCCACGGCGTCGGGAGTGAAACTTGATGCTGAACTGCTCAGCAGGATTGATCAGGTTTTGGAGCCGGTGATCGAGCGGGACCCGGGGAAAGTCGAATCGTTTCTGACCCGCCCCTAAGCTAACTGCCCTTGAGTCTTTCTTGAATCGCCCTTCGGAGCGATTCAAGAGACGGCAGACTGCGGGGACCGTCCGTCGTCGGATAGATCCGGCAGCTCAGCGCGGGGCCTCCGAGGACCGGAAAGAGGTCCTGTCCGTCGATCTGGAACGTGGGGGAGCCGTGGAATCCGAGCGAGGCTGCTTCCTCCTCGGAGTCCACCACCACGTGCACCATGCCGGTAACCCCGGCCAGCCCCAGTGCCCGCTCGAAGAGTTCCTGAGCGGCCGCAGCATGGGGACACTCAGGAATTGTCAGCAGCTCCGCGCCCATACTTGATTATCCAACACGCAGTCCATGAGGGCTTGCGGTGTGAGCTTTCGTCACCGGGACATATCGATGCTGGTTCCCAACCCATGAAGGACGGCAGCGTCGTACAGCAGCCGGCCGATTGCCAGGTCAAGCATGCCGATTCCCACCGAATTGAAGAGCGTGATGTCGTCCTCGCGCTCACGTCCGGTCAAGTCGCCGACGATGACTGCGCTGAGCTCACCTCTGACGTCGTCCAGCGACAAGGTGCCTTCGGCCACGGCCATCATGAGGTCGCCTGACTTCTCAACGGCCGTCGGCATGCTGTCCACAAACACCCGTGCCCTTCGCATCCCCTCCGAATCGATTTCCCGATGCGTGGGGCGTGGGCGTGCACCGACAGCATTGACGTGCAGTCCCGGACGAAACCACTCACCACGAACCACCGGCTCCACGGACGGCGTCAAAGTGCAAAGGACGTCAGCTGCCTCCACAACCTGCTGGACACCTGATGCCCTCACTAATTCGATCGGATGGTGCGCGGTCCTCGCCTCGAATGCGGCCAATGTAGAGGCGCTTCGTGACCACACCACTACCCTCCGGATGGGAAGAACAGCCATCAACGCTTCAACGTGGGCGATGGCCAAGGCTCCTGCACCAACCAACCCCAAAGTTGAACTGTCAGGGCGCGCAAGGAACCTGCTGGCTACGGCGCTCGCGGCTGCAGTTCGAATTCGAGTAGGCACGCGTCCGTCCAGAAGGGCGAGTGTTTCTCCTGTCCGTCGATCGGCCAAGAGGATACTGGAGCGTTGGGTAGGGAGGCCTTCTTCGTGGTTCGCGGGGATATCGGAAAGCAGCTTCACTGCCGCCAGCTGCTGGGCTTCTGCCAATCCGGCCATGAGAAGGTAGCGCGCTTCCGACGACGGCAGGTGCAGGGATAGCGGTCCGGGCTGAAGGGCAGTGCCGCGGGCAATGTCACCAAAACCGCGTTCGACGGCGGTAATGGTGTCGGTCATGCTGGCGAGGGATTCGAGTGTGGATGCTGTGAGAACAAGTGTCATGAGGGCCTCTGTGTCCGGGGGCGGAAGGAGCTAGGGGGTCGGGCAGATTGCGGACGGCGGGACGGAAGCCTTCCTTCCAACTGGGCAATGGCAGGAGCCCTGCTGTGCTCGATGTGGGCGACGGCCAAGGCCGAGGCGAGTTCTGGTTGCCCCATGCATATCGCTTGGCACAGGGCCCGGTGTTCCTGGCAGAGCACCGCGGCGTCCTGTTCCACCACATTTCCGAAAAGCCAGCGCATGCGGTTGGCAACGGGCCTTATGACGGAAGTCAGCAGTTCGTTGCCCGTCAGCCGGAAGATTTCGTCGTGAATGGCGATATTTGTCCGCGCCCGCAGATCGGCATCCTGGCTGTCGATGAGCGATTCTGCATGGGCCATGACCGTGAGCAGCTGATCAGGAGCGGCACCATCGGCTACCTGCCTCGCGGCAATGCTTGCGGCGGAGACTTCGATGCTGAGCCTGATATCGAATACTTCATTGACGTCCTGAATAGTCATTTGCCGAACAACGGCACCGTGCCGTGGCCCTGTGGTGGTGTAGCCGTCGGCCTCGAGTTGAAGCAGCGCTTCCCGGACCGGCACACGGGAAACGTTGAGCTCAGAGGATAGCTCCCGCTCGCGGAGCCAGGTTCCCGGCGTCAGGTCTCCGCTGATAATCCGGTCCCGGATGTGCAAATAGGCCAAGGCTGTGCGTGATGCTGAAACTGGAACATCGTGCACGGCTTCACGGTCTGTCATAGGGTGGTGTTCCTGTTCTGGTGGCGTGGGGTCCGGGTATCGCCGGACCCCACGCTTTCACTTGACGTGGCGAAGGAAATTGGCTGTTCGCTCATTGGATGGATGGTCGAGTACCTGGGCTGCCGGTCCTGATTCGACAATCCGGCCTTCATCCATGAAGACCACTCTGTCCGCGACTTCCCGGGCGAAGCCGATTTCGTGAGTCACGATGATCATCGTCATCCCTTCCTCAGCCACCCGCTTCATGACGGCCAGTACGTCCCCCACCAGTTCCGGATCCAGGGCGCTGGTTGGTTCGTCGAACAACATCAGTTGGGGTTTCATGGCCAGCGCGCGGGCGATTGCTACGCGTTGCTGCTGCCCGCCGGAGAGTTGGGCTGGATAGGAATCTCGTTTCATGGACAAGCCAACCTTGTCCAGCGCATCCAACCCTTGTTTGGTTGCCTCTGCTTTGGGGAGGCCGAGTACCCTGCGAGGACCATAGGTGACGTTTTGCAGGGCCGTCATGTGATTGAAGAGGTTGAAATGTTGGAAGACCATTCCAATCCTGCGACGCATCAGTGCAGCTTCTTGTTCGGTGTGTTCGTATAGCTGCCCTTTGCGGGTAGTGAACCCCACCCGGTCACCGTCCACGTTGATAGTGCCGGACTCGATTGCCTCGAGTCCGTTGATGCACCTCAACAATGTGCTTTTGCCGGAGCCTGACGGGCCAAGGACGCAGACAATTTCACCTGGCTCTACTGTCATGTCCACACCGCGAAGGATGTGATTGCGTCCGAGCCATTTGTTGACACCCCGGGCTGACATCAAGGGCGCCTGCATTTGAAGTACCGTCATGGCCGTTCTGCCTTCCGAAATGAGAACCGTGAGGAGGCTCCGTCAGGATTGAACTTCCGCTCCAGGAAGTACTGGCCCACGCTGGCGACGCTGACCAGGACCAGGTACCAAACCGTGGCGACGATGAGCAGGGGAACGATCTTGAAGTTTTGTCCATAGATCAGCTGGGTTTGGGTGAGCAGGTCGCTGCCACCGATGGCCGAGACCAACGAGCTTGCCTTCAGCAGTCCGATGAATTGATTTCCCGTGGGCGGAATGATGACCCTGATGGTTTGGGGCAGAACGATTCGGCGGAGGGCTTGGGCCCGGGTAAGGCCGATGCTGAGTCCCGCCTCAGTTTGGCCTTTGTCGACCGAAATGATGCCGCCTCGAATGATCTCCGCCATGTATCCCGATTCGGCCAGAGACAGCGCACAGAGACCTGCCGTGAATCCTGAGATCAATTCATTCGTGTCCCTCCCCAGGATGGTTGGGTAGAGCACGGCGAGATTGAACCAGATGAGGATCTGTACGAGCAGGGGTACGCCCCTGAAGAACCAGACATAGAGTTTGCCTACTGCAGACGCTACACGGTTTCTGCTCTGGCACATCAGGGCGACGCCGAAGGCCAGAACCACTGAGATCAGCATGCTGAAAACCGCGAGTTCCAGCGTGACTGCTATGCCCTTAAGGATGGCTGGATGGAACATGAACTGGCCCACGCTGGCCCAGTCGAGCTTTTCATTGCCGGCCTGCGTCCAACAGAATGCGCCGATGGTTGCCAGGATCAGGGCTGCGGTGGCCCATTGTCCGTATGGTTTACGCCTCTTTGCCTTTTCTCCGGATACTGCCTGGGGTTGGTCCGAACTACGTCGGGGAGTTGTCAGAGGGGAATCGGTCGCCAAATGCACTTTCGTCAGCGCTTCATTATTAGTGGTCATTTGGCGAGGTTGATTCCGGGCTTTGGCAGATCGATGACAGCAACATCCCATTTCTTCAGGATCTCGTCATACGTGCCGTCGGCATGGATGGCCTCGGTTGCCTTAAGGAAGGCGTCGCGCAATTGCGGCGTCTGCTTGTTGAAGATCATGCCGAGGAAGACCTTTTCCTCGAAGTTCACAGGCACAGATTCCAGCTTTCCTCCGGTCTCCCTCTGCACTACGGATACGGCCATGTCGGGCCAGAACATGGCGTCCACCCGCCCGGAGGTCAGCGCCAGGTTCTTATCGCTTCCGGTGGGGAAGGTCACCAGTTCCGGCGCAGCCTTGCCTTCTTTGGTGCACGCCTCGGCCATCAGTTTGACCAGGCGTTCGTCGTCGTTGCCCTTGACCCCGCCGATCTTGATTCCACAACCGCCGTCGACTTCACTGGTGATCTTCTTTGGGTTGCCTTTGGCCACCATGAAGACGGTTCCTGCCACTTGGTAGTCCACGAAATCAACTTTTTCCTGCCGCCCGGGACGGTCCGTCATCCCAGCAATGGAGGCGTCAAACTTGCCGTTCTGCACGCCCACCAGAAGCTGGTCGAAAGGGACCTTCTGGTAGGTGACTTTCAGGCCCAGCTTGGCGGCCATCGCATCCATCAGGTCAATATTGAATCCCTTGACGCCGTCTTCGCCGATCGGAGTGTAATTAGCGGGTTCAAAGTCCGGCTGCGTGCCTACAGTGAGCGAGCCTTTCGCTTTGAGGTCCGCGGGAAGCAGATCGCTCAAGGATGTGTCACTGCTGGCTGCCGGTTCCACCTTTGTGGCTGGCTGCGCGGCGCCACCACATGCGGCGGTGGTTGCAAGTATTCCGACCAGAAATGCCGTTACAGCGACCTTCTTCCAGCATTCAGATACCTGGGGAGCAAAGTTCTTCATTGATCTATCTCCTAACAATTTGAAGGGAACTACGTGGTCTTGAAGGGAATTGCAGTGTCAAAATTGGGCAGCACGGATTAACCCAAGGCGTGAACCGTGGGAATTGCGCGGGAGCGTTAGCTCAGGAAGCAGCCGGGATCAGGTCACTGCGGGGCTCGTCGACAAAGACACCGTCGGCTGCCATCTCGTTCCAGATTCTCTGGACCACCTTGCCGGCTTTGTGGACCAAGGCGGCCTCGTCAACGATGGTCAGGGCGCCGTCGCGGACCTGCCACTGGCCGTCCGTCATGACGTTTCTGACCGAGAGCCCGTTGGCGTACATCAGGTGGTTCAACGGTTCGCGCGGCACGGTTCCAACACCCACAAACAAACCACTGACGTCGATGCTTGTGAGATCGGCTTTTGCTCCCACGGCGATGCGGCCCAGATCTTCACGGCCAAGGCCCCTCGCTCCGCCCAGCGTTGCTGATTCGACGGCGGTCCAAATGGACGGGCGGACCATGGGCACCGGAGTGGAATCACCGAGGAAGTCGGCACGGATGCGCCCATAGATGACCGCCATCTTCAGATTTTCGATGTAGTCGTTGGAGTGGGTATCCAACCCGATACCGGAATTGACACCCGCACCCAGGACCTCTGGCCACGGCCACTGCGCGGGCGTTACTCCCGCTCCCGTACCGGAGGGGCAGTTGGCAAACGTGAAGCTGGAGTTCGCCAGGAGGGGAAGGTCCCGCTCAAAATCGATACCCAGCAGATGTGCCCCGAAGACGCGAACGGACCCGTCGAAGATTCCCATGCTGTGCAGCCACGGTATTTCATCCTGACCCCACAGCCTGTTCATTGCCACCTTGTCCGGCTGAGGCGCCCGGCCATATCCGGCCTGTAGGTGAATGTGCAGGCCGTGCAACTCTTGTGCCGCTGACTTCATGGCCGCAAAAGTTTCCGGTGTGTGCACGGCGTTGGTTGCCGGCGCCATCATGGGAAGGATCCGGCCATCGTCAACGCCATTGATGGTGCGGGCGTAGTCCAGGTTTTCCCGGATTTCTGCCAGGGTTTCGGGCACAGAATCGAACAACGCTTGATCGTCCGTACCGCGTTTCCATATGGGCAGGATCCGCTTCATCCCCGGGACAGCGCCTGAAGGGTAGCCCCGGATGCCAAACTCCCGGGCCACCCGGACGTATGACTGCATGGAGCGCAGGCCCTTGGACATTTCCACTTGAGTGGTACAGCCACCGCGAAGAATTTCAGCGAGGTTCAATGCGGTCATGGTGTCCAGATCTTCGTCCGGAAGGTCTTCAAGGAGCACCATGGCTTTGAGGAATTGCCGTCCCTGCCGCAGCGGCGCACCCTTGCTCATGGGTGTGAGGTTGCCTTCAACATAGCCTCGAGTGGCTGCTCCTCCGGCCACATGGCTGTGCATGGAGATCAGCCCGGGCAGCAGCAACTGTCCCGGCATCTCCACGCGCTCGTCAGTACTGCCGGTGCGGGGCCTTACTTCCTCAATTCGTCCGTTCTTGACCACAACCTCGTGATCGGCCAGGAGAACCATCTCGTCATTGATATGCGCCAAGAGCCAACTCGAGGCCAGAACCAGGGGGCGGCTTTGGTCACGGAAGCCATCTGCTCCGAATCCTCGCATCTTCGCCAGCGCAGACTCGCGCTCGACTTTATCCACCAGCAGCCCGGTTTGATGAGCCTGGCCTGCGCGAATGCCGGCTTCTTCTTCGAGTCCCACATTGCCGCCACAGTTGGCGCAGCCAGCTCCGGCCTGTGTCGATGCCGCTTCAACTTCTGCCATTCGTCTTCCCTCATCGTCGAGGCGTCCAGTCAGGTGGATGCCGAATAGCGCTGACGGTATACCAAACCCGAAGAGAGCGTCAATAGCGTTGCCAATATTGACCCAACCGGCGCGAATCGTCCAAAAGCTGAATGCGGTCTTGGCATACCAACCGAGTATTGCGCGGGCCTCAATTGAGGTCTATCGTGATGTAGATAACCAAATTTTGACGATCGTCATAATTACGATGAAGCAGGATGGCTGACACCCGCAGAACAGGAGCAACTCGCAACTATCGCGGAACGGTGACCGTGACGGTGGTGCCGGAGCCTGGATGGCTGTTCAATCCGATGGTTCCACCGTGGGCTTCGATGATGGCTTTGCTGAGGGGAAGCCCGAGGCCTGCGCCGGGTATGGCCGATTCCATTGCCTGATCGGCCCTGAAGAACTTGGTGAAGGCTTCATCTTGTTCCTCTTCTGTCATGCCGATTCCGTGATCGCGAACGGAGAGCTCTACCTCACCGTTATTCCCCCGGAGGCCGATAACCACCTGAGTGCCTTCGGGGGAGAACTTGATGGCGTTGGATAGCAACTGGTCAATGGCTTTGGAGAACTGGCCAGGATCAACGTCTGCCGCCACGTCTCCGTGGATTTGCATTGAAATGGTGATACCCCGTGCCGCTGCTGCAGGCCTGGCGTTCTTGACCGACTCCTGGAGCAGCTCGGAGACATTGGTGGGCCGGCGACGCAGCTCGAGTTCTTCGGAAGCCACAAGAAGCAGATCATTGACGAGGGTCAGCAGACGTTCAGCATTCCGTTCAATGATGCCCATGAAGGCAGGATTTGGCTGGTCGTCGAGTATTTCCAGATAACCAAGGATGGACGTGAGCGGGGTTCGAAGCTCGTGGGAAATCGTGGCAACGAACTTGTCGCGCGCTGTTTGCGCCTTTACCAGCGCCGTGACGTCAGTGAAAGCAATGATGGAACCCTTCAGCTGGCCCGCTTCGTCCAGCAGGGGACGGGCGGCCGCCGAAAAGGTCCGCTGCTTCTCCCCATCGCCTACGCGCACAAGTCTGTTGGTGAAGCTGGCACCTCGGACAGCAAGGTCGGCCGGACTGTTCCGTTCCTCATTGGAGTGAGCAGTCCCAACGGTGAACGGGTTTACGGCATCCACGGACTCAACCCACGAACGGTCGGCGCGGAGACGACGGTTGGTGAGAATGTCAGTACCGTTTGTGTCCATGGCCCAGACCCCAACGTTGACCGTTTCAAGGACGGTGTCCAGAAGTTGCGCATGTTCTTTGGTGGCACCATGGAGCCGCACCAATTCCTGATCCTTATGGTCCAGGCGCTCGCCATGTTTGATCAGCCCGCGGGCAACAGCATGCCCGGAGATAGCCAAACCGGCCATGATGGCAGGGAAGACGATCATGCGGATCAGCTCCGACCGTTCAACCTCGTGACCCAGTGCGAACGGCGAAGCCACCGTCGCGCAAAGCGGCGCCAGGATGGCCAATGCCACGCGGACCTTGCTGGCGCTGACCGACAACCAAATCACCGGGAAGGCCATGACCAATCCCACGACGCTGAGAACGGGCCCGCCAACCTCGCGCAGGAGGCCGAGAGCAAGACAATCCAGTACGGGGATGAAGATGAAGCTCCATGTGGGAAGACGGTTCCACGGGAGAACGAGGCATGCGGCAAGGATCACGACGTGCACGAGCAGGACAACGATGAAGACAGGGTCTAAGAGGCTGCCGGCGTTGAAGAGGATTGCTAAGAAAACAATCAAAGTGACCGTGGCCGCCAAGGGCAACTGGCACAAGACAACCGCCCTGCGCCTTCCGATTCTGCTGAAGTAATCCTCCAACGGCAAGAAAACGCTATCCCCCATAGCCAAACACCTTCCATCCCCCCGGATCTGAAAACCAAGCCCTGCTGTCAAGCATAGTCCCGCTTAAACGCCCAACGCGGGGTCATTTAGGGCCCATTCCGAGGGGATATATGGGCCCTAAATGACCCCGCGTTGCGGAGATGGGCTCGGGTCCGGCCTGTTTGCGACTCGCGATCTCGTCAGAGAGCTGCTGCACTTGGGCAGGGTCCGCGTCCCGGGCAAGGGCGACGTAGTGGTCCATAACCGCCGGCCGGTAGCGCACAGGCAACGTCTGTCCTGGGGCGAGCCGGGTGAGAGCGGTGATCGTGAGGTCTTCGTCTGCAATGCCGCGGAACGATATGCCGTCGGCGGTCTCGACGTCGAACATCAGGAGCACACGTGGATTGCTGTTTACCTCCCGCCAGTCGACGAGAACGCCGAGCGCAAGCACCCCATTGACCAGTTCCGCATTGCGCTTCCGTGCATCACTGCTCAGGAGCGGATTCGGTGCGACACCCGGGAAGTTGGGCCCGGCGCCGAGCGACTCCCGACTCAGGTCGGGCCTGAGCTCCTCCATCAGATCGTTGAGCTTCTGCTTCTTCGAACCGAACATCCTGACCCTTCGCTCACACCCGTGCCGAAAATCCTTGGTCATGCGTTTCGCCCTCACCGCGAGTGTATATCGCCCAACGCGGGGTCACTTCGGGCCCATGCCGAGGGGATTTATGGGCCGTAACTGACCCCGCGTTGTGGAGAGTCCGGCCGTAGCAGACCAAGTACAGGGCAAGCAACCGAGTAGTCGGGCCGGCCGGAAACGAGTACACACTACTCGTGACGGCCCCACTTGCAGCCGATTCAATGGAGCACAGAGGATCTGAAATGACGTTTGTTGGAGGGGTTTACGTTGAGTACAGGAATGGAATCAGCCGCTATGTTCGCGGGGTCGCTGCCCGGGCTTCTCCTTATGTCCGTGGGGCACGTAGTGGTAGTGGTGTGCCTGTGCTTCGACATGGTGCGTGCCTTGTCAGTGCCAAGTTCACGCCCCCGGTACGTGGCGAATACGATTTTCAGGACCTTGGCGGTGCCTTCCATCCTGGTCATGGGAATCAGTGCCCTCGCTGAAGCGGTCAGCTGGTCATGGATTCAAGTGGCCATGAGTATGGCCGTGCTGGTGATGATCATCTTCCGCTGGCACTACAACAAGGATGAAGACAACTGGTGGAAGGGCAAGGGCAAGAAGTTGGTCCGGTGGGCGCGTAAGCAGCTCTCGGCACCACCCGTGGTTGCGCCTGCCATGGGCTGACAAAACTCCAGGATAAGGCCGTGCCAATGATGGCGCGGCCTTATTTTTGTATGGGCAAAGCAAGGGAATTCCTAGGATTAGCGCAGGAAATGCGCAGGTTCCAGAGGCTTTCCACAGGAAGTCCCAAGGACTCCGATATGGGCCTCTCTCAGTTGCTACGTTTATTGGGAGCTGGTATCGGGCCAGCCCACATCTCCCCAACTCGCTCAGGAGTTTTCAAAATGTTTGCTACCTTCCGCACCATCGCATCCCGTGCCCGTCGTGAAGAGAACGGCGCTACCGCCGTCGAATACGGCATCATGGTTGCCCTCATCGCAGTCGTCATCATTGTGGCCGTTAGCCTCCTCGGCACCAACCTCGTGGACACCTTTAACAGCTCAGCCTGTGCCGTCAAGGGTGGCTCGTGGAATGCCACCACCAAGGTTTGCTCGTAACAGGTTCGCTGAAATCATCGGGTGGGTGGGTCGGTGGCCCCACCCACCCGTTCCTCTTTCCACTTTCGATAAGAAGGCAGATCCACATGCACAGGACATCAGAACGGGGTGCCGTAGCGGTCGAGTTCGCGTTGCTCGCACCCGTCCTGATCCTCCTGGTTCTGGGGATCATGGAATTCGGGCGGGCCTACAACGCGCAGGTCTCGCTCACGAACGCCGCCCGCGAGGGCGTGCGCGTGATGTCCATCGCGAATGATCAGTCGGCAGCCAGGACCGCGGCGAAAAACGCGGCTGTAACGCTGAACCCAAAGCTGGCAGATGCCAACTTCACTTTCAGTGCCACCAGCTGCACGTCCGGCGCTCAGATGTCCGTAACCGTCAAGTACACACTCAGCACCCTCACGGGAATCGCAGGACCGTTCGCGATGCAAGGCGTGGGGGTGATGGTATGTGGCGGCTAAAGATCAATGACGACGACGGCGAACGCGGGGCCGTCGCGGTCCTCATCGCTCTGATTCTGGTTGCGCTGCTTGGCTTTGCTGCCCTCGCTGTAGATGCAGGAAAGCTCTACTCGGAAAAGGCACAAGCGCAGAACGGATCCGATGCCGCCGCTCTGGCCGTGGCGGAGAAGTGTGCCGCCAGCACCAGCGATCCGAATTGCTCGAGTACCTCCCAGATCGCCAAGGACATGGCCAACAAGAATGCTGTGGACGGCCTTGGAAACATCAACTCGGTAAACCTTGATCTGACTAACCGGAAGGTAACCGTGTCCGCCGGCTCCCAGCAAGCGGGTGGTGCTCCAAATGCCGTTTCACTTGTCTTTGGCCGTGTCCTGGGCATGAATTCCGCGGACGTTGTGACTTCGTCGACCGTCCAGTGGGGCAGCCCACGTAAGGGAACTACACCATTCCCCCTGGCGTTTTCTATCTGCCAAGTGCAAGGCTACGTTGGCGGCGTTCAGCAGCTTTTGCAGGCTCACGGCAGCGGCGCAAACCCCAGCTGCAACTACGGGCCTTCAGGCGCGGCAGTAGAAGGCGGATTCGGATGGACCGTCCAGAATCCGGGCTCCTGCGGCGGCACCATCGACTTGGCGCTCAACCAAGGGGGCAGCGCCCCTGGTAACAGTGTGCCTCCAAATTGTTCCACCACCCTGAACAACTGGGCCGCCACCATCAACGCCGGTAAGGACATCATTGTGTTGCTTCCGGTCTTCAATTCTGTCACCGGCACAGGAAGCGGAGCCATTTACCACCTGATCTCGTTTGCCGCTTTCAAAGTGACGGGATGGAAGTTCAGCGGCGGCAGCAGCCTCCCGGACGTATTCCATAACCAGAGTCCCTATGTTTCCTCCTCGCTGTCCTGCACCGGGAATTGCCGGGGGATCGTGGGGAGCTTCGTCAGATACGTGTCGCTGGCGGACGGTTATTCGTTGGGACCCGTGGATGCCAACGGGGTCACCGTGGTGCGCCTGACCAACTAGCCTTTCCAATTTTTGAAGCACAGGAGTGTTAAGTGAAATCACGCTTATTGGCGGGATCGGCAGCAGCGCTGCTGGCGGTCATAGGGGTGATCCTCGTGTTCGTCTACGCGCAGGGCGCGGATCAACGGGCTGTCCAGAATCTTGCCCCTGTTGAGGTCTTGATGGTCAAGGCTCCGATTCCCGCCGGCACCCCGGTAGAGGCCATGAAGGCTTCCCTGGCTGCCCAGCAGCTTCCGCAGTCTTCTGTCCCCGCATCGGCACTCAAGACGCTGGGCGATTCAACCGGCAAAGTTGCTGCCGTGGACCTCGTTCCGGGCGAACCATTGGTGGCCGAGCGCCTTGTAGCCCCGGAGGCACTGAAGACTCCGGGAAACGTCGCGGTACCTCCCGGAATGCAGGAGGTCTCGTTTCAGGTGGAGCCCGTGCGTGTGGTGGGCGGACGGGTGGTTCCTGGTGACCACGTCGGGATTTTCATTTCCATGGAAAGCGGTGGAATCGAGTCCAAGCCCGATAAGGAAACCACCCAATTGTCCATTCACAAGGTGCTTGTGACTGCGGTGCAGCGGGCCCCCGAGCCAGCACCTACGAGCCAGCCCAGCCCTGCCCCCAGTCCCGGGACCACAGCACCTGATCCCAAGGACAGCACCCTGCCCACTGGTTCCTTGCTCCTGACTGTTGCAGTGGGTGACTCGGACGCAACCAAGATCGTCTTCGCCTCCGAGTTCGCCAAAATCTGGCTGAGTAAGGAGCCGGTGGACGCCCAGGAGAGCGGACCCAGAATCATCCAACGGAGCGAGGTGTACAAGTGAGCCGGTTTGTCTTGATAACGCCCAGTGCTGAATTTGATCAGCGGCTACGTCAAGCCGTTGCCGGCGGCCTCCCCGGAAGCGTGCAAACCTTCTTCACCAGCGTCCTGCCTGTTGACCCCGCCGAGCTCTTTGGCGCCCTGAACCAGGGACAACTTGAGGTGCTGATTCTGGGACCGGACGTGCCGGTGGAGGAAGCGATGCGCTTGGCTACGGTCCTTAACGTTCAGGTACCGGAGCTAAGCGTGCTTCTTGTCGCGGAGCCGCAGCCGGACTTTATTCTTCAGGCGATGCGATCCGGCATCCGCGACATCATGAGCCCCTCTGCGGACATGGCCGAGATCAGGGTCACCCTGGAGCGCGCGTGCCAGTCCTTCGCCACCCGTCAGCGGACTTCGGAACCCAAGCCAGCAGGAGCACCTAAGGGCCTGGTGATCGGCGTCTTTTCTCCCAAGGGTGGCGTAGGTAAGACGACCATCGCCACGAACATTGCCGTGGGGTTGGGCAAGTTAGCGCCCATGAGCGTAGTGATCGTGGATCTGGATTTGCAGTTCGGCGATGTCGCCTCGGGACTCTACCTCAATCCGGAACACACTGTTACTGACGCGGTCACGCCGTCGGCCAGCCAGGATTCCTTGGTACTCAAGGCATTTCTCACGGTCCATCCGGCGAGCATCTATGCTTTGTGCGCGCCCAAAAATCCGGTTGAAGCAGACGAAATTACTCCCGAACAAGTCGGCCGGCTGCTTGAGCAACTTGCCGAAGAGTTTCAGTATGTGGTGGTTGATACAGCCCCCGGGCTGCCTGAAATCGGCCTCGCGGCGCTGGAGCAGTGCACCGATGCAGTGTGGGTGTCAGCCATGGATGTGCCAAGTGTTCGAGGGCTACGCTCAGGGTTGGACATCCTTCGTAGGCTGAATCTGCTCCCGGAAACCCGCCATGTGGTGCTTAATATGGCCGATTCCAAGTCCGGGTTGTCCGTCCAGGACGTTGAATCCACCGTTGGTGCCCCCGTTGATGTGAGCATCCCTCGGTCAAAAGCAGTCGCGCTCTCCACCAACCGGGGAATTCCGGTGCTTCAAGAGGGGGCGAAGGACCCAGCAATCAAGGGTTTGAACCATCTCGTTGAACGCTTCAACCCCGCATGGCGGGCCTCGGCCCAGCGAAAACTGCACAGAAGGGTGGTAGTCCAGTGAAGCTGTCTGAACGCCTGCGCGACGCTGAGGAAGAATCCGCCGGTCCAGCGGCTGCGCCTGGGCAAGGTCCCAAGCCACTCTCGACGACGAACCCCACCTTTGCGCAGGCCGCACAGCAGGCCAAACCAAACCTTCAAACGAAGGCCACGGTTGCGTCGAAACCCCACCTCTCAGTGAAATTGGCCGATCATCCGGACGCTCCGATGCCAAAGGCCCAGCAGCCGGTGGACGCGTTCGCTGCCCTGAAGCGACGGGCTGCAACCGCATTGTTTGAACGCCTCGGGGCAAGATTCAACGACTCAGCCTTGAGTGAGCAGGAGCTGCGGACGGCTGCGCGGGAAGAGCTGACCAGGATCATTGACTCTGAGCAGGTGCCGCTCTCTCCGGAGGAGCGCAGCCGGCTTGTGGCGGATGTGGCCGACGACGTCCTGGGCTACGGGCCCCTGCAACGCTTGCTGGATGACCCTGAAGTTACGGAAATCATGGTCAACAGAATGGACCAGATTTACGTGGAACGGCGCGGCAAGCTCATCCTCACTGATTCCGGATTTAGCTCCGAAGATCATCTGAGAAGAGTTATCGAACGCATCGTCTCCAAGGTGGGACGCCGGATCGACGAGTCATCCCCGCTGGTCGACGCCCGGTTGGAAGACGGCTCACGCGTCAACGCAGTGATTCCGCCGCTTGCTGTTGGTGGTTCGTCCCTGACAATCCGAAAATTCAGCAAAGTGCCCTTGACCATCAGAAATTTGATCGACTTTGGCACACTTACTCCTGAAATCGCCGAACTCCTGAATGCCTGCGTCAAAGCGAAATTGAACATTATTGTTTCCGGCGGTACTGGAACCGGCAAAACCACCTTGCTGAATGTCCTGTCTTCTTTCATCCCTGAGGACAATCGGATCGTCACTATTGAGGATGCCGTGGAACTGCAGATCCAGCAGCAGCACGTGGTCAGGCTTGAGAGCCGACCGCCAAACACGGAGGGCAAGGGTGAAGTCACTATCCGGGAACTGCTCAGGAACTCCCTCCGTATGCGCCCAGACAGGATCGTGGTTGGTGAGGTGCGCGGGGGAGAGTCGCTGGACATGCTGCAAGCCATGAACACCGGGCACGACGGCTCCCTCTCAACAGTGCACTCCAATTCTCCCCGCGACGCCGTCGCCAGGCTTGAAACGCTGGTCCTTATGGCCGGAATGGACTTGCCACTGCGGGCAATCCGCGAACAACTCGCGTCCGCCGTTAATCTCATTATCCAAATTTCCCGTCTCCGCGATGGAACACGCCGCATTACCCATGTGACTGAGGTTCAAGGCATGGAGGGCGATATCGTCACACTCCAGGACGCGTTTGTTTTCGACTATTCGGCCGGCGTTGATGCTCACGGTAGGTTTCTGGGCCGACCGGTATCTACGGGCATCCGTCCGCGGTTCATCGATCGTTTCACGGACTTGGGCATTCATGTTTCGCCCGAGCTTTTTGCGGCTCCACTGACGTCGCCGCCGAGGACGTGAGCGTGCCATGATTCTTTTCTTCGGGCTGGCCCTGATGCTGTCAGCCATCGTGCTGTTCGGAGTAGCCGTCATTCTGCCAAAGGCACCCGAGGTGCCGTTGGACAGGAGGAGGCCCTACCAGGTGCTTCCCGGTTCCCATCTGACGCGATTTACGGGGTCAGCCACGGACATGATTCATGGTGTGTTGACCCGGCGCAACGTTCGGCTTTTCAACCGCGAACAACTCGATGACGCTGGCGTGCGAATGAGTCAGGCTGACTTCGTCGTCCTGGTGATCGCGGGCGCGGTGGTGGGAGCTTTGATCGGGCTGGTTGTCGGTGGCATTCTCGTCGCGATTCTCCTCAGTGTCCTGGCACCCTTCGTGGCCCGGCTGGTCCTGAAGTTCCGCGCGGGCAAAAGACGAGACAAATTCGAGGATCAATTGGGCGACACACTACAGCTGCTTTCCGGTGGACTAAGGGCTGGTCACAGCATCCTCCGCGCCATCGACGCCGCTGCTACGGAATCAGTCAGCCCCACATCCGAAGAAATGCGCAGGGTCATCACGGAGACAAGCCTGGGACGGGACCTGCAAGCTTCCCTGAACGATACGGCGGAGAGAATGCGAAGCGAGGATTTCGTGTGGATAGCCCAAGCGATCCAGATCAACCGCGAGGTGGGTGGGAACCTCGCAGACGTGCTGGACCAGGTGAACGACACCATTCGCGAACGCAGTGAAATCAAAGGACACATTAAGTCCCTGGCTGCAGAGGGAAAGTTTTCCGCGTACATCCTGATGGCTCTTCCCGTGGGAATCGTCATCATGCTCATGATCGTCAACCCCGGCTATATGAACGTGATGTTTACCAATCCGCTCGGTTGGGTGATGATCGTGGCTTCCGTCATCTTGATGACCATCGGTGGTCTGTGGATGCGCAAGATCATCGATTTGAAATTTTGAGGTGAACCTTGCACCCTTTCCTGCTTTTATCCTTGTTGCTCGTTCCGTTGCCGAGCGCCTATTTCGCGTGGTCCCTCCTTTCAACTGACCGAAGGACCCCGCGGGCAGTCCGCGAGCTGCTCTCCAGGGGTCAAATCGCTATTGACGTGGAGCAGCGGAACAGGAGCGGGGGCTTGGAGCGCCTGGGATACAGGCTGACCCCTGGCAGCTACGTCCAGAAGCTGGATAGGCTGCTGGCGCTGGCCGGGCGTCCGACTTCGCTTCCGCTTGGACGTGTCCTCGCAGCCAAGCCTGCGCTTGGCCTTCTCGGCGCGATTTTCGGTTTCTTTATCACTACCACCAGCCAGAGCGGACTCATCAAGCTTGTGGGGATCTTTGTGGTCCTGCTGGGATATTTCATTCCCGACCTGATGCTTTATAGCAAAGGTCAGGAACGGCAGAAGAAAATACAGTTGGAACTCGCCAATACTATGGATCAAATGCTCATTTCCGTCGAGGCCGGCTTGGGCTTCGAAGGAGCCATGGCTCGCGCGGGCGAAAACGGCAAGGGACCGCTGGCGGAAGAACTTGTCAGGACACTCCAGGACATGCAGGTTGGACGGAGCCGACGCGAATCGTATCTCGCGTTGGCCCAACGGACCAATATTCCTGAGCTCCGAAGCTTCGTGCAGGCGGTTATCCAGGCAGACACGTACGGGATTGCCATTAGCCGCGTGTTGAGAGTTCAGGCGAAGGTCATGAGGGTTAAGCGCCGGCAACGCGCCGAGGAGAAAGCAATGAAGCTTCCAGTAACAATTCTCTTTCCCCTGCTATTCTTCATCTTTCCGGTTCTCTTTATTGCCATCCTGGGACCAGCGGTCATCAACACCATAACGACGCTCAGCGGTGGATGAGCTCATTAACTAAATTGCGCAATAAAAGAAACTCAAGAAATCAGGAGGAGCTGAGGATTTGCTCAAGATCAGCACAAGATCGGTTTAAATCTGAGTTCAGGAAGTAGCATCGAGTTATGTTCAGTTCAGAGTTCAGTGAGGTCGACGAGCGTGGGGACTCCGACCATATCGGCCCGGCGGAGGGTTCCACGTGGAAGTTCGACGCCGATCGGCGGCCGATATTGGACCTCGCGGAATTCCAACTCCTGGAAGATCAGGTGGGCGATCCGCGCACAGCGCGCAAGTTTGCAAGCGACTTTGCCCGACTCTGGCGAGTAAGGTACGAAAGCCTCGCCACCGCCGTCGAGCGTGGTGACGAAGCGGCGGCCCTGGACACGATCTTGAGCCTCAGGACCTCGTCTTCCATGGTGGGTGGCGTTCGCCTTTCGGTTCTTGCAGCCTTACTTGAGGAACACGTTCTGAACGGCGAATTACTCGATGCCCAGCCTCTCCTTGATGAGATTGCCGACTGTGGTCAGCGCACGGTCAAGGAGCTCAGGGAAAGCTACGTTCTGAGGAATGAAAGCCCGGAACCGGGTCCCATCTCCTAATCGGGTCTTTTCGGGGCGAGCCGATATCCGACTCCCCGGATCGTCTGCAGAAACCGGGGAGACTGTGAATCTTCGCGCAGCTTTCGGCGAAGATTTCCAATGTGGGTTTCAACGGCTCGTTCGTCGGCCTCGCTGATATATGCGTCGTCGTCGTAATAGTCGCCACGGGCAGCTCGAACCAGGTCAGCCCTTGACCGCACTTCCTCCGGGTTGCGAAGCAGATCCAACAGCAGATCGAATTCGCTTCTGGTCAAGGTCAGGGGAGAACCATCAAGGGCAACTGCCCGGGATTTGTAATTCAACGACAATCCATTGTGTTCAATGACCGCATCATTGCGTCCATTCGAACGGGCCAAGCCAGTGTCGCTGGCATCCTCAGGCAAAGACAACCCAACGCCCACGCGGGGCCGCCGCATCATCGCTGTGACTCTTGCCCTTAGCTCGCGAGGCAGGAACGGCTTTTTCACGTAGTCGTCCGCGCCCGTCAGAAAAGCGGTCAGGGTGTCCGGTTCGTCTTTGCGTGCAGTGAGCATGACGACATAGGCATCACTGAATTGTCGGATTCGCCGTAAAACCTCGTGACCATCCATGTCAGGAAGTCCGACATCCAATGTGACCGCCACGGCTTGATGATGTCGGACAACTTCGACGCCTTCACGTCCGGTGGCGGCGGAGTGGACCACAAAACCCGCCTCTTTTAGGATGGCGCCCACCAAATTCCGGACGTCTTCATCGTCCTCAATGACTACAGCAACCCCAGGCTCGTTCATTGATTCCCTCGAGTCGGCGCACATCCCCGCAAGCCCAGCGCAGAGCGGGAAGCGTCACCCAATACGTACGATACAAGCATTCAAGTTTTATAGCACCTAATATGTGCAATATGCGCCGTCCCAACGTTCCGGTTTTACGCTCCGCCCCCGCTCTTCCCGGAATCGGCGCGAAACGATATTTGGTCCGTGTCCCCCAAACGAAGGATTCTGCCTTGACTGAGCAGCCTTTGCTTCGCACAGCCGCCCGCATCTTCAGAAGACTGACGCCCCGGGCCCGGATAGCCGTCTGCGAATTGCCTTTGACCCTGGTGGTCGGAGGATTGTTCGTCTCTGCCCCAGCTCTATGGCCAAATCTCATGCAGAACGGGTTGTTTGTCAGTGGAATCTTCATGCATGCACTCCTGTTCCTGAGTTGCTTCCTCGTACCGTGGGAGCGCCTTGCGCCGGGCGCGAGCCTGGCCATCCCGGTCTTGGACCTGGTTGCCCTCGCATTTACGCGAAGTGGTGCATATGGCTCTCTGCCAGGCCTCGTCGTTCTCGCACTTTTTCCTGTGATCTGGTTATCCGCATCAGGTCTGCGAACGAGGTCAAGCCTTATCATCAGCTTTCTGGGGCCCCTCGTAATTGCCCTTCCGCCGTTCATTTCGCACTTGCCAAAGCCTCCATCCTCGGACATGTTCTCGGTTATCGTCTTGCCTCTGGTGATGTTTGCCGTCGCACTCACCATTCGCCTCTCCGGCTCGAATGCAAGGATCCAGCAACAGCGAGTCAGGCAGCGTGACCAAGCTTTGCGGCAATTGCTCGCGGCGAGCAGGGATCGCGAAATGCTGCTGGCGACGATCCTGGACACAATCGACGTCGGAATTGTCGCCGTCGATTCCAAGGGCGAGACGCTTTTGACCAACAACCAACAAAAAGAATTCCACCGCGTGGCTACTCCATCCCGGTCTGGAGCAGCTTCCACACGGGACGAGCTCTTGATCTTTGGTCAGGATCGGCTGACACCGCTTCCGCCCGAAAAGAGTCCCACTCAAAGGGCAGCCCAAGGGGAAACGTATTCGGATTACCTGGTGTGGTTCGGAACGGGAGCAGAACAGCGGGCCATTTCGACCGCCGCCCGCAGCATGAAATACGGGGTCGACGAAGGGTTCGGGGGAGCCGTGATCGTGTTTCGCGACGTGACCGACGTCGTCCAGGCCCTCGCGGCCAAGGATGAACTGGTTGCCAACGTCTCGCACGAATTCGGGTCCCCGCTGACCTCGATCCTTGGCAACTTGGACTTGGTGCTCCGGGGCGATGAAGAGCTCTCGGATAGAGCGAGGACCCGGTTGGAAGTCGCCGAGCGCAATGCGGAGCGGCTCCGCGTTCTGGTGGACGATCTGCTCATGTCAGCCGCCGCAGTGGAGAGCATCCACCTGCGGCGTACCGACGTCGCGGGCCTGGTTGAAAACAGCTTGGTCTCAGCCCACGCGCAGGCGGATTTTGCCAACGTTGGCCTTGTGGCCGACGTGCCTTCACCGTTGTGGGCCGATGCTGATCCGTTGAGGCTTGGACAGGCCCTGGATAACCTCGTGTCCAATGCCATCAAGTACTCCCCGGGTGGCGGACGGGTGACCGTGAGGGCGGCCCGGAACGATGGGTGGATCCAGCTGGAAGTTCAAGATACCGGCATGGGTATGACCACCGAGGAGACGTCGAAGATTTTCACGCGCTTCTTCCGGACAGGTGCTGCCCGGCAGGCGGCCATTCCAGGCGTTGGCCTTGGATTGTCCATCACCAAGTCCATCGTGGAACGCCACGGCGGCAGCATCACATGCACCAGTACACCCGGAAGGGGCAGCACTTTTACCTTGTCGCTTCCGGCAACGCCATCGCAGGAGAACATGAAGGCATAGGCCGGTTCAATGCATGAAGCCGCTACCGTCCCAGTCACGGTCGTACTTACCGCACCTCGTGCAACGCCTGTAACGGCCGCTGCCATCCTCTGCTGATTCCACGTGCCAGGCGTGGCTCAAGTTCAGTTTGCACATGAGCATCTTGAGCATGGCGCTCTCCGTTCTCAAGCACGTTCAACAAAGCAAATCGCGATTGCTTCGTGCCCCCTCAGTTTATGACTCGGTGTCGTAGTCTGATGCGTAGTTGGGCCAGCTGTTGAGAACGCGCCATGCCGGTTACTTTCATTAGGGGAATTGATGACAAATGACACGGACGGTCCGGCGTACGGCCAGCCGGATGTGCAAGCAGTGCCGCTACAGCAGCCGCAGCCCTTCGCGCCGCCGGGCTCGCCTCCGTACGGCTCGTCGCAGCCCTTTGCAGCACCCGCTGCTGCACCGGCGCCACACCTCTATCAGCAGCCACCGTTCCAGCAGGCGCCTTTCCAATACCAGCCCTACTACCAGCAGCAGCCCTTCCAGCATCCGGGCTTCGGACCCCCACGCTTTCCGCAGAATCCTGCGCCGGAAAATTGGTCCAGCGGTCCCAGGAAACGCTTCGGTCCATCGTTTTGGATCGTCGGCGCATTGCTTGCCGTACTTGCCCTTGCCAACGCTGTTACGGGGAACGGCGAATCGATCCTGATCTTCATCGGCCTGGCAGCGTTGCTTACTGGGCTCTATTCGCTCATTTTCAAGAGGCCCTCTTGGGTTGCGCTACCAAGCAAACAGGCGGCGATAGTGGTTGCCGTCGCGGGAGCGGCCTCGCTTTTCCTCGGCGTGGTTGCTGCCGGGACTGAAGCCGTTCGTGATTCGGCCGTTGCCGCTGCTCCAGGAGCTGCTCCGGAAGCTCCGAGCACCATTCAAGACGGGATCATCCAAGACGGGACGTGGATCGTTGGGAAGGATATCGCGCCGGGCACGTACCGAACCACGAAAGAAGTCACACGGGCCTGCTCCTGGCAGATCACGCGCCCAGACAGCATTGACAGCTCCGAGGGAGCTGTGACGAGTGGATTCCCCATGGTGAAACTGGTTCAGGGCCAGAGGTTCATCACCGAAGGCTGCGGAGGCTGGGCGAAGCTCTAGGCTCCGCCCAGCAGCCGCTTGTAACTCCACTTCTTTGTTTCCGTAGAACTATATTCCATGGAAGCAAAGTGTTAGAGTCTCTTCATGATCAAGGGCATCGAAACTGGGTCTCTATATCCTCTCTTCAGCGAACTGACCCGATTGGAAACCGAGCTGTGGGACGCGCTCGATAGCAGATTGCGCAAAGAGCATGGCCTCCCTATGAGCAGATTTGAACCAATGGCCGTCGTCGATCGCCTGGGTGCGTGTCGGGTTTTCGATGTGGCCTCGGCTCTTGCGATTACCGTCGGGGGCACGAGCAAGCTCATTGACCGGATTGAAAAGGCCGGACATTGCCGTCGGAGAAATAATCCGGACGATCGCAGATCCTCCCTCATCGAGCTAACGGCGGACGGCCGCATGCTGCTGGAACGGGCCAGGAGGACTGTTGAAGCCGAGCTGGATCTGCGGCTGAATCCCGTGCTTACCGAGCAGGACACGCATGATCTCGTGGAACTGCTGGGCCGGCTGCGAAATGCCAATCGGTCGACGGCGGCTGCCGAGCGAGCGAGCTGACACGCTTGCGGGACCCGGGTTCATCAATTAATAGCCGCTAACCAGCGGTATATGCCGTACCCAATAGAGACGTGAAGGAAGCAGCAAAATGACTGAAGAGCTCCGCGGACGCATGGACCGATTCGTTGAATTCATCAATTCAGCCGACGAAAAGATTGGTGATGAGATCATCTCGCCGTCGGCAACGTTCCATGTGCCCTTTCTGCCAGAACCGGTGCAGGGTCCAAGCGGCTACCTCGAAATCATCGGGATAATGCGACAGGCGTTTCCCGACGTTCAGTGGTCACTGGAGGAAACCATCATTGAAGGAAACACGGTTGCCGCACGGTTCATCCTTCGTGGCACACACCGAGGAGACTTCCTCGGCGTACCTGCGACAGGCAAACCCATCCAAACGCAGGCAATGAACATCTATCGATTCACAAACGGTCAAATCAGTGAAGAGCACGGTCTCCCGGACCTCTTCGGACTGATGATGCAAATCCGACAGGACTAGGTGAAGGTCCCTGCCCCCAGGCGGCTCAGCGGGTGAATTCATTGGCGCCGAGGGCGAAGTCCCAGTGACCCACTCCGTTGCCAGCGAGGCCGACCGTGACCAGGCCCATTCCTTCGAGCCAGTGCGCCATTTTCAAGCCGCCGACGTCCCGAGCGCGCAGCCCGAGGCTCTTGATGAATGCCGCCACGTCCTCCTTTGCCTGCCCATTGTCACCGGCGATGAAGACGTCGGGCTGACCCTTCTCCAGGACATTGCGGAAGATCGTGTTGAATGCCTTCACCACGCTGGAGCCAACAGGGGCAATTTTGGCGACTTCCTGCGTGATTGAGGTCGCGTCCTTATGGGCCAGCCCGTCGAACGTGGGGTTGAAGGGATTGCTGATGTCCACGATGACCTTGTCCGCGAGGGCGTCTCCGAACTCGGCGACCACCGGAACGACGCCGTCGTACAACAGGGCGGTGATCACAATGTGCCCGGTCGGAGCGGCACCCCACGTGCCCGCCGTCGTGCCCCCGCCGAGAACTTTGGCCAGTCGATCGGCCTTGGATTGATCGCGTCCCATGACCTCGACGGTATTGCCGCCTGCCACCGCGAGCGTGCCGATGGTGCGGGCCATGTTTCCGGTACCGATAAGAGTAATGCTGCTCATGACTTGTGCTCTTTTCTTCTTCTCAAGGTGGGGTTCAGAGTGCGGTGGTGCCGCCGTCGGCCACCAGTTCCAGGCCGTTGACGTAACTGGAGTCGGCGGAAGCGAGGAACAAGGCGACTGAGGCGATTTCTTCGGGGCGGCCCATCGTTCCGCGGGGGATCAGGGATTCGAATGCTGCCTTGGTTGCGTCGTCGAAAAGTTCTGCCTGTTTGGCTGTGGCGACTTGGCCGGGGGTCAGGACGTTGACGCGAATCTTGCGGTCGCGCAGTTCGTTGAGCCAGACGCGGGCCCAGGCTTGCTGAACGGCTTTGCTTCCCGCATAGAGGCTCCAGCCGGGGAAGGCGCCGAGCGAGGCGTTGGAGCCGGTCATGAAGATCGAGCCGTTGTCGTTGATCAGCGGCAGTCCCTTCTGCACTGTGAACAGCGTGCCGCGCGCGTTGAGCGAGAAGGCGCGGTGGAATTGTTCTTCGGTGATCTCGCCGAGGGCGGCCGGTTCGCCCATCCCGGCGCTTGCCCACAGCACATCGATCGAACCCTTTTCCCGCTTGACGGTGTCGTACAAGCGGTCCAAGTCGTCCAAGTCGGCCGCGTCACCCTGGACGGCGGTGACGTTGCGGCCGATCAGTTTGACGGCATCATCCAAAGCTTCTTGCCGTCGGGCCTGGATGAAGACGTGTGCTCCTTCTTCGACGAACAGTTTTGCCCCTGCCAGTGCCATGCCGGTGGATCCGCCGGTGATCACTGCGACCTTGCCATCAAGCTTTCCCATGAGTGCTCCATTCATTGCCGCGCCGATGCTAAGTACACCGATCTGAGTGCTTAACGTATCCACGTCATTGGATGGAGTGCAAGTTAAGTACACCGATCAGTACCGCTTTTGGGCTAAGCTGGTTCCATGACGGAGTTGGAGAAGGGGCCGCGGGGTTTGCGCCGCGGTAGAGGTGCTCGGGAGCGCATCCTCAGTGCGTCACAACAGCTGTTTCGCGACCAAGGCATCAACTGCACCGGGATGGACCAGCTGTGCTCGGTGGCTGAGGTGTCCAAGCGAACGCTTTATCAGCACTTTCCCGGCAAGGACGATCTGATCGCAGAGTGCCTCCGCCAGTTCGATCCCGATATCCTGCCGGAGGTCTTCGATCGAACCGACCTCACGCCCCGCGAGCGGCTCCTCGCCATCTTCGACATCCATGCGCCCCTGTGCCCATTCATCGCGGCGGCCGTCGAAATCCCCGACCCCGATCACCCGGCACGCGAGTACGCCCGCAACTACAAGAAAGACTTTGCCGCCCGGCTCATCGATACCGCCCGCGAGGCCGGCGCCAACAACCCCGAAGAGCTCGGCGAGCAACTGGCGCTGCTCCTGGACGGCGCCTCGGCCCGCAGCCGGGTCCTCAACACCGACACCTTCGCCACCGCCGCCGCGATCGCAGCCGTCCTGGTAGATAACGCCCTTCCCGCGGCAATGTCAGTGGGGCCGGGATACACTTCGTGATGGCAACGTGGGGGACGTCCCCGTTGCATGCGAGAGGGCGCGCCAATGGGACAAGAACAGCCGCAGACCGATCAGTCAGATTCTGCAGGTCAGTACGACGTTGAGACGGTGCCGACAAGCGGAGCGCCCGCACTTATTCCTGACGGTGCCACAAGGTTCAGGCGCTATTGTCTGGGATTCATCGATCTGATGTTTGGGGTGTTCACTGCGTGGATTACGGTCGTGTACACGGTAGGGGGCAACGGGCAGTTTCAGGACTACCAGGCTGCGGGCAAATCCGTACCGGCCGGATGGATCGCTGCCGTCGTTGCCATCTGCGTAGCCTTCGGCGTGGTTGCTCTCGCCGGCATCTTTGTTGGGATCTGGAATCTGAGTGATTTGAAAACAATGACCCCCGCGCCGCTGATCGCAGCTATCGTTTTCTCCGCGGCTTCCATCGCCATGACCTTGGTCTTCTTCCCCGGTCCATTAGCTGACCCACCCAAAGTTGCGTGGTCCCTTCTCCACGGTCTTGTCATTGTTATGACGATCAGAATCCTTCGGCAAGAAGGTATCCGCTCCCTCAAGGCTGCTATCCGGGGCCCTCGAGCCGCTCCTTAAGCCGCCGGTGGCTCGCTGGGGCACCTCGCGAGGCGAGCTGACGTACGGCGGGCACGAGCGCCTTGCCGAAGCCGTGCCCTTCGAAATCGAGCTCGAACGTCACACGCGACCTCGCGCCGTCGTCGAGCGGTTCGACGTCGATGCTCGCGTGAGGGCGGATCGGGCCCTCTACGCCGTGTGCGGCAAACCGATGGGGCGGCTCGACGTCCGTGATCTCCTGGGTCATCGTGCGCTCGTTGGGTCCAATCCGCCGGGTGGTGGTGAACCGCGACCCGACCTCCCTGCCGCCGTCGCCCTCGAAGTGCACCTCCAGGACGTCAGCCTGCCACTCCGGGAAGCGCAGGGGGTCGCTCGCATACGCAAAAACCTCATCTGGCGGACGGTCGATTTCTATGGTGTGAGTGAGTGCTGACATGGCTCCTCCTTCTCCTCCATCGTCTCTCAGTCCAAGCGAAATCGACCCGGTGAGTATGGATCAATGAGAGGGGATACCTTGGGTCAGCCCCGCGCCACCCAGTCCGCGTTCGTCGACCGCCACACCGCCGCCGAAACGAATGTGAGCCCGACGATCTCAAGCGCGCCACCGGCCACGGCGAACCACTCGTTGCCGACGACGATGTTGGTGACGTGGCCGATGGTCCAGCAGATGATGAGCGCGCCAGCCCACCACGGCACCCCGACGGCGCGGCCGGCCAGGATCACCGCGAGGCCGATCAGTAGCGTGCCAATAATATGGCCTATGGCGAAGAGCAGGTAGAACGGCTGGCCCCACGTCCCGGCGGGTGATGCATCCAGGGCGGCGGCCGCATCCACGCCGCCCATGGCCAGGGCGATCCTGTCCAGGTTGGCGAAGCTGATACCGAAGTAGCTGATGTAGCCGGCGACCATGAGCGCCACAGCCCACAAGGACAGTCGCGGACGGGCCGGACGAAGCCGCCGCAACGCAGCGGGAAGCCCGAGCACTGCCAGCAGTGATCCGACGAGAGCGAACATGACGGCTGCCAGCAAGGCGCCGGGAGCCGCACCGGCGAGCTCGAGGCCACCGGCGGAGCTGCCCGTGTCGCTGAGGCCGGTCGAGGTTGATGCCAGGAGTGGGAGCGTCTTGACGCCATGGGGGTTCACGCCATTGTGGCGGGAAGCATTACCCCTGGGCGTCCTTCGGTCGGGATCGATGAGGAGTTGGCGGCGCGATACGCCGTCAATCATCTGCTGGGGCTGGGACATCGGCGGATCGCGATGATCAGCAGTGTTGACCCGGAAGGCAGACAATACTCCGCCGACGTTGGCCGCGAGCGAGGATACCGGAGTGCACTCGCCTCGGCAGGTATTGACGCTCATGAGGAACTCGTGGTTTCCGTTCCATGGGGCCTTGATGGCGGCTCCCAGGGCATGGACAAAATTCTGACCCTGTCTCGCCTGCCTACCGCAGTATTTGCCTTTTCTGACGAAGTTGCCTACGGCGCTCTCCAAAGCCTGCGGCGATCTGGCCTTCGCGTCCCCCAGGATATGTCAATCATCGGGATCGACGACCACCCGATGGCAGAAACGATGGACCTCACAACCGTCCATCAAACACCGTTTGAGCAAGGCGTACTCGCCGGCCGTCTCTCGCTAAGCCTGATCAAAGGGGAGTCAACCGACCAGCAAATCGTCTGCCCGGCAAACCTGGTTGTTCGACGCTCAACTTGCCCCCCTTCTGCTAATGAGAAGGCTTCGCCGGCTTAGCTTGCGGGGTCATTTGTGGATGGGCTTGGTCAGGTTGAGGCTGATTGTCTGGCCTGGGGCCAACTCTCCGGAGGGCAGGTCTGAGAAGGCGTACCAGACACGGTCGGTGCCGGTGAGCGGGCGGTTCGCCGATTCCAGATCCGCGATTTCAGGCACGCCGAAGCGGAAAGCGATCTGCCGCTCAGTGTCCCCTGGAGCCGTGGTGTAGGTCAGGGGGACGCCTTCGGCGTCGGTGGTGAATGTGCCATGGGCGCCCTCGATCGCGACTTCGCCGGGCATGAGTCTTACCCTGGTCCCTGCGGGGATGGGCCGATCTGTCGTAAGGGTTGTGTTCCACCGGAGCAACTGGTCGGTGGTGCACCGGAATTTGTAGCCGAGGCTGTCCAAAGAGTCACCGTCGACGGTGGTGTAGTAAATGGTTTGGCCGAAGGAATTGTTGATGCTCGTTCCTCGGCCGGATCTGCTGTCCACAGGGTTTTTCTGGAGCTGGATGTGGTTCCCTGCGCGGACAAAGTAGACATTGCCCTTCTCGTACGTGAACGCGACCTTGTTCGCCTCGGCCAGCTGTTCTTCTGTGATTCCAAACCGGTAAGTGATGCCGGCGAGGGTGTCATCGGGCTCGATTGTGTAACTAGTGGGTATGCCGTTCGCATCCACGGTAGCCGTCCCTTTCGCCCCGTTGATCGGACCTGGAGCAGGGATTAGTCGTAGCGTGGTGTTGGGTGCCAGTTCGCTGCCTACCTGAATCCCATTGAATTCAGCGAGTTTCTTCTCGGTGATCTGGAAGTATGCAGCCACTGCTGCTGTCGTGTCACCGGGGACTGTGGTGTAGTAATCGACGTTGCCAAAGGAATCGGTAATAGTGGGCCCCGACAGGGAAGATTTTCCAGAACCGGTCGGTGTCGCCGTCGGGGTGACTGCTTCCGCGGTCGGGACCGCAGCAGTGTTGTCCGGACGCGAAGCCAGGGTCGAACCGACCAGTACACTCGCTGCGACTGCCGCTGCGGCAAGCCCGGCGACTGCGAAGCGCCCCCAGTGACGTTTGGCAGGCATCCGGTGGAAGTCATGGATGGATCCGCCGATCGCGATATGAGTGGCCTCTGAATTGACGAACGACAACGATCGCTGGCGACTGCGGTTCAGTTCCTCGTCGGTGATTGTGAGTGCAGGATCGGCGGCCGAGAGTAGGTCGAAAGCAGAGTGGTCGTGACTCATTCCGGTGCTCCTTCTGACACTGTTTCCATTTGAAGTATCCGGCCCAGTTCTTTCCGAGCCCGGTGCAGGCGCATCCGCACGGCAGTTGCCGAGATATTGAGGAGTTGGGATAGTTCGACGGCGGTGAGTCCGTCCCAGTACGTCAGCAGTAAGACCTCCCGCTCCTTCGGGGCAAGCAGCTCGATTGCATCCAGGACGGGGGAGCCCTCAGCAGGTGTTCCATCAGTTCGCTCCAACCGCAAAGCTCCAATGAGTCCAGCAGAGCGGGAAACGGACCTGTCATGGTTTCGGAGTACGTTCTTCGCCACGCCGAAAAGGACGATGGTCGAGAGGTCGTCGCCGTGTCCTGACTTCTCCCAGACAATCCTGAAAACCTCGGCGCTCAGATCTTCCGCGGTGGCGGCGCCGTCCGTCCGGCGTCGGAAATAGCGGTAGATACGGTCGTGGGCCACCGTGTGAGCGGCCAGGAACCGTTGTTCCCTCTCCAGATCCACGCGTTCCCCCATCGTTTGCAAGCTCATGCCCTGTTAATGTCCGGCAGTCAACAAACTGTAACGAGAATCTTGGAAAATTTTGAAACACCTAAAACTGATGGAACGCAATGCTGACTTCGACAGGAATGCGGATGCTCTTGTCAGCACCGCGTCCCATACCTAGACTCCCTAGGTATGGGACGTAGTTCAGTGAACGGACAGCTTGACCTTCTTCTGCTCAGCTCGCTCGGTGCGGGCGAGGCACACGGCTACGCGCTGATCGCACGCATTCACGAGCGCAGCGGCGCGCGGATCGAGCTCCAGGAGGGTTCGGTCTATCCCGCGCTGCACAAGCTCGAGGCGGCGAGGTGCGTCGCAAGCCGCTGGGCGGATGACCCCGGCGGTCGCCGGCGCGTCTATGCCCTCACCGAGGCCGGGCACGCCGAGCTGGCCCGCAGGGTGGAGGAATGGAAAGGCTTCTCCGCGGCGGTCCGCGGTGTTCTTGGAGCGGCGTCGTGAGCGCGGAGAACGGCGCCGGGACTGAAGGCGGGTCCATCGACGCTTACCTCGACGAGCTCTTCATCGTAGCGCGGGACGGTGATCCCGTCGCCGGGCGCCGGCTCCTCGCCGAGACCGAGGCGCATTTGCGCGAATGCGCCGCCCGGCTCCGCGGGCAGGGCATGAGGCCGGAGGACGCCGAGCGCGAAGCTGTCCACCGCTTCGGCCCGGTCAGCACTGTGACGCCAGTCCTGCGCCCGTCACTTCACGACGTCGCCCGGCTGCCCTTGCGCGCGTTACTGCGCCCCGTGGTTGGCCTCGCGGCCGTTGGCGCAATCGCCGTCGGGGTAAGCGGCGCCATATCGGAGCTGTTCGGCCGGATCTGGGGTGCGGGCTTCGTAGCCGGCGACCTGCCCGGTGTCGCCTACACGGCCGCCAGATGTGCGGTCCTACAGGCCCCTTACCCCGGGCTCGACTGCGCCCAGGCCGCCGCCGAGCACCACTGGGGCGAGGTCGTCGAATACCGCGTAGTCCTCGGGGTGCTGGGCCTTGTCCTCCTCCTCGTATGGCGACTCCTGCCCCGCGAAGCCGTACTCCCGGCAGGCCTCGCGCCGGCGCTCGCGGCCGCGGCCTTCCTGCTCGCCGCCGCGGCGACCGGCGTCCAGGCCCTCAACGCCGCCGTCCAAGGCTGGCAGGGCACAGGCGCGTGGCTGAGCGCCGTCGTCGTCGCCTTGCCGCTCGCCGGGGTGTTCTCGGTAGCCGCCCTGCGCAAGATGCGAATGAAACCCAGTTCATAACACCGCGCGGCGACGGTGGGTCCTATCTCGCCCAGAGTGCGGAAAGTGTCCGGTGGATATCACTCAACTCTTGGGCTTGTGCTGCTACCGTTCGTGGGTAGCCCACCACGCTGCACAAGACCCAGTTCGCCGCGAAGAGGGTAGTTGAACTTTTTCGGTCTTTTCCCTCCTCGCCATGTGCTAAGGACGCTCGACGGCTTCCGAGTCGTCGAGCCACTCCAAAGGTTCCTTGCGGAGGCCGGCTGCGATCGCCGTGGCAGTCTCACGCCATGAGGTCAATTCTGCAATGGCCAGATGAGGCTGATTGGTAGCGAAGGACGCTCTGGCTGCAGCCAGGACATCATCGGCGCAAACCTCGCGGTCAGCTGGACTCAGGGCAAGCATCCACGGGAAGCGATCGCTCATGCGGGCGGCAAGCGTTCCCTCCGTGCTTGTTGAGACTGCAACCAGCTGGGCTGCCAGTTCCAGCAGTGAAATGCGTGCCGCATCGGCGCTCTCGGACATAAGAACGAGAGCCTCGCCGTCACGGCGGGTTACCCGGACGGGGTGGTCTGCGGCTGCTGCAAACTAACTCAGAACGTGTTCTGAAGTTGACCCGCCGAGATGGGGGAGCTGAGGTGGTGCGTCAGCCGCGCTTTTTCTCAGCCATCTCCTCAGGCCCGGGCAGCGCCTTGGTCGTGCGCCAGGTGTCCAAGGCAAATCACTGCGGCCAGCACTATGAGTGACAAGGAGACGGAGGCGAGAACATCCGTGAGCCAGTGGTAGCCGAGGTAGAGCCTACTGATGGCTTGGGTGGCGATCCCTGCGACGGCGGCACTGAAGCCCGCAATAACGGCACCTATCCTGCGGCGGCGGGAAAAGACGAGGAACGCTCCCACGAGAAGGAAGTCGGAGGCGCCGAGTACGTGGCCCGACGGAAAAGAGTAGGTGCTGTCAGCGCCGAGCACCATGAGATCCATGGGCGGTCTTGGCCGTTCGACCAAACGCGTAATGACTTGGGCGAGGATTACGCCGGTCAGCATGGCCCCGGCAAGCAAGAGCGGTCGCCAGAGCTTTCGCGCCCTGAAAATCCAGATCCCGGTCACAGCCGCCACGATGATGGGCATGACTATAGGCCCGAAAATCGTGGCGAGGACAGCCATGACCGTGGTCGCCGTCGGTGAACGTTGGCTCACGAACCACGAGCTGACCGTGCCATCCACTGTGGCCAGATCTATTTTTTGCTGGACTTCGGCGAGGATGAGGAAGAAGGTTCCGGCGCCGACCACCGCGAGGATAACCGCGAGGACGTAGAGGACCCTTTGACTCCGGGGTGCTACGTATCGTTCCGGGATTGTGAGCTTGTCGTGAAGGACCCCCGATGTATCTCCAGGTTCTTCGGGGATGTTCGACGACGGTTGGTCCGGGATGGGCATAAGAAAGGATATCCGTTCCAGCGGGGCAGGGGATGGTCTCGCTGAGATCCAGCCAATCCTAGAGGTAATCCCCAACATGCTCCCGGGCGATTTCCAACAGTGTGGTGTGGAACGCGACCTCTGCCGGGGCGTAGACCTTGTCCTGGCGCTGGGCCAGGAGGACCCGGCGCAGTGGGGCCGCAGCGCCCAGGCTCAGCACCCGGACGTCCGGGTGTTGAAGTGCGACGGCGGTTTTGGGCACCATTGCGACGCCCATTCCGACGCTGACCATGGCCTGCGCTTCCTGGTAGTCGTTGGCCAGGAACCCGATCGTCGGCTCGAAGCCCGCCTCGTTGGCTGAGCGCTTAAGAACTTCCACCACAGGATGAGCATCCGCACGGACGATCCAGGATTCCTTTTTCAGGTCCTCCATCTTTACTTCATCGAGGTCGGCCAGGTGATGTCCTTTGGCCACGAGGATGACTGTGCTTTCCTGGAACACCTCGGTTGTCCGGATGGCGTCGTCATGGAAGCGATGCCAAGGGTAGTCCCAGAGCAGGCAAAGGCCAGTCTCCCCGGATTCGAGGTCCGAGACCAGTTCCTCAAAACGCGCGCTTCGGACGGACAGGCTGATGGCCGGGTATCGCTTCTTGAAGGCGCGGATCACGAGCGGCAAGAACGATCCTGCGAGAGTGGGAAACGTGCCCACCGTCAGGGAGCCGCGGCGGAGGCCGGCGATCTGGTCGAGGTCGTTCCGGGCGGCGCGCATCTGTCCCACCATCTTGCGCGCATGCCCGGCGAGCACCTGGCCGGCTTCTGTCGGCACCACACCGCGGGAGCGGCGCGTAAGAAGCGGCTGCCCTACTTCCTGCTCGAGCTTCCGTAATTGTTGGGAAACCGCCGATGGCGTGTACAGCATCAGATCGGCTGCAGCAGTGATGGAGCCTTGCTCCACCACCTCGACCAGCAGAGCTAACCGGCGAATGTCGAATAATTCTTGGCCATGATCATTAAGCATCAGTTAACTCTCCTCTGATTTTGGTTCATTCTATGCAATCTTGCGCGGATTCAACTAGCCACAGCCCGGCAAGCAGCCAATAGCCAGCAAACAAGCAGCTTCAAAACGTTCACACCACAGTGAATGAAGTATCTTTACACACCCCATCAAATATCTAACATTGTCTTCATTTGTGATCCGGATCATTCTTCTTGTAGGCCCCTGAAACCCAGCGCGGCATGAGGAGATGGACGGACTGCCATGAAGATTGAAGCTGAATGGATGCGTGGAGGCACCAGCAAGTGCTGGGTCTTCGAAGGTGAACACCTGGACGAAACCCACAAGGACCTGGACTCTTTGCTGCCCCGGCTTTTCGGCAGCCCTGACCACCGCCAGATTGACGGCGTCGGAGGATCAACCTCCACCACCAGCAAGGCCATGATTCTGCGCCGTCCCTCCGACCCGGATGTCGACGTCGAGTTCACCTTCGCTCAGGTGGGCATCGAGGAAGCAGCCGTGGACTGGGGGAGTAACTGCGGAAACTGCTCGGCGGTTGTTGGACTGTACGCGATCGAGAAGGGCTGGGTCACGCCCAGCGGCGACAACACCCGGATCGTCACGCGCAACACCAACACGGGCCAGATCATCATCCAGCGCGTTGCCACCCCAGCGGGCGCTTTGCCGATCGTCCCGGATGCCGAGATGCCCGGCGTCGTATTTCCCGGCTACCGGGTGGGCCTGGGCTTCAAGGATCCCGCCGGAAAGACGACCGGGAAGTTGCTGCCCACCGGCGAACCAACGGACACGATAAGCGCCGGCGGGACGCGCTGGACAGTTTCAATGGTCGACGCCGGAGCTCCCGTTGTGATCGTCAAGGCTGAGGAGCTGGGCCTGGACGCAGCCCGCTTCGAAAGTTGGCAGGCGGGAGTGAAGCTCCAGTTGGACACCCTGGACCAGATTCGGCGGCAGGCTGCCGTCCGGATGGGTCTGGCCCCAACGGTCAAGGACGCTGCCCGCGCTATTCCCAAGCTCGCAATAGTCGGAGCCCCCGGCACAGATGACACTGCCGACGTCAACGTCATGATGCTCTCCATGGGCAAGCCCCACCCGGCCCTGGCAATTACCGGAAGCATCGCCCTGACGCTTGCAGCAAGTACCCCAGGAACTGTCCTCAACAGCATCACGGGCAGCGAACCGCGATCCATCCTGCGGCTTCGGACTCCTGCCGGCGTGATCGAGACCTGGAGCGAAGAACGCGACGGGTCCCTGTTGGTCGGGGTGGACCGGACGGCACGCACCATCGCGAGCACCACCCTGCATCTCCCGGAACTCCTCGGCACCGCCGTCGAACCTTCCTTCGCATCAGCCGCTCAGTGACATCAGCCCACTCAACGAGGAGTAAAGATCATGACTAAGACCGATTACCAAGCCGCCTCCACATCAGTGGATGATGTTCAGGAGGCTGGTTCCAAACGTCCGAACCGCAGCCGCCGTATCCTGCTGATAACAGCAGCCGTGATTGCTGTCCTGGGTCTGGCCGCTCTGATGTTCGGAGGCGCCATTTTCAACCCGGCGGCCACCTCGGGAACGGAGCAGACCCTGACCGCTACCCAGATCATTCCCTTGGTCATCCTCGTCCTCATGTTCGTTGTCGCTACCAAGTGGCCCCTGAACATTGGTGTGATGGGGCTGGTAGCCTCGTTCGGCGTCGGGTATTTCATGCTGGGAATGTCCGATAAGGAGATCCTGGAGGAGTTCCCGGCCAGCATCGTCCTGACGATCATCGGCGTGACCTACTTCTTCAGCATGGCAAACCGCAATGGAACCATCGACATCATCGTGCAGAACTGCGTGCGCCTCGTCAGGGGTAAGACGATGCTGCTGCCGTGGGTCTTCTTCCTTATTGCTGCCGCACTGACCTCGCTGGGCACTTTCTCGCCTGCCGCCGTCGCACTTCTGGCCCCTGCTGCCATGGGGTTCGCTTACGAGTCGCGCATCCACCCCGTTCTCATGGGTGCCTTCGTCATCAATGGAGCACACGCAGGTGGGTTCTCGCCGCTCTCGGTTGCCGGCGTCCTGGTCCACAACATCGCCCACGATAACGGCTTCCCGATTTCCCAGGGCGGACTCTTCGCGGCGAGCTTCGCCATCAACCTGCTTCTCTCGGCGCTCTCCCTGGCTTTGTTCGCCGTCTTCGGAAAGCTGAAGGACGGCGCTGGGGTCCAGAACGTGGATCTCGAGACTCCCCGCACCACGCGGCCTCACGGCCAGCAGATCCTGACGCTCGTGCTGATCGCTGTAATGCTCGTCTGCACCTTGGGCTTCAGGATGCCGATTGGCTTTGTTGCTCTTTCCGCCGGCCTGCTGCTGGCGCTGGTCAACATTAAGGAACACCGGACCTTCATCGGCGGCGTTTCCTGGTCCACCGTCCTCCTGGTGGCCGGCATGATCACCTACGTCTCCCTGCTGCAGCATGTGGGCGTTATCGACACCCTTGCGGAGATGGCTTTGGCTCTCGGCGCACCGCTGCTGATCGCTTTGGTTCTCTGCTACGTCATCGGTGTCGGTTCAGCGTTTGCCTCGTCCACAGCGCTGCTGACCGCGTTCATCCCACTCGCCGGGCCCCTGCTGGCCTCCAGCACGTTGAGTGCATCAGGAACGGTCGCAGCCCTTGCAATCGCAGCAACCGTGGTGGACGTTTCGCCCTTCTCCACCGACGGCGCACTGATCGTGGCCAACGCCCAGGATTCGGACCGGCAGCGCGTCTACAAGCAGCTGATGATCTACGCCGGTGGAGTGGTCCTCGTGGCGCCCGCCTTGGCTTGGGTCCTCCTGGTTCCGACCGGCATCCTCTAAACCGCAACTTTTCACATGACTGCCGGCAATTCCAGGTCGGCACGCGGAGGGACCCACCCTGCATACCAACGCAACAGGTAACCCGAAAGACGGGCGCAGGACTGGATAATCCCAACGCACCAGAGGCGGGGCCACCTAACAGGGTGGTCCGCCTCTGCCATGTCGGTAAAGCGTACGACGGCGGAGCTGCCGCGTCCCGGTGCGGGAAGGTGCGGCTTTAGTGTTTAGTCCTGAGATTCAGTACACGATTGCATGAATACATCATGCGCTGTACTTTAACGACATGGAAACCCTCACCCACGCTCCGGTGCTGGCCCGGTTCGGCTATGCGATCTCGGACGCCACCAGGGCACGCGTACTCCTGGCCCTGGCTGATGCGCCCGCTTTTCCCTCGGAGCTTGCAGATTCCCTGGACGTTTCCCGCCAGAGCATGTCCAACCACCTGACCTGCCTGCGCGGGTGCGGCTTAGTCGTCGGGGTTCCCGACGGGCGCAGGACCCGCTATGAACTGGCCGACGCCCGCCTGGGTCACGCCATCAAGGACCTGATCGGTGTGGTCTTGGCGGTGGATCCCAACTGCTGCGCTCCTGACGGGACATGCGTGGCATGAGCATCGCCCGGCTGGAAGCATCGGAACGCAGAGCCGTCCTGACACGTCGCATCAGACTTTTCGCTGCCGCCACCATCACCTACAACGTGATCGAGGCGGCAGCGGCACTGTGGGCTGGCGGTGCAGCGGATTCGTCGGCCTTGATCGGCTTTGGACTGGACTCGGTCATCGAGGTGGCCTCCGCGGTGGCATTGTCCTGGCAGTTCTCCGCCAAGGACCCCGAGCGGCGCGAGCACCTAACCCTTCGGATCATCGCGATTTCCTTCTTCGCCCTTGCCGCCTTCGTCGCGCTCGATGCCATCAGGTCCCTCACGGGTGGGGGAGAGGCCCAGCACTCGACGCCAGGCATCGTGATCGCGGCCGTCAGCCTGGCGATCATGCCCGTGTTGTCCTGGGCCCAGCGCCGAGCCGGGCGAGAGCTCGGTTCCAAGACGGCCGTAGCTGACTCCAAGCAGACGTTGCTGTGTACGTATCTCTCTGCTGTGCTGCTCATTGGCCTGGTCCTGAACAGCACGCTGGCTTGGTGGTGGGCCGATGCTGGCGCTGCGCTGGTGATTGCCGCCATTGCCGTGCGCGAAGGTATCGACGCGTGGCGTGGCGACGTTTGTTGCGCCGTGCCTGCTGCAACAGTCAGCGATGAATCCTCCGAAGACTCGGGATGCTGCGCGGAATGCCAGACGGCAACGGATTCAGCCAGATTGCCGTAGGGCCACATCACAGTTCAAGAGAGCTCGACTGCTTCACCACTCACGACTATCCCGCCTGACACAGGAATGTCGACAGTCAGCACGCTCGCGCGGCCGACGTGGCTGCCTTGGCGCACCACCACACGGCTTGGCGGCTCCGCGAGTGAAAGCAAGCGTAGGTATCCGCCGAAGGCAGCGGCTGCCGAGCCGGTGGCCGGATCTTCAGCTATGGTGCCAACCGGGAAGAGGTTTCGGGAGTCGTACTCGTTCGGTCCAATCTCGCAGAGCGTCGTGACAGTGCCAGCCCAGTTCTGGGAATCCATCAGCGTACGCATGGGATCCGGATCGAAAGCAAACGAGTCAAAGGTCCTTCGATCCGCGAAGACGAGGATTGGATGCCAGTTTCCGGCAAAAGCAACCATCGGAGGGTACGCCGGGTGCAGGTCGGCCCGACCCACACCGAGCAGCCCGAGAAGGGTGGCCAGGACACCGTCAGGGAAATCGGCCACCCTCGGCTCAACGCTTGTGAACGATGCTGCCACCGCAGCGCCCTCACCTTCAGTCTCAATCGCGACAGGTCCCACGGCCGTGTCGAAGACAAAGGTCCCTGTACCATCGCGCCCGGACAGCGCGACGGCCAAAGCAATTGTGGCGTGGCCGCAGAACGGCACCTCGGCAATCGGGGAGAAGTACCTGACACGGTTTCGGCGGGAGTCCCCATTAACCCTCGCCTCGGTAACGAAGACCGTTTCCGCGTATCCGATCTCGGCCGCGATGGCCTGCATCTCTGCGTCAGACAGCCGCATTGCGTCCAGGACAACTCCCGCTGGATTTCCCCCGTCGGGAGCATTGGTAAAGGCGGCATAACGCAATACTTCAGAGGTCATCGGTTCCATTTCGGCATCATCGCACAGCACCTGGGCTCCCCACCAACCAGAAGAGCCCGGCGGTTGGTCGGTTTCGACAATGGCTGCTGCGGGAATGCCAGACGCCAACGGATTCAGCCAGGAGGGTCGTCCAGTAACCAGCGCGGGCGTACGCTGACCGCATGGAGTCCGAGGTCAGGACAATCGCTCTGCGCACCGGGATCAACGTGCCCTGTTTTGTGCAGGGCCACCTTGGTGAAGCGAACGACGACGGCGCCGCGCCCTTGGTCTTATTGCATGCGTGGGGTGAATCCTGGCGGAGTTTTGATCGGCTAATTGCCTCGCTGCCGTCCTCTACTCTGGTGGCACCGGACCTGCGCGGTCATGGTGGGGCCGACAAACCTGAAGACGGGTACTCGCTGACAGCGGTTGTGGAAGATGTTCTCTCTGTTTTTGATGCCTTGGGCATAACGAGGGCTCATGTACTGGGTTCATCCAGCGGCGGATACGTGGCGCAACAACTTGCCGCGACGCATCCGGAACTCGTGGCATCCCTGATTTTGGTTGGATCTCCGTTGACCTTGCATGGGAAACCATTCCTTACGAATGAGATAGAGGCGCTCACTGATCCAATTTCGGAGGACTGGGTTCGGGAATCTCTGTCCTGGTACCGGCTGCTGCACACCGTGCCCGCTGCCTACATCGAGGACAGGGTGCAGGACGGTTTGGCGATGCCGGCAGCCATTTGGAGGGCTTCCTTGCGCGGCTACTACGAGGCTGTCCCGCCAACCGAAGCCGGAACCATCTCAGCTCCGACGCTCATCCTGTGGGGCGCCCATGACCACATAGTGCCGCGACACCATGAAGAGACCCTTGCCAGCCGTATCCGTGGAGCTCAGTTGAAGATCTACGAGAAGACGGGTCATCTGGTGTTGTGGGAGTGCCCGGAGCGGGTTGCTGGGGATGTGAGGGCGTTTCTGTCTGGCGGTGCGGGGTAGGGGCCCCTTTCACAGAGACTTGTGGATGCTGACGCTGAGCTTGTCTCAAGCGACCGCGGCGGTTGGTGTGGAGGTTTTGCTGGCCGTGGTGTATCCGGTCTTGCTGCCGGTCACAGTGACCGTGATGGTCTTGCCGGCATCCCCTGCAACCGGTACGTACGTCGCGGCGGTGGCGCCGGTGATGACCAGGCCGTTGGCTTTCCATTGGTAGGTCAGGGTGACCGGTGCTGGTCCCCACACGCCGGGTACCGCGGTGAGGGTTGATCCGACCTTGGCCGTTCCCGTAATGGTCGGCACCGGAGCCGGCGCCAACGCTGGCAGGGTCTGGACCGCGGCGGTAGCTGCGGAGGTTTTACTGGCCGTGGTGTAGCCGATCTTGCTGCCCGTCACGGTGACGGTGAATGTCTTGCCGACATCACCGGTGACCGGGATGTACGTGGCCGCCGTACCGCCCACCACCGAGACACCGTTGGCTTTCCATTGGTAGGTCAGGGTGACCGGTGCTGGTCCCCACACCCCGGGTACCGCGGTGAGGGTTGATCCGACCTTGGCCGTTCCCGTAATGGTCGGCGCCGGAGCCGGCGCCAACGCTGGCAGGGCCAGGACCGCGGCGGTAGCTGCGGAGGTTTTACTGGCCGTCGTGTATCCGACCTTGCTTCCCGTCACCGTAGCGGTCAGAGTCTTGCCCACATCACCGGTCACCGGCACGTACGTGGCCGCCGTGCCGCCAACCACCGAGACACCGTTGGCTTTCCACTGGTACGCAAGAGTCACCGGGGCTGGTCCCCAAACACCAGGTACCGCCGTGAGTGTCGATCCGACTTTCGCCGTTCCCGTGATGGTCGGTACCGGTGCCGGCGCCAACGCTGGCAGGGCAAGGACTGCGGCGGTTGCTGCGGAGGTTTTACTGGCCGTGGCGTAGCCGATCTTGCTGCCGGTCACGGTGACGGTTATGGTCTTGCCCGCATCACCGGTCACCGGCACATATGTGGCCGCCGTGCCGCCAACCACCGAGACACCGTTGGCTTTCCATTGGTAGGCCAGGGTGACAGGGGCTGGTCCCCAAACACCCGGTACCGCGGTGAGGGTTGATCCGACCTTGGCCGTGCCTGTGATAGTCGGCACGGGAGCCGGCGCCAAGGAAGGTAGCGCCAAGACTGCAGCTGTCGCCACGGAGGTCTTACTGGAAGTGGTGTACCCGACCTTGCTCCCCGTGACGGTGACCGTCAGAGTCTTGCCCACATCACCGGTCACCGGCACGTATGTAGCCGCCGTACCGCCAACCACCGAGACACCGTTGGCTTTCCATTGGTAGGTCAGGGTCACCGGGGCTGGTCCCCACACACCCGGTACCGCGGTGAGTGTCGATCCGACTTTCGCTGTTCCCGTGATGGTCGGCACCGGAGCCGGACTTAGCGCTTGGGCTGGGAAGGCGAGGTTGAGCGTCGTCGTGTTGCCGCTGACCATGGCCACGGGCTTTGCCGTAGCTTCGGTTGTCACGTTCCCTGAATACAGGTCTCCCAGTTCCGGCTTCCCGGTACTGACCTTGACCAGATACTGGCCCGTGCTCAGCCCTGGAATCGAGTATTTGCCCATTGAGTCCGTGTAGGAACTGCGCGTGACCAGCGAGCCGTTGGTTGTGTAGGCGTACACACGAACACTGGCCACGGGCTTTCCTGTTCTGTCGAGAACAGATCCGCTGAGGGTGCTGCCGGAGGTCAGAGCCGCATTGACGTTCAGGACTGGCTTTCCAGCTTGGACTGTCAGCGTGGAGGCCTGTCCTACACCCGCGGACTCGGGCTTGTTCTGGTAGAACTGGGCTTCCTCAGTGGAATAACCACTGGAACGGTTGAACGCCACCTTGTAGGAGCCGGCAGCAAGTCCCACGACGCTGAAGTTGCCGGCCTGATCCGAGTAGCCTTGCTTGACGGGTTTGCCGGTTCCGTCCAGGACCGTGACTGGTGAATAGCCTTGCTTGGATCCGGAGACCTTGCCGGCGATTGAACCGCCGAGTTGGGCCGTGAAATTGACTGCTGTCTTTTCCAGTCCCGCGGTCAGTGCCAGTGATGATGCCGTTTCAAACGAGGCTCCGCCAAACCACTGGTCGGTTGCCCCACTATTGGAGCCCTGAAGTTTGACTTTGTAGGAACCTGTGGGCAGACCGATGATCTTATAGCTGCCATCCGCGCTGACCATAGTCGACTCCACCGGCGAGCCGGCGTTGGCTGCCGAGTAGACGTGGACGTAGGCGTTGGCCGGAGTGATTCCGGCAGCTGCCGAGATCTTGCCGCTGATGCTCGCACCCTTAGCGAGGGCGGCGTTGATGCCGGCGAGATCTTGGCTATTGGTTAGGGCAATGGGGGTGGCCGTGGCGAAGGAAGCAGCGGTGGCGTGCCACTGGTCCAAGGCACCGGAGCCATTTCCCGCGAATTTCAGTTTGTAGATGCCTGCAGGAAGCCCGATGATCTTGTAGCTGCCGTCCGAAGCAACCCTGGCGGACTCCACAGTAGAGTTGGCCGAATCGCTCTTGTAAAGCTCCACTCTCGTGTTTTGAACTGCTATACCAGCCGGCGCTGTGATCTTGCCGCTGACAGTGGCGCCCTTGATGTAGGCAGCATTGATGGCGGTGAGGTCCTGTCCTGCGGTGACAGTTACGGACGTGCCGGTGGCGAAGGTAGTCCCGTTCTTGTACCAGAGATCGAGGGCCCCGGTGTCGTATCCACTGAAGTTCAGTTTGTAGCTGCCTGCCGGTAGACCAATGAGTTTGTAGCTGCCATCTGAACCGATGGATGCATATTGCACGTACCAGCTGGGGTCGTCGGCTTTGTAAGCGTAAACGTAGGCATTATCCAGATTGGTCCCGGCTGGTGCAGTGAGTTTGCCACTGATCGTCGCACCCTTGAGGAGGGTGGCGTTGATGCCGGTGAGGTCTTGGCCTGTGGTCAGGGTGACGGCGGTGCCCGTAGCGAAGGAAGTAGCGTTGGCGTGCCACTGGTCGAGGGCGCCGGAACCGGAACCGGAGAAATTCACTTTGTAACTACCGGCAGGAAGCCCGATGAGCTTGTAGCTGCCGTCGGAACCGACGTAGGTGCTCGTGATGGAGGAGTAGGAGTTGTCGGGTTTGTAGACGGAGACGCTCACTCCACTCAGGCTGACGCCGGCCGGTGCCGTGACTTTGCCGCTGACAGTCGCACCTTTGACGAGGGTGGCAGTGACTCCTATCAGGTCCTGGCTGGTAGTCAGGGTGATGGGTGTGGCGGTGGCGAAGGACGAGGCGTTGCTGTGCCATAAGTCCAGCGCTCCGGAGTTGGAGCCGGAGAATTTCAGTTTGTAGCTGCCAGCGGGAAGCCCGATGATCTTGAAGCTGCCATTGGAACTGAGGATGGAGTTCGCGATCGGGTAGGACTCGCTGTCGGACTTGTAGGCGTAGGCCCTGATGGTGGAAAGGCTGACACCCGCCGGGCCGGTGACTTTCCCGCTGATCGTTGCACCCTTGACCAAGGTGGCGTTGATGCCGGTGAGGTCCTGCCCGGTGGTCACGGCGACGGCGGTAGCAGTTTCAAAGGACACGGCGTTGCTGTGCCATTGATCCAGCGCCCCTGTCTCGTTTCCGGTGAATTTCACTTTGTAACTGCCCGCTGTGAGTCCGCTAAACCTGTAGCTGCCATCGGGACCAATGTCCGCCGAGTCCACGCTGTAGTCCTTGGAGTCTGTCCTGTACAGCTCGGCCTGGGTGTTGGTTAGATTGACGCCTAAAGGGGCGGTGACTTTACCGCTGATAGTGGCGCCCTTGACCAAGGTGGCGTTGATGCCTCCCAGGTCTTGGCCGGTAGTCAGGGTGACCACAGCGGCGGTGTCGAAGGAGGCGGCATTGCTGTGCCATTGCTCCAGGGCACCAGTGTTGTTTCCATCGAAGTTCACTTTGTAGCTGCCTGCAGGGAGGCCACTCACCTTGTAAGTTCCGTCGGAACCGACGTACGAGTACGACACGTAGGATCCAGGGTCATCGGACTTGTACACGTAGACGCTCGCGTTCGCGAGGTCGACGCCGGCGGGTGCGGTGACTTTTCCGCCAATAGTCGCGCTCTTCACGAGTGTGGCGTTGATGCCGGCCAGGTCCTGACCGGTGGTTACCGTTATTAGGTTGGCCGTTTCGAACGACGCAGCGTTGCTGTACCACTGGCCCAAAGTCCTTGCGTCGTTACCGCCGAAGTTCAGCTTGTAGCTGCCAGCCGTAAGCCCTGCGAATTTGTAGCTGCCGTCCGATCCAATGTAGGTGTAATCCACATACGAGTACCTGTTGTCGGAACTGTAAATGGAAACTTGCAGGTATCCGAGGCTGACTCCGGCCGGTGGCGTGACCTTGCCACTAATCGTTGCGCCCTTGGCCAATGTGGCGTTGATGCCTGTGAGGTCTTGACCGCCGGTGAGAGTGACTGCCGTCGCGGTTTCAAAGGAGGCCGCGCCGCTGTGCCACTGCTCGAGGGCGCCGGTGCCATCGCCGTCGAACTTCACTTTGTAGCTACCGGCCGGAAGCCCGGTGATCTTGTAGCTGCCATCGGAAGCAGGGCGTGCGGAGCCCATTGTGGGGTAGGAAGAGTCGGATTTGTAAATCAGCACGCTGGTGTCCCGGACGTCTATGCCGGCGGGGGCGGTGACCTTGCCGCTGACGGTTGCGCCCTTAACGAGGGTGGCATTAATGCCGGTGAGGTCCTGTCCGGTGGTGAGAGCGATGACAGTGGCCGTGTCGAATGAGTTCGCCCTTAGGTGCCACTGATCCAGTGTTCCCGTGCCATATCCGGAGAATTGCAGTTTGTAACTGCCAGCAGGTAGTCCAGTGAATTTGTAAGTGCCGTCCGGGTTGGCGTCGGCATAATCCACAGGAGAGTACGAGTCGTTTGTCTTGTACAGCGTTGCCTGCGTCTTCGTGAGGTCGACTCCCACTGGTGCGCTGATCTTGCCGCTGATGGTGGCGCCCTTGACCAGAGTGGCGTTGACCCCGGTGAGGTCCTGGCCTGTGGTGAGAGTAATTGCGGTGGCCGTCTCGAAGGATGCCGCATTGCTGTGCCACTGGTCCAGGGCACCAGTGTTGTATCCACTGAACTTCAGCTTGTAGCTTCCTGCAGGGAGCCCAATGATTTTGTAGCTGCCATCAGAACTTACAGAAACCGACTTAACGGGGGAGCTGGAGAAGCTGGCTCTGTAGGCGTACGCGTGCGTGTTGTAGCCCAGAGTCACTCCAGCGGGCGCGGTGATTTTGCCGCTGATGGTGGCGCCCTTGACGAGGGTGGCGTTGATGCCGGTGACGTCCTGCCCTGTGGTGAGGGTAATTGCCGTGGCAGCATCGAAGGATGCCGTGTTGCTGTGCCACTGCTCCAGGGCACCGTTGTTATATCCAGTGAAGTTCAGCTTGTAGGTCCCCGCCGTGAGACCAATTATTTTGTAGTTGCCATCCGAATCAACCCAAGCGGAGCTCAAGTTCGAGTCGGCGTCGTCTGCTTTGTAAAGATCCACATAGGTACTGTTCAGGGCAACGCCGGCGGGTGCTGTGATTTTGCCGCTGATTGTGGCGCCCTTGACGAGGGTTGCGTTGATGCCGATAACGTCCTGGCCTGTAGTGGCGGTGATGACGGTGGCAGTGTCGAAGGACGCAGTGTTGTTGTACCACTGCTCCAAAGCCCCCGTATTGTTTCCACCGAACTTCACTTTGTAAGTGCCGGCCGGAAGCCCAATGATCTTGTAGCTTCCATCGGAGGCAGGATAGGCGGAGGCGACGTAGGAGTTTGGGTCGTTGGTTTTGTAGACGTAGACCCGCGTGCTTTGGAGGCTGACGCCGGCGGGTGCCGTGATCTTGCCGCTGATGGTGGCGCCCTTGACCAGGGTGGCATTGATGCCAGTGAGATCCTGGCCGGAGGTTATGACGACGGCGGTGGCGGCACCGAAGGACTCAGCGTTGCTGTGCCACTGATCCAGCGCCCCTGTGTCACCACCGGCAAACTTCAGCTTGTAGCTGCCGGCCTGCAGCCCAATGAACTTATAGGTGCCGTCCGAATTGACGTATGCGGAGCCTACGAAGGAATTCTCCGAGCTTGCCTTGTAGAGCTCAACACTTGCGCCATTGATGTCGATGCCGGCAGGTGGGGAGACTTTGCCGCTGATTGTGGCGCCCTTTACGAGGGTCGCGTTGATTCCAGTGAGGTCCTGCCCGGCGGTGAGGGACACCGCCGTAGCTGTTTCGAAGGACACGGCGTTGCTATGCCATTGATCCAGGGCACCTGTGTTGTACCCCGTGAACTTTAGTTTGTAGCTGCCAGTAGGAAGGCCGATGATCTTGTAGCTGCCATCGGAACCAACGTAGGCGGTCGCCGCGTACTGGTCGCCTCCGCTGGTTGGGTAGGCCTCCACCTTTGTGCCACTGAGGGTGACGCCGGCTGGCGCGGTGACTTTGCCGCTGACGGAGGCGCCCTTGACGAGCGTCGCATTGACCCCAAGGAGGTTCTGACCGCTGGTGAGGGTGACGGCAGTAGCCTCGTCGAACGTGGAAGCGTTGGAGTACCACGTGTCCAGGGCGCCTGTGCCGTTTGCCGAGAATTTCAGTTTGTAGCTGTCTGGTTGGAGTCCCGGCATGTTGTAGCTGCCATCGGAAGCCACCGAAACAGAATCGACGTAGAAGTCAGGCGAATTGGTTTCATACACCTCCACTCTCACGTTGCTGAGAATGACTCCCGTGGGAGCGGTGACCTTACCGCTAATGCTGGCAAGTGAAGTTTCGGCAGCGCTTGCTTGGAGGGCGCCTAAGAAAAACATCCCGGCTGCCGCAGCAAGTAAGACGGAAATCCAGACACGCAGATTTGTGGCAAAGTGCAGCATAGGCCCCCCAATATGCACAAGCGGCTCCCAGAGGTGAACGAAGTCTCTGAGCCCTGAAGCTTGTAAATTTAGGCTTAGTGTAGCGACGAAATCCACGATCTCGTCAACAAGTCAAATAATGACAAGGGCCATGCATGATCTTTGGCAGGGTTCCGGAGCTCCTCCATTCTTGAGTTTGAAACCCACAGGAATCGGTGTTGCCAATCACCGTTCGACTTTCGATGTTGGCGAATTGGTTGGCACATTCTTGAACATCTGTGCAGTTCGCTTTGTGGAAAAGGAAATGTTGGGGGAAGACTGTGAGCAAAAAATCGAGCCGCCCGCGCATCTCCCTGGCAACCTCGCGGTTTCCCGGGCTGTGTATCCTTCTGACGGCCACTTCCATTCTGGCGTTTCAGCCTGGTGGGCTCTTCAGATTCGTCTGGATCAAAATCACGATAATGATTCTCGCCGTCCTTTTTGGCTTTCTTTCACCAGCGGGCGCCCGGGTCCCACGCTTGCTGGGGGTCTTCGTTTTCTCCCTTGCGCTGTGGATCTTGCTCGCAATGTCGCTATCTGGAAGCCCCTGGCCCAGTTTCTTCGGGCGGTGGCCACGGTATGAGGGCCTTCTAACACTCGGGTTGTACGTGGCCATTTTCGTAGTCGGCGCCAAGCTGCTGGGCGGGAGTGGGTCTCTTCCTCAATGGAAGGTCCTGCGCCTTTCGCTGGCGGCCGTGTCCCTTCCCCTGCTTGCGGTCTCCGTCATGGAATCCATTGGCCTGCGCCCTTTAGGCGGCGGTTTGGATGACCGGCCGGGTGCAACCCTAGGCAACGCAACGGATCAGGGACTCATCGGATTCATCATCGCGGGGGTTCTATCTTCACAGTCTTCCTCTGAAGAGGGTTGGCAATTGTGGCTGCGGCGCGCAGGGCTGGCGGCCAGCGCCTTTGTTGCCATCCTCTCCGGATCGCGAGCAGCTCTTTTCGGGTTGGCGATGGTTTCGTTGTATGTCGCCATCCTGTGGATGCGAAGCCGAAAATGGTCCACATTTAGGACTGTATTGGGGGCAGGAGCGGTTACTGCCGGGTTTTCCCTTGCTGTTTTCATCGTCCCGGCCACGAGGGAACGGCTGCTCTCAGCCGGAACCGTGGACGGGCGATTGCTCCTGTGGAATAGAAGCCTGGCCTTGATATCCGACCATCCGCTATCCGGGGTTGGTCCCAGTGGCTTCGTCGACGCTTTGCCTGGGTACCTGAATGATGACTGGGCCCGAAGTGTTGGCGATACCTTCCCGACCGACTCTCCGCACAATTGGATGCTGCAAGCATTGGCCGCGGGCGGCTTTCCCTTGCTTCTACTCGCTCTGACCTGCGTGGGGACCGCTGTGTGGTTGGTCCGAAAGCGTCTAATGGAGGCCCAGGACCCCGATCTCAAGCGGTACTTGGTGATAACGGGCGTTGCCATATTGGCGTACTGGATTGCTCTTCTGACGCATTTCACTTCCATCGGCACCACGGCGGTGGTGGCATTGCTGTGCGGTGGTCTGGTGGGGCGGGATAGCATTCCGGCTGCCTCCACTTTGGTCAAACCACCAGTCAACACGTGGACAACGAGGTTCGGCCCCCTGCTTCCGCGCGCCGGAGGGCTTGCCTTTGCATTCGCCTGCCTGGCAGTGGCGGTCCCGGCCACTCTGGCGGAGTGGTCAATGAGCTCTGGCGCCCAAGCGGCCCGGGCAGGGGATGCTGAGGGTGCGGACAAGGCCTTTCAGCTGGGCCACAGCCTGAGGCCGTGGGACAGCGATACGGCATTGCTCGCGGCCCAGGCCTTTGCCGGGCCTGCGACAACGGGGGACCAGCTCTCAGCCCAGCACGCAGTTGAATGGGCGCGCCTGGCGCGCGAGTCCACTCCGCATTCTCAAGAGGCCGGTCTTGCACTTGCCATCGGATACATCTACAGCGGTGAACTGGATGACGCAAAGGAAGTGCTGGACGAGTTGCTGGCGGAGGCGCCCTCATCGACCAGTCTCTTTGTCCAACGTGGAGTGGCGAATTTCGGACTTGGACGTACTTCCGAGAGCATTGATGACCTTCAAAAGGCAGCGACACTCGATCCGACACTGGACACACCTTGGCGCATTCTCTCGGCGATTTACCAGCGAACGGGCGACGCCGGAGCTGCTGAGGCTGCGATGGACCGCGCTGAGACACTAAGCCCCTGATGGATTGGATTCTGGTTTGTGGTGTGGTCGGTCACCGCCGCTGACCGACCACACTGCCCGCCAATGGGGGTGTATTGGCACGGACTGCTCGCACTGCCAGGGTCAGATTGAACTACTTACTGACGGTGCGCTGGTGACGTTGTCATTGTTACAAGTCTCCGGTCGAAACCCACAAGGAACCGAAGCCTTTCGGCGGCACGTCACATGTTGGAAGTGTGCGCACACGCCGATCCATGACGCGGAATGATGGAGCCATTTTCAATTCTTGGTCAGCCGGCAAGCTCCGCGAGGCAATGATCATTTGAAGCTTCGCTGTAGTGGAAGGGTTGTCGACCCCACCTATGCTTGTCCGCAGCCAAGGGGCTCCGCAAGGGTAGTTGATGTGGATTAGATCTGGGTCTTGGTGTGACCGGCACCGCTGCCGACGGACCGACCACACTGCCCGCCCATGGTGTCTAGTGGCAGGCAGGGCACGCATTGCCAAGTCAAAGAGTGGACAACGTTACTGACTGCTCCACCGTGAGGTTGTCATTTATCGCAAGTCTGCTGTCAAAAACGGTCGATAAACCTGACACTGGGCGACTTCGTGACTGCGAGTCGACCAGATAGACGATAGGTTAATCCTGTGTAACTACTATGAAGTAGCCCTGCTATGGGCAAGCCCTGAATGATATCGTCGTCCCTGGATAGACAGCTGGGATTTCGGAACGCTATTCCATGGGGGATCTGCATCCGCAACATCACATGAATATCGTAATTCGTCTCAGGGGGGACAATTTGAAGAAGTCTATTGCAGCGCTTGCGCTTGCAGGAGTAATCGCACTGGCTGGCACCGCTCCGGCCGTGGCATCCACCTACCCAGCGCCGGGCAACGAGCAGGGCACCGTTTCCGACGGCACCATAGCTGCCGGCGAATCCATCACTTTCGCCGGCAGTGGCTACTTCGCCGGCGAAACCATCAATGTTACGTTCCAGCGGACCGGCGGCAAGAAGGATTCGTCCGGCGAGCGGCCTGCTCCGTCGAGCTTCAGCGTTATTGCTGACGGCACCGGCGCTTTCTCCACCTCCATTACCTTTACGGATGGTGGCAACTACAAGATCGCTGCCGTCGGTGCCACGTCCGGCAACACGCGTTGGGCGGCCATAACTGTGAATTCCGGCAATGGTGGAGGCAACAACAACGGCGGCGGCAACCATGGTGGCGGCAAGGGCACTTCCGGACTCACTGGTGCTTCCAGCGTTACGGAGGCTGGCACCGCGGTCGATTCCAGCCTCATCATGTGGTCGCTTGTTGGTGCGGGCGCCCTGGCTGCCAGCGCAGGATCGGCAGCGCTGATTCGTCGCGCCAAGGCAAAGGCCTAGGCTTCAGCAAGTAACAGGTCTTTACAGGGCAGGTGTTTTCTGGGTAACCGGAAAACACCTGCCCTTAGCTTGATCACGAAGTTGAAGCGTCTCCTGAATCAAAAAGCTAGACACTCTGAAAATCATTAACTAATATACGTATATCAAATTTCGTAATTCCCGTGAGGGTTTATAGAGTTTGCTCATGACTACATGGGGGAATATTGTGCGCAAAGCTGTAATTCCGGCTGCTGGACTGGGTACGCGATTCTTGCCCGCCACCAAAGCAATGCCGAAGGAGATGCTGCCGGTTGTGGATGCGCCGGCCATCCAGTACGTGGTCGAGGAAGCTGTAGATGCCGGACTCACCGACATCCTCATGATCACGGGCCAAAGCAAACGGGCGCTGGAAGACCATTTCGACAGGACTCCGGCACTTGAACGGTCCTTGGAGCTTAAGGGCGACCAGGCGCGCTTGGACGCCGTCCAACACGCATCGGCGCTTGGGCCTATCCACTACGTTCGCCAAGGTGAACCAAAGGGCCTGGGTCATGCTGTGCTTTGCGCCCGCCAGCACGTCGGCGATGAACCGTTTGCGGTTCTGTTGGGAGATGATCTTATCGATGAACGCGACGAACTCCTGACCACAATGATGGAAGTCCAGCACAAGACCGGTGGCTCAGTCGTCGCTCTGATCGAGGTAGAGCCATCACAGATCAGCGCCTACGGCTGTGCGGACATCTCGTCCATTGAGGGTGAAGGGTACGTCCGGGTGAATAAGCTGGTTGAGAAGCCCACGGTGGAAGATGCACCGTCCAACTTGGCGATTATTGGACGCTATGTCCTGCACCCGGCTGTCTTCGACGTCTTGGAGAACACTGGGCCCGGCCGTGGCGGAGAGATTCAGCTGACCGACGCCCTGCAAACTCTCGCCGCAGGGGAGGGCGAGGGCTCAGGTGTCTACGGCGTAGTCTTCCGCGGTCGACGCTACGATACAGGCGACAAGCTCAGCTACCTGAAAGCTGTGATCACTTTGGCCTCCGAGCGCCCTGAATTCGGTGAGGATTTGAAGACTTGGATGAAGGGCTTCATCGGTTAGGAATTGCCTGAGACTAGGCGAATCTTCTGCGGCTCCTCCGGGCAACCAACACCACTGCTGCCGTGCCAATGACAGTCCCAAGTGTGTTCATGACAACGTCAACCACGCTTGAAAAACGGGCTGTAATGAATAGTAATTGCCCGAGCTCCATGCATGTGGAGACTATGATTCCAAGCCCAGCGATGACCCACCAGGCTCGTGTTGGGAAGGCCATAGCGGCAAAGATTCCGAGGGGAATGAACATAACTACGTTTGCCGAGGATTCCACCACGTGGTAGTCGAACCAAGACGGTACGCCGTGCCGATGCAGAAAATTCAGCAAAGTCGCGAGCGTACCTTGGATAGGTTGGTCCACTGGAGAAGGCCAAAAACCAACAACAGCCAAGCCCCCCAAATATGCAACCAAAGCTATCCGCCAGGGGAGTGTGTTTTTCAATTGCACCTCAGGAAGTACGGATAAGTGCCCAAGCGCTGACGCTAGCGGCGGCAACTGTCAGCAGTGCCAAGAGAACGTATTGGGGAAATCCTTGGGGCAGTGTCGGTACCCGGTACGCCGGCAAACGTAGCTCGCAATGCCACCGTCGCCTACGCCAATGTCGCCCCATGATCATATGAATACCACAGAAGGTCTTGGATCAGGAACGTGAAGATAGAAAAGGGTGGCTGTCGACGAAACAATCTCCGTCGACAAGCCACCCTGGTTTTGAAGCGTGGTGCCTTAGGCAGCAGCCTCAGTGTTCTTGGCGCGGCGGCGGGCGACCACCACGGATGCGGTACCGGCTGCCAACGCACCTGCGCCCACGAGAGACCAAAGGATCAGACTGGAGTCAGCGCCAGTGTTTGCCAGCGGAACACCGCCAGTGTTCGCCAGACCCGTTCCCGTGCCGGAGTTGCCGCCGGTGTTGGAAAGGGCGGTGCCCCCGACCACCACGGTGACAGGACCAACCGTGTGGCCCGACGTGTTGCCGGTAGCAGTCAAGGCGTATGCACCCGGAGTGTCAATAACGATCGGCGTTGCAAAAGCACCGTTTGCGTCAGCTACAGCGCCCAAAGTTGAAGGTGCCAGCGGAATGCGACCTGAGACGGACAGGCTACCGGCAGATACGCTGCCGCCGCTAGCTGCCGGCGTGCCGGTCGGCGTGACGGTGATAGTAATACCTTCACCCGGAGTAAAACCAGTGCCACTAAAAGTAAATGCTTCTCCCGGTGCCACCGATGCGTCGGAAACTGCAACGCTGGAGTTCGGTGCTGGGTAGTTAGTTGCGACGGCTGGAACTGCGCCGACAAGTGCGATGGAACCTGCGAGCGTAAGCGCTGCAAGAGATTTCTTCATGTGTGTCCCCCTGAGACCCGATTTAGTACCACGTGTGTGTTGGAGATTTCCGAGGTCCTGAGCGACCCTAAGGCGAAATCTCATGTGTTGCCCAAGTAGAACTTACCATTTTAGTGGTACTCGCAGCAAAGAAAATCCAAACGCGTTACAAAGGATTAACGAACTCGTCTTGTCCTATTCACACGACGCCGAAGCTCCGACCTTGATGACATCCTTGACTGGTTGCGTTGTAGGCGTGACAACTATTTGGGGCTCTGCATGCTGGACGATGTGGCCGAAATTGAAGTCGACGCTGCTACTTTGACCCGGAGCCAGCTGAATTGTGGCGGTTCCCACCGCCCTCTGACCGTGGCGCTGGGCAGCGAAGGGGATTTTTTCACCATCCTTGACTACAATGTCAATATTGGATTGAACGGGGCCGTACGCGACCAAGTTCGTCTTGACGGCACCCACCGGAACACCGTAGACGCCATCGCCCGTCACATAAGTTGGCAGGGATGTTGCGGCATTGGAAGGGGCAGTGTTGGTGCTAGTGACGCGGACAACCACTTCGCGGTATCCATCCCTTGTGCAATCTTTGGCTATTTGAACGGTCCGCTTCACCCAATAGTCCATTTTAGCGCCGGTGCCGTCATTGAAGTAAACCCCGAACTGAGCCGGTGACACGGCATATCCGGACACGGTGCCTCCAAGTCCATACTTGGCGATAGTGGCTTGCTCATCAGTTGAGGCAGACCACAAAAGGATTCGGCGGTCTTTAGTACCTCTGGCGAAGGCATCCATAAGCTTTTTGGGATCGGACTTTCCAGAGGAGACGGCGGAAAAAATCTCCTTGGCCGCCCCGGCAAAGTAGACATCCTGGAGTTCAGGTCTGTCGATCTTGCCATAAGCATCTGACAGCAACGTTTTAACAACGTTGTTAGCATCGAGTTGGGCCGGCAGGTTCCGTCCGATCTGCCGAACTACGGGATCGGAGATCTTAACTGGGCCCGTTGCCTCCAAGATATAGCTCAGAGCAACGGGATCCAATGATAGGACGCCATCTAGCCGCTCGCCTGTGCTCTTTTCCCACATTGCTTGTGCCGTCTTGGCAGTGGTGGGGTAGTCAGGGGTTAGGTTGACGTCCTGCATGAATTTTCCGACTCGAGCAGAGTAAATTGCCTGCTGCTCAGCATCAATAGATATGGGCGGTACGAAGGTGCCAAGCGCGGTTGCGCTGGTTTGAGACCCTAGTGTCAGATTGCCTTTGTCCACGGTGAGAACCGCCAGCGCACCTGGAATTCCACCCGTTGCACGGGACTCGGCATTGTTTTGCATGAGCAGCAGGTAGCGACGAGAGCGGTCGGCCCCCAGCATGTCCGGTGCTAGGCTCGCGGCGTCGGCTGCTGAATTCAAGTCCTGCTCGAGGGCGGTCAACTTATTCCGGGCCTCCTGAAGAGGTTTTGAAACCTGCGGAAGGAGCTCTCCTGTCGGAATATTGTTGAGACGCTGTGCAGATTCTCGAACCGCATGGGCGGCAGCTTCAACCTGGGGCGCCGCCGCTTGTAACGAGGAGAGGTCCATACCGTTGGAACCCGGAGTCAGCGTCTTCCAGTCAAGCGACTGAAACGCCTTCACCAGTGGCACGGCCCCCAGTCGTGCGACGTCGTCTGCTGATGTTGCCACTTCACTCGCCGCCTGCATGTTGGCGCCCAGCCAGGGTAAGGCCGCGGACGCTTTCCAAAGGGGGTCACTTGCTGCATCGCGGGCTGCGCCAGTGTGCCGGACCAACGCTTCGACCGTTAGCGATGCACCAGCCGCATCATTAGCGCCTATTTGAGACTTGAGCGTCGGAAGCAGCGCCGTTGCGGCCTCCAACTCGGACTGAGCCGTTGTAGCCCTAAACCCTAACCAAGCGCTAGCTCCCAAGAGGAGCAAGGCAAATACAGTTGTCCAGATTGCGGCCAGTGCTAGTCGCTTTCGGTTTCTCCGTCGGGCACGAGTAGATTTCGGTGACATCGCCGCTACAACTCTCTTTTCAATGTTCAAGTTAGTTCCGTCGATCAGTAGGCGCCCGTGTTATGAAACACGGCCCTCACAGTTCGCAGGATGATAACCAGATCGCCGGCCAGTGACCAGTTTTCTACATAGTAGAGGTCAAGCCGGACAGAATCCTGCCAGGATAGGTTGGAGCGGCCGCTTACTTGCCACAGGCCGGTCAGTCCGGGCTTGACAAGTAGCCGTCGCCGGACATCTTGCTCGTAGGCTTCGACCTCGCGGGGTAGGGGTGGTCGAGGCCCGACAAGACTCATTGCACCGGAAAATATATTGAACAGCTGAGGCAGTTCGTCGAGGCTGTATTTGCGAAGAATACGTCCTACACGCGTGATGCGTGGGTCATCCTTGATTTTAAACAAGAGTCCGTTGCCCTCGTTTCGATGCTCGAGCTCGACCAAGCGCGCCTCGGCGTCCAGAACCATTGAGCGGAATTTCAACATCTGGAAATGCTCTCCCTCAATGCCCACACGATCCTGCTTGAACAGCACTGGTCCGCGGCTATCCAGTTTTACCAAAACCGCCAGCAACAGCATCAAGGGAAAAGCCAGGATAATGAGAAAACCCGACACCGCGATATCGAAAAGACGTTTCGCTACCCTCTGGCCGCCTTCGAGCGTAGGAGTCGTCACGTGGATGAGAGGAAGGCCGGCCACCTGCTGTGTATGTATCCTGGGGCCGGCAATATCCGTCAGGGCAGGAGCCATGATAAGTCCCACGTTTCGAGCAGCTAATTCCCAGCCTAAATGCCGAATGGTTTGGGGATGAAGCTGAACGCCCGCCGAAACAGCCACGGCGTCCGCTTGGCAGCTGTCGATTGCCGCCAATACCGACTCCATATCGGTCTTGTGGCCGAGAATTGGGAGCCCGGAATCGGGTTCAAGGCGCGGCGCCCCTCCGTCACCAGGAGTGTAGGCGGCGACCGGCAGGTAGCCTGAATGCTTGGCACTGTGAAGCGAAGATGCAAGATGCGCGACCGCGCTTGGGCCACCCAGTAGCAGTAGCCGGGACATACTGTTGCCCTTTTGTCTGGCGACGCTGAGGTGCTGGCGGAGCAACCACCGTGCTAGTAGTAACCCTGCCAATCCGACGGGCAAAGCAATTCCCACATAGCCTCGGGCAGTCTCGATCCTGAAGACGTAAGAGAAGATTGCGACCAGTCCAAAGAGCCAGAGCGAGGCAGCGGCTACTCTCTTATATTCGTCAGGTCCGGCGCCCAAGATACGACTTTGTCGGCTGTTCCAGGCACCGAGCATGAACCACCAGACGACAGCCAGAGCCGCGGACACCCACACGTAGTTGGGCTCCTCACCTGAAATCACAAAATCTGGCTCAACGCCAAATCGAATAATGTATGCGCCAACGACGGCCCACCCAATGACGAAAGCATCCGCGACTCGGAGTCTGCGGGACGCCCGTACCTGCCAATCCTTGTCACGACTCAAGGAGCCCCCCATTTGCTTTACGAACGGCGAAATCTTTTGAAGATTAGCTACGAATTTGTGAATAGTTCGATCGGTACCAATCAACCGTTGAACGGATACCGTCTTCCAGACCGATGGATGCCGTCCAGCCAGCCGCTGTTAGATTTGAAACGTCGAGAAGTTTTTGGGGCGTTCCATCTGGTTTCGATGTATCCCATTCAATGCTGCCCTCATATCCGACGGCTTCAGCCACGATCTCAGCCAACTCTTTAATCGTCACGTCCACCCCTGTACCGACATTCACATGCTCGGAACCGTCGTAATTCTCCATCAGATGAAGGCACGCTGAGGCTAGGTCATCGACGTGCAGGAACTCCCGACGGGGCGAACCGGAACCCCAGTTGGTTACCACTGCTGCTCCGGAGGCAGCTGCCTCATCGAAACGGCGGATAAGCGCAGGAAGCACATGCGAACCAGTCGTGGAGAAATTGTCACCGGGGCCATACAGGTTTGTCGGCATTGCAGATATCCAAGGCAACCCGTACTGGCGCCGTACTGCCTGTACATGCATGATGCCGGCGATTTTTGCGATTGCGTATGAGTCGTTCGTCGGTTCCAGATGGCCGGTGAGAAGTGAATCTTCTCGGATGGGTTGTTCAGCATACTTGGGGTAGATACAGGACGAACCAAGAAACAGTACACGCTCAACACCGTTTTCTCGAGCGGCATCCAATACATTTAGCTGTATCTGTAAGTTTTCACTCAGGAAGTCGACGGGATACGTGTTGTTAGCTAATATCCCGCCTACCTTCGCTGCTGCCAAAACGACATAGTTGGGTTTTGTTTCAGCGAAAAAGGAAAAGACAGCTTCCCGGCTCTTCAAGTCCAGCTCTGACGAGGTCCGACCGATCAAGCTTGCGAACCCTGCGGACTTCAGCTTCCGCCAAATAGCGGAGCCCACTAAGCCCTTGTGGCCCGCCACGTAGAAGGTCGCATCGCGATCCAATGGACCAGCCTGAAATGCAGTGGATACGGTCATTAGTTTTTCCAGCTCTCAAGGTCGACACTGTCGATCCAGTGGTTGCCAGCATGCTTCAGAGCTTCGATATCGGCATCGACCATGATTCGAGCCAACTCGGGCGTCTCAACGGTGGCCTTCCACCCGAGTTTCTCATGGGCTTTCGAAGCGTCTCCGACCAACGCGTCTACCTCTGTCGGCCGCAGATAGCGTTCGTCAAAACGCACGTGCTGTTCCCAATCCAGGCCAGCGTGTTCAAAAGCAATCTGTAGGAAGTCACGCACTGTGTAGTTACCTCCGGTTGCGAGCACAAAATCGTCCGGCTCATCCACTTGCAGCATGCGCCACATGCCTTCGACATATTCGGCTGCGTAGCCCCAATCGCGGACAGCGTCGAGGTTGCCCATGTAGAGGAAATCCTGACGTCCGGCCTTAATGGCAGCAACCGCCCGTGTGATTTTGCGGGTAACGAACGTTTCGCCGCGACGTGGTGATTCGTGGTTGAAGAGAATGCCGTTGACAGCGAACATTCCATACGCCTCGCGGTAGTTCTTTGTAACCCAGTAGCTGTAGACCTTAGCTGCGCCATAGGGCGATCGTGGGTAGAACGGAGTTTCCTCGTTTTGGGGAGGAGGAGTGGCTCCGAACATTTCAGATGAAGAAGCCTGGTAGAACTTGGTCTCTATTCCGGACATTCGAACTGCTTCGAGGAGCCTAATGGACCCAATTCCCGTTGTATCACCTGTGTGTTCCGGTTCATCGAATGAAACTCTTACATGGGACTGTGCCGCAAGGTTGTAGACCTCGTGTGGCTTGATCTCAGCGAGCAATGTTACGAGGCGAGCGCCGTCACTCAAGTCACCATAGTGCAAAAATAGTTTCGCACCGGCGTCATGAGGGTCTACATAAAGGTGGTCAATCCGTGCCGTGTTGAAAGTTGAAGCCCGCCTGATCAGGCCATGCACTTCGTAGCCCTTCTGAAGAAGTAGCTCAGCCAGGTAAGAACCATCCTGACCTGTAATACCCGTAATTAGTGCACGTTTTACCATGGATGCCCCCACTAGAGAATTTTCGATTACGACATTTGGCGGGCCTACCGGCTCCGGGCCGAAACTATCGTCGACAGGAACTCATCATAGTCGGCGATGGCAATATTTTCAGATAATGTGACAGCTCGGAACCTCAGCCCGTTTGCTGCAAGCTCTTGCGCCTGAATAGGTTTCAAAGCGAGCTGTTCGATCTCATCTACCAGAAGCGTGGGGTTTGCCGCATCAACGCGCACGCCCCCGCCGGACGAAGCAATTTCCGCTGCCGTCACGCTTCCGTCATCGGTTGCCGCGATCACAGGGACGCCGGCGTTGAAGTACGACGTCAATTTACTGGGAACCGCCATGTCTTTGACACCGGGAAGCTCGTTGACCAGAAGGAAATCTGCGGCGGACAAGGCTATCTGGAAGTCGCCGTCAGGAAGTGGGTCCACAAAGTCGATCCGGCGCAGGCCAGCCGCCATCTCCTCAAGCCGTGGGCGCTGGTTTCCGTCGCCCATTAAGACGAACCGGACTTGGCTGTCTCGGGCTTCCGCTATGCGTGCGGCGTCGATTACGTTCTCCAGGCCCTGCTTTTTTCCCATGTTGCCTGCATGCAGAACGACAATGTCGTCGGGCGCCCAGTTCAGCCTGGCTCTCATTTCTGCCTGGCCAGTCTTTGGGGCAGCGGGCAAGTGCGTCCAGTTTCTGATAACTCGTATGCGGTCCGGAGCTACCGCAAGGGACTCCACCATGTACTGTCGGAACCGGTCGTGGATGGCCGTGACGCCGTCGGCACCCTTAAGTATTGCCGATTCGAACTTGCCCATGAGGGTAGCGACAAGGCCACCTCCCGACCGAGTCTCAACGATGCCCCTGCTATATATATCCTGAACCCAGAGGCCTACGGCAGGGCGGCTTGGCCGAAGTTTCGCCCGGGCAATCGCCATCCCACTCGAAAAAAGGGCGGGGCTTACAACAAGCACTGCATCTGGTTTTCCCCATCGCGCGAACATGAGGCGGAGACCAAAACTAAGCTCCATATGCATCCTGTTAACCAGGGAAGGCTTACGGGGAACGTAGTGTCGAAGCCGTTTGACAGTCACGCCATTTATGACCTCTATGCGCTTCCATCCCGTGTATTCTGGATCGCGTTGCCAGTTGGGATAGTGTGGATAACCGGTTATCACCTGAACGCTGTGCCCGGCGGCGACCAGTCCTTCTGCGAGGCTAGTTGTATACGGGGCATTGCCCGTTGGTTCGGGGGCGTAATTTAGACCAAGTATGGTGATGCGCAGTGATGAGTGAGTCACGGGCCAATACTAGCTGCTTGACTGCACAGAGATGGAACTTAAGTTAGTCTGCACCGAACAACAGCTCAACAGATTCAACCGAGCGCCAAGAACGCCCTAACATGGCAACCATGAACCCGTTGATCTCTCTGCAGGACGAAGCACGTAATACGCTTGGAAGTTTGTTGCCGCCAGGTTCGCGTGTCGCTCTCCTGGACTTCCCCAGACATCAGAATGCCGGTGATTCGTTCATTTGGCTCGGTGCCATGGCCTACCTCCAGCAACTGGGTGTAAGGGTCGAGTACATGGCGGATGTGTTCTGCTTTGATCCGTCAGATCTTCGGCGCAGGCTTCCGGAGGGACCCATCCTCATAACAGGAGGGGGCAACTTTGGCGATCGATGGCATGAGCATCAGGCATTCAGGGAACTAGTGGTTACTGAATTCCCTGACCGTCAGATCATCCAATTGCCCCAGAGCCTAGACTTTGAAACCACTGAAGGGCTGGAGCGAGCACAGCAAATTCTCAACAAACATAGCGATCTTACGCTGATGTTCCGGCAGTCCAAAGACTTGCACAGGGCCGCGGACTGGTTTCCGACGTCTAGGCACGTCTACTGTCCTGATCTAGCTCTTGGGCTGGGTTTCCTTGACCGATCGCAGGCACCCGACTGCGATGTCTTGTTGCTTTTGCGCAATGATGCGGAGTCAATAACCGATCGCTCGCAGAATGTATTCTCCGATATACAACACGAAGTTACTGACTGGACTCTAAATACTGTGGATCAATGTCTCTGGGCGGTCTATCGTATGCCAGAGAACATCGCTAGGGTTGTGACGCCCCTGCGCAATAGGCTCCAAGGTTCGATCCAATGGTCTTACGGGCGCGCGGCGCACCTGAACCTTCGAGGCGCCAGGAGGACTCTCTCACGTGGTCGGATACTCGTTACTGATCGACTGCATGGCATGTTTTTGGGAGCCCTGATGGGGATTCCCACGATCGCCATGGATAACGCAAATGGGAAGATCTCGGCAATCTTTAGCGATTACATCCAGTCGTTTCCAGATGTATATATGGTTGACACACTGTCTGAAGCGGCAGCAAAGGCAAAAGAACTTCTAGCTGCTGAATTGCGAGAAGCACATTCGTGACTGGGGGCCACATGGCTGAAGAGACTCCAACCACCACAGCGCCGCTGAAGCGAAAGCGGTTGCGAAGGCGTAGAGGTCGTGGTCCGGTCGTTGTCGTTGGCTACGCGCTAAACGTAGGGCTGACTGGCATAGCAACAATAGTTGCAATCCCGATGATGATGTCTGTCGGAGGCGTCATGTCTTGGGCCTCTGCAGCCGTTGGCCAATCAATCGGAGTGATGGCAACAATCATAATAGGCTACGGTTGGGCTTTGTCAGGACCCGCAATAATTGCTCGGGCGTCGCCGCAGGAGTACGTTACTATTGTTGCTGAATCATGGCGGACTCGGCTAGTTATCCTTGGTCCAACGTTAGTTCTTGCATGCTTGGGCTGCTATTTTCTAGTACCAAATGGTGCAAATCAGTATTCAATACTGGGCATCATATCAACCGGATTATTAGGCCTGCGGCTTAATTGGTTTCTGATCGGAAAGAGGAAACCGTTCATATTGCTATACTGGGAAACTTTTCCGCGGATTATTGGACTAATCCTGGGGGTTTTCCTAATGTTTGAGTTCAACAATATGGCGATGGCTCTGATCGGGCAAATATGCGGCGCCGTGGGGGGTGTTATCCTATGTTCGTTGTGGATCCGAAAATATATCGAACCATATTCGGATCTTGAACATCCACCTGTGAAGAGCATTAAGCATAACTTGCTCACTCACCGGTTTGGTATGGCCGCCGCGACAGTTTCAGCCATTTATAGTAGCGGCCCGCTTCTTATGCTTGGATATACTGCGCCTATAGCGGTGGGACCCTATGCCGTTATGGACCGCCTTACCAAGCAGCTTTTTACGGCCGCATCTCCCCTAATTGACGCGCTTCGGGGTTGGGTGCCACACAGAGATCTCTCCGTTCTTCGCAGCCGGGCACGTGCCACTGTAGTCGGCTCGTTGTTTACATCCGCAGTCATCGGGGCAGCCCTGGCGATATGGGTTTCGCCTTTAGTCAATTGGTTAAGTGCGGGACAAGTAAATCCAGATCGTTGGGCTGCCATCCTGTTTGGCCTAACTTTTGCCATGTCAATATTCTCTTCGGTCGTTGGCCAGGTCGTTTTGGTGTCCCTCGATATGACAAGGAAGCTCTTCCATAACGGACTGATTGGCTCAGTCATCGGCCTGCTACTTGTGATCCCAATGAGTCTCTCACTGGGCATGCATGGCGTGTTTTTGGCACTTTGTTGTGGTCATGCCGTAGTAATTACATCTAATACATTTGCCATTAGAGGATCATCCCCGGAGGCTACCTGATAATGAAAAAACCAATTGATCAGTCGCCTATTCACAAGAATGTGCCACGCGCAGATCAATCAATCCGCGTTCCTAATAGTGAATTTGTCGACGGGGTGCCCGTAATTGCGTTGGCGCAAGCGCCAGGTGAACGGATGACTTGGGATAAACCCGCCGTCTTCATGTATCTGTGGGCTATTGCCGAACGTCTCTTTGTTACAAACTCGTGGCAGCCCAGTTCGAAGCTTCGTACGTCAGTACTCCGGGCCTTCGGAGCCGAGATTGGAGATGGTGTGGTGTTTCGCCCAAGAACACGTGTTGCCTTTCCTTGGAAACTGAAAGTTGGGCATGATGCCTGGATCGGAGAAGGCGTTTGGATTCACAATCAAGACTTGATTTGCATTGGTGAAAATGCCGTGATATCGCAGGATTGTTTTCTGACAACCGGCAGTCATGCGCACCGTAAGGACATGGCTTTGATTACAAGACCGATCGAAGTTGCCGCTGGAGCATGGGTAACGTCCAGATGTGTTGTTCTCGGCGGAAGCCGAATAGGGATATCCGCCGTCATTGGACCGAGTTCAGTTGTGAAAGGTGATATCCCGTCCAACACCATTTGGGCAGGCAATCCCTTGACACTACAGGGATCGAGGTTCGAAAACAGTGGCCTTGGTGGAAAGTAAGTTATGAGGATTCTTCAAGTGGTCACACTGTTGACCCCCGATAACGCTTACGGTGGACCACTGCGTGTGGCATTGAATCATGTGCGCGAACTGAGGGCGGCCGGCCACATAGTTGATTTTGTAGCGGGAGCGTCGGGTTTCGACGACCTTCCCGACAGCGTTGACGGAGTTCAAATCAGGCTATTCCGTGTCAGGCGGGTAGTTCCTGGTACTGGCTTTGCCGGACTGATGTCGCCGTCCATGTTGCGACATCTGATGAGCCGTATCCGCTCCTATGACGTAGTCCACGTTCATTTGGCCAGGGATCTTGTGACGCTGCCAGCAGCAGTATTGGCTCTACTGACCCGTGTTCCATATGTCGTGCAAACCCATGGGATGATCGACGAGTCCAACCGGCGTTTGGCTCGTCTACTGGACCTCTCGCTGTCTAGTGCAGTTGTCGTAGGGGCCTGCAGCGTGCTGTATCTGACGTCCAGAGAGCAGGCATCACTTTCTAGATTATTTAAAATACCTGCCGAAAAATTAACTCGATTGCCGAACGGCGTGCCGATTCCAACGGACGTCAATCGTGAACTCGATCTCGTCGATGTTCTTTACCTTGCCCGTTTGCATCCTCGCAAGAGGCCTTTGGAGTTTTTGAAGGCAGCACGAGAACTCGGGAATGTGGAAAATAAGGTCCACTTCTCCTTGGTGGGTCCAGACGAGGGCGAAGGCGGGGCCGTCCAAGCTTTTATTGACTCGCTGCCAGCTGCGTCGAACGTGACTTGGGAAGGCGCGGTTGGGCCAGAAAAGACCTTGGACCGTATGAGGACGGCTGCAGTCTACGTACTTCCGTCAGTGGATGAGCCGTTTCCTATGTCTGTACTTGAAGCAATGGCACTAGGTCTACCTGTCATTATCACCCAGTCGAACGGATTAGCTCCATATGTGAAGGAGTACGGAGCTGGAATCGTTATTGCCGAGAATGAGGGGGCATTGGTCGAGCCCTTAAAGATGCTTATTGACGATCCTAAACTGCGGGCGAGATTAGGCATTCAAGCCCGACGTTTGGTGCAAGATAAGTTTTCAATATCTGCCGTGTATCAGCAGCTCATGGCTATATATAGTAAAGCCTCAGTTAATGTAACGACAGTTGATAATGCAAAATATTAATCGCTGAAGGTGGCCATAATGGCAATCCGTTTCGTAGTACTTGCCCATGATGATGCTCCGATGCTCCGACTCTTGTGTCAAAAGCTTTCGCCCAATCCGGTGTGGGTCCATCTAGACAAGGCGGTGGATATGGAGTCTTACCTCAGGTCGGCTGATGGAACGATGCCAAAGAATGTCACCTTTGTAAGGGAGAGATATGACGTGCATTGGGGAGGCTATTCTGTGGTCGATGCAATGCGATCCTGCGGTACCGCTGCAATCAAGAGTGGGGACCCCGAAGATCACGTTGTATTCCTGTCTGGACACTGTTACCCCGTCCGTCAGGTTGAAGAGCTAGCCACATTTCTTGCATCAAGCCCGCGTCGACAGTTCGCGCGTGCATATCGACTTAAAAGTAAAGCCGGATGGCACACGGATCGCTATGAACTGCGGCATTGGTTCGATTTGAATTTTCCAATTCGCCTCCCTGCTTCAGTGAGGCGCCTACTCCGCTTCTTGGTGAAACAAGTGACGGGAATGGCACCTCGTCGACGTACGACTCTTGAGGTTGTGGCCGGTTCGCAATGGATGGCCCTAACAGTAGGATGTTTGGAAGAGGCATTGGCCTCGCTCGACTTACCTATATATGCCATATTTCGCAACTCTTTTGCCCCAGATGAAATGGCAATACAGTCGTTTATACATAATTCCCGCTGGGCCTCGGACACTCAAGCCGGTGGTCCCGAGTTGCTATTGGGCGATGACATTTCGGCTCTTCCCAACCTGCATTACTTAAGGCCTGCCATGTTTGGGGCTGCAACGGTTGAGGATCTCTGCGCAGCGCAAAAGAATGGCGCCTTCTTTATTCGCAAAGTTGATTCTAAGTCATCGCTGATTCAGCTCATTGATGCATATCAAGGTTCAGAGCAATCCGGCGCTACCGATGATTTCTCAAACAAATCGATTTGAGGTATCTTGGCCTACGCAATTCAACTTATTTTTGCTGTTCATTTGTAAATACTAAATACGAGTTGACGCCTAGTTGAAGTTCGCATTCTTTATCGACCCACTCCGGAATCGGCGTCACTCCTATTGGCTCACCAGCCGATTTGGGGCCGACTTCAATGGCACCATGAAAGCGCGGGCAACAGTCAAAAACCGCCCCGATGGTAGCTTGGACTCAACCAGCGAGGGGAGGAGCGCAGGGACGGCTCATTATACGTATCGAGCCATCCCCGCGACGAGCGGCTTATGCCTGGATTAGCTCCGCAAGTGTACTCGGCCTACTTCTTCGAATCAGTTCCAGTGACCCCAAAGGGTCATGAACGACGGCTGTTCTCCTCAGCCGTTACAATATCTGAGACAAGTACTTGATACCGCCGTTCTGGTGGCGAGCTCGCAAGCCAGCCCGGGAATGACGTAGGGGGATGCCACGTTGGATTTACGTGACTATGGTCGGATACTCCGCCGGAACTGGATACTGATCCTGGCACTTACGATGTCTGGGCTCTTAGTGGGCGGCGCGTCCGCCCTGTTGGTGAAGCCTACCTATACCTCGGAGGCCAAGCTCTTCGTCGCTATTCAGGGTTCCGGTAGCGTTTCTGAGTTGCAGCAGGGAAATACGTTTAGTCAAGCAAGGGTTCAATCATACGTAAAGACAGTAACGAGCCCCATCGTACTTCAACCAGCAATTGATGCCCTGGGGTTGGAGATCGATGCCAATGAATTAGCTGGACGCGTAAAGGCGAGTACCGAACTTAATACGGTGCTCATCAACGTCTCGGCGAGTGACGGCTCTCCAGTGCAGGCCGCCGCAATTGCCCAGGCGGTTGCCAACAGTCTTGTTCAGGCCGTAGACACGCTGGAACGCCCCAAGGCGGGGGGCACATCTCCCGTCAGCCTCTCTATAATTAGTCCCGCCGAGGCGCCCACGTCACCATCGGCGCCTAACACCAGGCTCAATATTCTCTTTGGTCTCATTGCTGGACTTGCCCTCGGAATAGGCGCCGCGATACTCCGTGGCACTCTCGACAGTCGTATACGAGGCGAGACCGATTTGCGACGAGTGTCCGACTCACCTCTACTTGGTGGCATCGCTTTTGATGCGGATGCAACACGGAAGCCGCTTTTGACTCAAACGCCTGCCCAAAGCCCTCGTGCAGAGTCCTTCCGTCAACTTCGAACGAATCTACAGTTCGCAAATGTTGCCGGCCGTGCGAAGACTGTTCTTGTCACGTCTTCACTTCCCTCGGAGGGAAAGAGCACCACAGCAACTAATCTTGCAATTGCGCTGGCCCAGGCTGGCCAAGCGGTTTGTTTGATTGACGCTGACCTCCGCCGTCCAACAGTGAATGAGTACCTCGGGCTAGATCGAAATGCCGGCCTGACGACTGCACTGATTGGTGAAGCTGACGTCAACGACTTGCTCCAGCCTTGGGGAGAGGACAATCTCTTTGTGCTTTCATCTGGCCAAATTCCCCCGAACCCGAGTGAACTTCTCGGATCCGAAGAGATGAAGGCTCTTGTTGTTAGGCTTGAACATGCGTTCGACACGGTTGTTATTGACGCTCCGCCACTTCTTCCGGTGACAGATGCCGCGGTCCTAGCTCAGCACGTCGGCGGTGTTGTTATGGTAGTTGCGGCGCAGCAGACGAAGTCACAAGACCTGCAAAAATCGCTAGTTGCCTTGGAACTTGTTCAGGCGAATTTGTTAGGGATTGTCCTAAACCGGCTACCTATTAAGGGTCCGGATGCATACGCCTACAGCTACTACAACCGTAAGGACGCCCAAGTGAGTTCAGCCGCCGGTAGTCGTAGCAATGCTGCTGATGCCAGTGGCCGCTTGAATGGCACTCAAGCAGGGGATGCTCCTCGCCCTGCGAAAGTGTTGCCTCGCTCGCGCTAGATTTGATTCCGGTAAGGTACTACATCATTCCGCCCCGAAAATTCTTTTATTGTACAACGCTGAGCACTCTCCCAGAGTACTTCGGCGAGGCTTGAGGAGTCGAATGCTTGACCGGAAGCAGGCGCGTTTGAGCGGACCTATAGTATTAACCTTTGGTGTGCTCGGACTTTGCTTTCTCTCACCAATGCTCTTATTTGCACTGACGGAATCTAGCAGCAGCCAAAGTGATGCGTCACTTTTTACGGCGATAATCGTCTTGGCCGGCTTCCGATTTGCGTGGATCCTAGGATCCTCTACACGGCGACTTTATGAGATGATTTTCTGGCTCTTTACGTACGTCTTCATGGGCGTTGCGCCCTTTGTGCAGTCACGAATGGATTTCTGGCCAGGAACAACCCCCGGAATAAGTGCTGATTACGTAGGAACGGCCGTACTTGTGGTCCTGGTGGGTTGCCTTGCGCTCATCGTAGGCAGCTGGCTAGCTGGGCGGAGGACTTTTAGCAACGATGGTGCCGAAGTTTTGATTTCTCCTCTTAGAGCCAATGCTCTGGCGGCTGTCGCCCTTTCGTTCTCTATCTTCTACATGAGCCGAATGGGATTGGCAACCTTTCTGGAAAGCAGGGTCGCCCTAGCGAAAGTTCGTGCATCGATCTGGCCGGAGGAGACGATGAATGCGGTGATCGTTGCCGGCACGAGTATGACGCTGCTGGTCGCGTTTCTCGCCCAGATGCAACTTCGGGCATCATACCGAAAGCAGGGATTGCCGGGACCTCGTTTCCTTCCACTCGTCTTGTTAGCTGCTCTACTTTATAGCGTTAACCCGATTAGCAGCCCTCGATATGTATTCGGGACCGTTATTCTTGCTGTGGTGGCATCGGTTGGCGCCTACGCAACCGTTTTTCGTTTCCGTCTTATGGCCTCTTCGGCGTTATTCGGCCTTGTAGTGCTTTTCCCTGCGCTGGATGCGTTCCGATATTCGACAGACAATGCTGTGCAGGCTGAGGACCCTTTGAAATCCATGACCGGGGGTGACTTCGATGCGTTCGCACAACTAGTCAACACACTTGAATTTGTGCAAGCCAATGGGGTCCCTTGGGGCAAGCAACTTCTAGGTGTTTTGTTCTTCTGGATTCCGAGATCTATTTGGCAAGACAAACCCATAGACACGGGGACGCTGCTAGCTAACTTTAAGGGGTACGGCTTCGGCAACTTGTCCGCGCCAATATGGTCTGAGTTGTTCATCAACGGCGGTTGGGTCGGGCTGGTTGTAGGGATGTTCTTTCTGGGATACCTTTTTCGGTCTTTTGACAAGAGGGCCGAACGTATCCTGTCGGTGTCTTCATCACCTCCCTTACTTGGATGCATACTCCCCTTCTATCTTCTAATTGTTCTTCGCGGGTCGTTATTGGCCGCCATGGCCTACTTGGCAGTTCTGTTGGTCTGTTCACTATTCGTGATGAAGCGCGCCAGACCGGGTGCTGGAATGATGGATGAAGGAATTTCATTGAAAACCAGCCGCTGATGCTTCTTGGGGAAGCTTTCCGCGGCGTCATTCAGGGGCACTGGTTGAAATGGATCTTAGACTACTGGAAAAGGGTGCCGCAGTTTCCGTGCCCCGCCCATGAGATTTGAGATCGTGTTGCATTCGATGTTGCTGAAGTGTTTTTGAACTATGGTTGGGAACTGACTTCATATTGATGTCGCCATTTACCAGTCGATGAAATCAGTTCACGAGTTCACTAGAGGTGGCATAGGCGGCCAACTCGTCCCTTCCGATAGCCGCGCCGATCTCTGAAATCGCCGCCATGTCTGCAACCACGATCGATTGCCCGTCCGGCGATGTGCCCACGCCGAGGTTGGGCAGGGTGAACATGACGGTGTCGCTCTCGCGGAGGTCCTTGAACTGGAACGCGAGGCTCCCGGCCGTGGCGGCGTCGAAGTCTTTGTCCACGCTCACGAACGGTGAAATGGCTCCCACCATGTTGTTGATCGTCACCGGGTTCAGCAGGGTGTCCTTGGAGATCGTCTTGCTGATGACCGCTTTGAGGAAGAGCTGCTGATTCTTGACACGGGTGTAATCGTTGTCAGGAAAAGACTTGCGCTCACGAACGAAGGCCAACGCCTCGGTTCCATTTAGGGTTTGCTTGCCGGCATTGAAAGTGTGACCCGGTAGCGTGCTGGGGGGAGAACAGGGTTTTTACGTTGACCTCAACGCCGCCAAGAGCGTCGATCAATCCCTTGAAACCTTCGAAGTCCACCATTGCCACGTGGTCGATGCGCTGCTGGAAAAGCGACTCAACAGTTTGGACTGTCAGGGCGACTCCGCCGTAGGCCATGGCTGCGTTGATCTTGGCCTCACACTTACCCGGGATGGTCACCCAGGTATCGCGCATGATGGAAATCGCGAACACGTTCTTTCGGTCGGCAGGAATATGGACCAGCATCAGCGTGTCCGTGCGTTGGTCAGTCGCTGCGGTGTTCGCCGTATCCAGGTCCCAGTCTGGGTTTTTGTCCTTGCCCATCACCAGGATATTCATCGCCCCGGTTGCGGTCTTCGGCGGGCGGGTGGACTCATCGGGGAATGCGGACTCGATCTTGGTGGTCCCAGCATTGAAGGTTTGGGCCAGGTTGAAAACATACGCGCCGCCAAGAAGGCCAGCCACTAGCACCGCCGCCGCGAAGCCGAGAAGAACATTCCGTACGGTCTTCCGGGGAGGCTTCCCGGCACGACGTGGTCGCTCTGTCGCAGTCGTTTCTTGGTCAGCGGGGAGCGTCATGTGTTCCTTGGATTGGATGGCAACTGATAGCTGGGGATCTTTTCCACGATAGACCACGGTCTATGCAAGGTCAGAAATCCTATTTTCCGCAACACGATCCGGTCTGAGTCCGCACTGTGTATCTGAACTACAAGTAGGCATTAGGGATCTGCGCCCGCGGGTTTTCGTGCCGTCGATTCGCTAGGACTCAAATGCCCGACTCAATTCCCCTGGTCACCATCGTCCTCGAGGCTCCCGGAGGTGTTGACCGGGAGTCTGTGATGTACCGGAGACTCATCGCTGCAAGGCTTCGGTATGAAGCGCAGTTCTCCATACTCCAGGTTGACGAACCGCTCACCACGGAGGAAATCACACGGCTTAGCGAAACCGTCGAAACCAAATACGTGGTGTTCATGAGGACGTCGCATCAGCTTGCCCCCACCTACATGACCACGATGCTGGAGTACTTACGTCCGCGGACGGTCTATCTGGCTGAGCCGGTCTTGTACACAGGCGTGATCGCCAAGAATGTGGCTGCGACCAAAATTGACGACGCTTATCGCTACGCCCGAGATACGGACGTATTCGGTGTTGTTTTCAACACCAGTCGGTTGAGGGATGCGTTGGAAGCAATTGGCGACGTCGACCGCTCAGCCCTGTATCTCAGTTACCGTCTGTACTGGTCTATCGGAACGGTAAAGCCTCTCACCACTGGCTTCTCAGTCGCATCTGACACCAAATCCGCCATTGGCCTGCAAATAGCGCAAGACGTCACTCGGCTGGTCCCACTGATCCCAGCGGCTTCGAAGGAAGTCCGTCTTCACCTGGTGCGGTACGTAGCGTTGTTCCTTCGCGGCATACGGGCTGGAAAGGTGACACAGGTTGGCTTGGCTAATCTCCGGGACGTCGTCCGGACGTATCGTCTCGTCGAGCTGCTTCGCTTCGTTGAACCGCTGCAGCCGGTGGAGGCGTCCTGGATTCGCTGGCTGTCTGACCCGGAGTCCGATACCCACCTCTACAAGCAGTTGAGCGACAGTGATTCATATCTGTCTTTCAGGGAAGGCCAGCCCACGGACGGGTCTCAGCCGCCCCTCTACGAATTAGGCTTCGGCCCGGACACTGTGGTCATCGAGAAGTCATATCGGCCGAGAGATCTACGGCCTGGTTATTCACGGGCTGCCAGTTACGACTTCTACAGCCGGCCTATTACTCCCTCCTCAACCATGATTTTCTTTGATAGGCCCCTACAGGCAGACGACAATGCTGAGCACCTCTATGAATATTTCATGGTGAACCACGAGGAGTTCACGGAGGCGTACTTTGCCTTGAACCCAAAATCGCCGGACTGGGAACGGCTGCAAGCAAAGGGCTTCAAACTGATCCCGATCTTCACCACCGAGTTCTACGAGAAGTTCCTCATCTCGGACCTGGTGGTTTCGTCCCAGATTTACAACATCAGATACCGAGGCAAGTCCTTCGCGAACTCCCGCTTTGTGTATCTGCAACACGGCATCCAGTTGAACGACATGACCGATTGGATCCTCTCCAAGTACTTCGATGTGTTCGTGGCCACCGGGCAACTCGAAGCCGACTATCTGGGCAAGCTTGCTCCCGTCGAAACCTTGAACTCCGGGCTGCCCCGCTTCGAGACCTTGACCAGAACGGCGCATGAGCCACAGCATTTGCTGTTCATGCCAACGTGGCGTTTCAACCTGCACCAAGTGTCCAGCGAACAGTTCGCCCAGTCGGAGTACTTCCGTGCAATCGACGCCGTCCTCGCGGATCCGGAGCTCCTGGCGTTCCTTGAAGAAACTGGCCGGACTCTCCACGTAAAACTCCATCCAAACGTGGAAAAGAGAGCCGGCCAATTCAGGTTCTCCAAGAACGTTGTCAGGACCGACTTGAGCTATCGCGAAGCCATTGCGTCGGCTGAGATGGTCTTCACGGACTACAGTTCGGCCGTGCTTGATGCCGCCTTCATCGGCACGCCAATTGCCTATTACCACTGGGACGCAGCGGACTTCTTCCATGAGCAACCCTACGAAGGCCGAGTGGACTACCGCGATGATGGCTTGGGCCCGGTCTTTGAGGAGCATGCAGACCTGATCAACCACATTGTCCAAGAGCAATACCTCCGGCCAAATGAAGTATTCAGTGCCCGCCGCGAACGCTTCTTCCAGGGAGTGGACCCCCAAAGAATCAATGCCAAAATCGTTGAGAGGATGCTGAGTCTCTAATGAGGAAGATCCGAGGCATTAAACGCACCATCACTGGTATCGCGGTAGATGCTGCCTACTCCCAGGCTGGCACAGGCTTCGCCCGCAAACTGATGGCATCCCCAGCCAACGCACCAGCACGGCGATTCATCAAGGCAAAGGGCTTGGAAGGCAGCATCCGCAGGTTGGCGTCCGAAAACCTGCCGCAAGGAACCTACTTTGCAAAACTGACTATTGCAAAGTGGCAAGTGCATAAGGGCAGGGGATTCAGGCTGCTCCAGGACGGCGAAGTGGTCTATGGGAACAAGATAGAACCCCCAGCTCGCGGCTTCCCGCTTGAATATCGCAACATCATCGTCACGTCGAAGGACCCGAAGCGGTTTACCTTGGACATTGACGCACCGTATGAGCTGAAGATTGGACGCGGTGCTTTCACTACTCCGCAGCAGTTGAAGTACGATCACCAGTACGGCGTGGAACAGCACGGGGACACCTACTATTCGCTGCGGGGAAATACCACTAATCCCAAAAAGCTCTTCATCACTTTCCCGGGCTTCGGGCCCTCAACTTCGCGGATCTCCTACGCTGTCAGTTACCTCAAGGCCATTACCGACGCCGACCTGAAGGACACTCTTATGGTGTGTTTTCAGGACCGCTACCTTGCCGCAGGCTCCTACATGATGGTGGACAACGCTGGCAGGCCTTTGTACCACCGGGTTTGGCAGGCCATCGAGGAACTGCGGACTCGCTTCGGTATCGACCCAGCACAAATGCTGTTCTTCGGAGCTTCCAAAGGCGGCAGCATAGCCATCCACTATGCAAAGGACTTCCCGGCCGCCCAGCTCCTGCTAGCCGTGCCGCAAATGAATTTGCCGTATTACTTCAACAAGCCGTTCTTTCGAGACAACCTGTTCCGCAACCGTGCACTCCACGACGTGCAGCAGCCCGAGGACAGCCTGCGCGAATACTTCGCCGAGGGACGAAGAGTCGACTACTTCTACACGAACTCCGATGAACTCAGCAACCACTCACTCATCGAGCTCGTCCAAGACGTTCCGAACCTCACGAAATACCGAATCAATGGTGTCCACTCTGACGTGGCACGGGCGGCTTTGCCAGCTATGTTAGGCATTATCCGCGGGTTCCTGGGCGGTCCGCAGCACCGGGAGATGGGTGCCGATGAAGTACGTTCTTTCCCCCAAGAGAACGGCATTCAAGTGCAGGTTCGGGTTGATTCTGCCGGCTCTAAGATTGCCCGCGCCAACTGGTTCGTTGAAGGTTGGCTGGGCCAGACCAGATTCCTGCAGTCGATGTCCGAACATTCCTACGACTTCCTGAAGTTCACTTCGGAAAAGCAACAGCTCTATCCGGCCTACGATCCGATCCAGCATCTCTCAGCGGTTGTAGCGATCGAAGCCAACGGGACTCAGTGGACTGGCACTCTGCCCGGTTCCTTGATGCAGGATTCGAAGCAGGAAAGGCAGCATTCAATGAGTGCAGCCACTCTAAGGCTCCATGCGAAGCATCCAGAGACGTATGTGGTCCTGGACGGTGACCATTTCGCCCGTTTTCGGTATCGCAGCTACGGCGCAGACATCGACGGCGACACGATGGAGGTCCACTTCGTGAGCGATGCCGAAATCGATGTGTCCGAGACCCTTGACCGTGGCGAGCATAAAGCTTCACATGTTGCCGTCGTGGAGCCTCTGGACGGCTGGGCCATGGCGGACCTGCTTGCCTTGAGATTAGTCATCGCCGCTAAAGCCGAACATCTGTTGATCGTGATTCATCGGTCGGACTCTCCTGACGAGGCGGGGGAGATCTTTGGAGCAGTGGACTGGAAGGCCTCCAGTGTTGTTGCCATGGTGGATGAGGCGTCAGCCTTGAATGAGGTGCCAGTACATGTCGGATAACGCCGCTGGGACCGGCTCCGGAAGACTGGGGCAAGCTCAAGTTATTCGCTCTTACGCGGACATCTCCACCATCACGGACAACGTTGTTCACTGGAATCAGTCATCCGAATCAGAGTTTCTCCGTTCCTCGGTGGAGTTTGCCGGAAAGGGAAATGTTCTGTTCGTGGAGGACGGCGTCAAGTTGCGAAATTCAAGGCTTCGGTTCCTAGGCGACGGCGCAGTCATTCACATACGCCGCTCAGAACGATACTTGCGGCTGATTGCCACCGTTTTTGAAGAATCAGTATTCTATCTCGGCCCGGATGCATCATTCACGGCCGAGGCTCATTTTCTGCCAACGGAACGTAAACACGTCATCATCGGGAGCGACGCCATGTTTGCATCGCGCGTTGTCCTCCGCACGGCAGATCCTCATCTCGTTTATTCCGCGCTGACCCACCAGCGAATCAATCCCAGCGCTTCGATTTGGGTTGGTGACCACGTGTGGCTCGGCGAGGACACCTTGCTGCTAAAAGGGGCAAAGGTAGGTTCGGGCAGCATCCTGGCGGCACGCGCTGTCGTAACCAAGGACGTCCCGTCCAACTCCACAGCAGCCGGTGTCCCCGCCCGCATCGTCGGCAACGGAATTTTCTGGACGCGTCCTTCCGTGCATGCCTACACGCTTGCACAGACTGAACGAAGCTCGGTTCACGCAAAGGACGATTTCATTTACACGAGTGACCAGAATGTTTTGGATGTGGCAGAACTGGAGGGCCAGTTGGACTTGGCGTCCTCGGGGCTTGAACGAGTAGCATGGTGCCACCGGCTGGATCAAATGACATCGAAGAACAGATTCTTCATCTGACCCGCACACTTATCCGGCCATTTCTCCCGGGATGGAAGGCTTAGCTCCCCAAGCCCTTGGCCGTGACATAGGCGGCCAAGTTGTCCTGTCCAATGGCCGTGGCAATCTCCGAAATGGCGGCATTGTCTGCCAACACGATCGACTGCCCGTCAGTGGACATCAAGCATCTCGAACAAGTCCTCCAGGATCTAGGAGACACGCCCTGGTACTACAGCCGCGTTTGTAGGGTCTGTCCGCGAACTTTGTAGTGGCATTGCTGGGCACGGTGTTGGTGTTTTCGTCGCCAGAACGAACAGTGGAGAACGTGGTGGGGGTCTGGTTGTCGGTGCCAGGCGATTCGTGTGATGAGGTGCCTGATTTCGGGCAGTGAGAGCCTTACCAGTTGCTCGGAGCCCGCGTAAGGGTCCCCTTTTTTTGAGCGTATGACGCTTAGGAAGGCGTGGGCGAACATGGAGTGCGTTACGTGCCGGTACCATCCAGTGTTTTGACGTACTTGGTAGTGGTCGAGCCCTGTTTCGCCCTTGGAGGTTTGAAAGGTTTCCTCGATGGCCCAGCGTGGCCCGGCGACTGTGGCCAATTCGATCAGGGTGACGTTCTCGGGCGTGAAGCAGATGAAGTACGCCAGGTCTGTGGGGTCTTTCAGGGAGCGGCGGGCCAGCAGCCAGGGTTCCCCGGTTTCGGCGGGGCCGCTGATGCGGATCCTCGCCCAGGCGTAGAGCCGTTCGCCCTTGGTCCCGGTCCCGGCAGTCCGGGTGTGCCAGGCCCGTCCGTCGAGGGCGGCGAAGAGTTCATCGGCCCTGTCCTCGGTGCCGAATGAACCGGGAGCCGGGGTGATAACGCGCTGGTTCATGGTAACGGCCATGACGTAGTGCAGGCCGCGGGCTTCCAGCCGACGGCGCAGCCCGGCGTGTTGGCCGTAGACCGCGTCCCCGGTAGCCCATTCGACCTGGATGCCGGCATCCAGTGCACGCTCAATCATCTTGGCCGCGAGAGCGGGTTTGGTGGCCATCACCCGCTCCTCCGGGACGCCCGCGCGATTGCAGCGGGCACGGTCCTCGATCCAGGCCTTGGGCAGGTACAGTTCCCGGTCCAGGGACGTCCGCCCGGCCGGTGAGGCATAGGTCAGGAACACCCCGATCTGGCAGTTTTCCACCCGCCCGGGGGTGCCAGAATACTGGCGGGCCACTCCTGCCGAGGCGGTCCCCTTTTTCAGGAACCCGGTCTCATCAATGGCCAAAATCCTCTTCGCATCGCCCAGACGCCTTCTCACGACCAGGGCATCACGTACGGCGTCAGGGTCCCAGGTCCGTGGTCGAGAGCAGCCGTTGCATCTCATCCGAGGTGTCCTGCCCGGCGCGCTCGGACAAGGTCCAGGAGTTCTTTCGCTCCTCATCCGAAAGCAGGCCGCGGATGTAGTTGACCGCGTTGTTCTGCGGCTCCGTGCGCGCGAACTCACGCCCGATCAGATCCCTGATTTCCTCAAGGCCCTGAGCCCATTCCCGGATTTCTGCCACCCAAACATCATCGCTCACCCGTCATGATTAACAGGATCCAGGGCCGAAGTCGGATTAGAACCCCGACAACACCGAAAATAAGCGCGACTGTAGTACTAGTCGGTAGGGAGCCCCCTGCATTTCTTTTAGCGGCACGGCCCCGGCAGAGATCCGGGGCCGCGACTTCAAACACAAACAGGGAGAGACCTTATGACTATTCGCACCGTCACTGTTGGTGATGATTTCACCCTTCCCCCGGCTGTCAAAGCTGCTGACGCCAACCTCCCCGCACGCCTCCAAGACACGGCACTTAATGCCACTTATGGCCTAAAGCCACGCGGCGGGGGGCGCTCAGTTGGGCAAGATGAAGTTGTTTACAACGTCCTAGACCATGGTGTCGTCGGCAATGGCACGACTGATGACGTGGCAGCGATTGAGGCATTAGGCACTCTCGTAGCATCCGCGGGCGGAGGAACGATCTACTTCCCAAGGAAGACATACAGGATCTCCCGCTCCATCCGATGCCGCAGTAACGTGCGGTATAAGGGCGACAAGGCAGTCATCTACAACAACACTGTGTCAACAGTCCCCATCGATAAGGGAGCATTCGTTTCTGGCTACATCCACGGGGCAGGGTTCTACGGTCCGAACGGCGCAGGGAAGATCTTTAGCAGTGTCGCTATTTCTGATGTGGCACTTGGCAGCACGACCGTAACGGCGTCCAGCGGCGGCGGTTTCTCCACGGTTGTAGTCGGCGATTTCGTAGCAGTCCGCAGCGTCGCTAACTACGTTGCAAGTGCCGTGGAAGTCCCCAATCAGCTCTACTTCAGCAAGGTACTGTCGATCAGTGGAGACACGCTCTCTCTTGCGGACTCTTCACCCTATGCGATTACCGGTGCCACCGTTCACCCACTGAAGGGCAATCCTGTTGACGGCCAGAACGCCGTCATGGAGATGATTGAAAACGTCGCCATTGAGGGCTTCGACGTGGACGCACTCTTCCCCGTTTGGGGCGGGGGGGGGTGCAATGGATTCCGCATGGCAAACATCCGGCCCGCGAACCGCGAAATGTTCTCTAGTCTCGTCACGCTTAATGCCATGTGCCGTTTCGAAATCACAGACTGCCAAGCAGACTGGTACTACACATTTTGCGAACTCGCACTTGGCTGCGCAGATGGCAGAGTCCACCGGAATTCAGGCACCTACCGAGTCGGCACTTCGATCTTCAACCCGATCAGTATTGTGGAGTCGTCACACAACATCAAAGTTGAGGACAACACCCTAACAGTGCCCGCCGCCTACTCAGACTCCACCAAAGTGTTCGCGAACCTTGGGCACTGCCAAGACGTGTGGATCCGCGACAATAAGATGCTTGCCCTAGGAACGATGGATGCCGTTTTCGGCGTGTCAAACGGGGCTGTGGCGGAACGTGGCGTGTCTGGTCTTCGCCTCAACAACAACCAGATAACTACGGCAGCCGGTGTGAACCGCGTATTCAACATCGGTGGCAACGTTGGCAGCTATGTCCCGAAGCGGTTCACCGTAAGCGACAACTTCCTAAGCGGCTCGCTCAACCCTGGCGTCAACGAGTGGATCATGCTCCTGGCGGGAGAAGACTTTGTAGTGTCTGGCAAGGTAATCCCGGACGGAGTTGGGCAGCGCGTCGACCCGAGCACCCGTGGGCGCTTTGACGGTGGAGAACCCTCAACGTCCAGCTCTGGGCATACAGTCACTGTCACGGCAATGGCAAGCAACGTTCTCTACACCAACCTGACAAAAACCATCGGGAGGATCCTCTATCGAGGCTCCATCACGGCCGTCCGTGTGGAAGTTCTCACGGCGTTCAACGCCGGAACGAGCAACACAATGGTGGTCGGACACTCTGCAGTAAACAACGCTTACGCCACATCCATCAACGTAGGGGCTGTGGGCGTTTCGTACATATACCCAAGACACGCCAGCGCCGGGGTAGGGCTAGGTAAGAGACTAGCGACGCAGGACCGGGACGTCATCGCCACGTACACGCCCTCGGGGACCGCTGCGACTCAGGGCCTGGCGCTTGTAACCGTGTTTTACGAAGCGAACACTCCGCCGTCGTCCTGATCCTTGGCCTAGATGAAAACAGCGGGGATCAGGTTGATACCTGATCCCCGCAGTTTTCCTTCCTAAACCCTCACCGGCGGGTAAGGCTACGCACAAACCTCAGCAGCTTCTTGTTCTGCTTTGCCCGGACACGGAAGCTGTTGATCATGATGGCCACGCGGAGGTTGGAGAGCCATTCGCCACCAGTTCGGTTCTTGGCCGCGTGATCAGCAACGCTGCGCAGCTCGTTCAGCAGCGGCGGAGAGCCGGCTTTCAGGCTACGGATGGCCCGCGAGTCGGGAACTTTGTCAAAGATCCCAGGGCTCTCGACCCCAGCAGCCCTGAAGTTCAGGTATGTGCGGATGCACTTCTCGCACTGCCCACAGTTCCTGTCACCATAGCTACCCTGCCAGCACACGCGCAGATGCTCCATTGCCTCCGGCCACTCAGCTAAAACGGCAATCTTGTCCGTGCGGCTGGCGCCGGCGCCATCATGCAGTATCTCCATCCTCCCCGTGCCGTACATGTGATCCGTGACGGGGCTAGATCCCCACGGCAAGACCAACGCGTCGTAGGGTTCGCTGCTGCCGATGAAGCCGGTGGAGAAACGGTCCTGGTACAGAGAGAGGCATGCGGCGACAGCCAGCCCGAACCCGTCCTCCCAGTCCTGACCGAGGCTGCGATAATTCGTCCGGACGCCATAACTATCCAAGTCAAGACCGACCAGCATCTTCTCGCCGCGCGTGCGAGCGGAAACATAGTCTTCAGCGTTCTCAAGTGGGATGTCAAACCCATGAACGAACAACGCCCCCTCCAATTTAGCCTCCCCAGGCCGCATAGGTTCCTGAGTGTGTGTCCGCACGGAGTAGGTCGCGTCGACGCCTCCCGAGAAAGCGACAATGGCAGTGTTAGGCGTAGGAACCTCGGTGCTGATCTCGTCGGCAGTGATCTCGATCCGCGAGTACTTCTCAGGCCTCCAGCTCACCCAGACGTCTTGGAGTTCGCGCAGGTTACGGATAAGACGGGCCGAAACTTTCCCGTCTACATGGACATCAGTGCCTGCTTCCATAAAGAGATGCAGTGTCGCCAAGACGAACGGGTCAGACCCTGCTTCGATGGAGAGTGGCCCATTGTAAGACTCAAAGAATAACGCCTGGTCTTCCCTGTCCGGGACCGAAATTATGGCCGAGCGGAGACCATGCTCAGCCTGATGGTTATCGACAATGATGCGTGCCTTCGAGTTCAAAAGCTCCCCCAGTGTTTGGTTGTGTGACGAACTCAATACTAAGGGCAACATAAAACGGTGATGTTCCTCATGTAACCAAACTCCCACCCTCTGCGAGGGTGGGAGCTTTTGATGTTTAAGTGGTGGTTAGTTGGGATTGCAAAACACACGACCTTGTACTCGACGGCGGAGAAGGGCCAGGCGTTGCGTGCCGTTATTCTGGCCGGATTTCTCTCGCCTGTTTAGGCGTGGCAGAAATCGTTGAGCGTCACCTCAAGGATGCTTCAAGCGCTGGGTTGATGTCTGCCGCTACCGCAGAGATGGCTGCAGAGTCCTCCGCATAGGCGACGGGCGGCTATCGGTTGTGGCGGTGACAGTCGAGCAGCCCACGAGGATGACAGAGGATATGGTCAGAGCAGCAATAAGACGACGATCAAGCATGAACAGTTCCCCCAAAACAAGCTGAATGAATGGCCACATTCTATGACGTCAGCGGAGCGCAGCAGTAACGCGTTCCGCTATGGCCTTATGGCCGGCGTCATTTACGTGCGCACCATCTTGGAGGATCATCGCTTTAGTGATGACGTTAGGTTGGATCAGGCTCACGTACTTCGCTTTTACGCTGGCCGCTGCTTCCTGAATAACCTTGTCGAACTCCACAACGTCAGGAGTTATCTCCCACGGCGTGGACGGGCCGACGGCCACAATCTTCGCGTCAGGCAGTGCGGTCCGAATATCTGTGTACGTCTTTCGCACTGCGGCAACCTCACCCTCGGGATCACGGCTGAAGTTGATGAAGTCGTTCTGCCCTCCGGCAACAACAACGATGGAAGGCTTCGAAGCGACAGCCTGGGCAACCATGTCAGGGTAGGCAGGGCACTTTTCCAGACCGCATCCACTCATTCCAGCCACGGCTACATATCCGGTTCCGCCTCGCCCAAGGTTGAGATCCGAGATGCCGACCGCACTGGCCACTAGCTTGACCCAGTTGTTTCCGACGCTAGCGCCGGTGCCCTGCGTGTATGAGTCACCGATGAAGGCAGCGACAGGCTGGGTGGCTTTGACGGCTTTGGGCGATGGTTCCGGCGTCTTGTTGTCTTCGTAGTACTTGGCAACCTTGTCAGATACCGGTGGTGGAGTGGCGGAGCAGCCAGTCGAAACGGCAAGAGCGCCAGCCATGATGGCAGCAGCGAGTAGGCGAGAAAAACGCACGAGTCCCCCAAATGCAAGTCAAACGGATTTGAGGTAAGCATAGGGCCTCGTGCGCGGACCCTATGCATCGCGCTCGATTGTTGCAAGTCAAGCTATCGTCAAGGGCAACATAAGACACGGTGATGTTCCCTCATGTAACGAAGTTCCCACCCTCTGCGAGGGTGGGAGCTTTTGATGTTTAAGTGGTGGTTAGTTGGGATTGCAAAAACACGACCTTGTACTCGAAGGTGGAGAAGGGCCACGCATTCCGGGCCGATATTCTGGCCGGATTTCCCTCGCCTGTTTAGGCGTGGCAGAAATCGTTGAGCGTCACCTCAAAGATGGACTGCGCCTCTTCCTTGGTCAGGGTTATGCTCACGGGGTCTGCGAAATTTCTCTGCACTGCTTTGAGTAGCTCCGAGTTCTGCCAATGGGAGACGCCTTCGCCGTGACACAAACTACGGGCAGCTTCGACGGCACCTGCTTCACGCTGGGTTGATGTCTGCCGCTACCGCAGAGATGGCTGCAGAGTCCTCCGCATTAGGCGACGGGCGGCTATCGGTGGCGGTGACAGTCGAGCAGCCCACGAGGATGACAGAGGATATGGTCAGAGCAGCAATAAGACGACGATCAAGCATGAACAGTTCCCCCAAAACAAGCTGAATGAATGGCCACATTCTATGACGTTAGCGGAGCGCAGCAGTAACGCGTTCCGCTATGGCCTTATGGCCGGCATCATTTACGTGCGCACCATCTTGGAGGATCATCGCTTTAGTGATGACGTTAGGTTGGATCAGGATCACGTACTTTGCTTTCACGCTGGCCGCTGCTTCCTGAACGACCTTGTCGAACTACACAACGTCAGGGGTTAGCTCCCATGGCGTGGATGGGCCGACAGCCACAATCTTCGCGTAAGGCAGTGCGGTCCGAATATCTGTGTACGTCTTTCGCACTGGAGGTGTTTGACGACGTGGCGATCGCCAGTCCGGTCTTGTTCTGGACGGTTCTGGATACTGCCAGCGGGGTGAACACGATCGTCAGGTCTGGACCTGACAGGGCCGTGTGGTGCCAGAGGCTGAATCAGATGACGTCGAAGAACCGGTTCTTCATCTGATCAACGCACTTACCCTGGGATAGCTCCCGGGATAGAGGGCTTAGTTCCCCAAGCCCTTGGCAGCGACATAAGCGGCCAAGTTGTCCTGTCCAATAGCCGTGGCAATCTCCGAAATGGCTGCGTTGTCTGCCAACACGATCGACTGTCCGTCAGTGGAGGTGCCGACGCCAAGGTTAGGCAGCGTGAACATCACGGTGTCCTTCTCGCGAAGGTCCTTGAACTGCAATGCCAGGCCACCGAGCGTGGCGGCATCAAAGTCCTTGTCCACACTGATGTACGGGGAGATCGCGTCCACCATGTTGTTGACCTTGACCGGGTTGGTGAGGGTATCCCGGGAGATCGTTTTACTTATGACGGCCTTCAGGAAGAGCTGCTGGTTCTTGACGCGTGTGTAGTCAGAATCAGGGAAGGACTTGCGCTCACGTACGAAAGCCAGCGCCTTCTCGCCGTCGAGCAGGTTCTTGCCAGCCTGGAACGTAACTTTGCCCTTGAGCACGCTGGGCGTGAAGCCCTGCTTGATGTTGACTTCCACGCCACCCAAGGCGTCAGTAAGTCCCTTGAAGCCCTCGAAGTCCACCATTGCTACGTGGTCGATGCGCTGCTTAAAGAGCGACTCCACAGTCTGGACAGTCAAAGCAACCCCGCCGTCGGCCATTGCGGCGTTGATTTTCGCCTCGCCATGCCCAGGAATGTTCACCCAGGTGTCACGCATGATCGAAACGGCAAAGACGTTCTTCCGGTCCGCCGGGATGTGGACCCAGATCAGAGTGTCGGTTCGCTGGTCCGTTGGGGCGGAGTCATCGGTGTCCACCGACCTGTCCGCGTTCTTGTCTTTGCCCATGACAAGGATGTTCATGGCACCTGTGACGTTCTTGGTAGGTCGTGTGGCCTCGTCCGGGAAAGCGTTCTCGATCTTGGTGGTCCCGGAATTGAAAGTCTGAGCCAGGTTAAAGATGTAGAGACCACAGACCAAGCCGATGATCACCACTGCTGCCGCGAAGCCGAGGAGGACGTTTCGAGCCGTCTTTTTAGAGCTCTTTTGACGACGCGGACGGGAGTCTGTCGCAACGGCTTCGGTATCAATGGGGTGCGTCATGTATTCCTAGAGTTGGCAGCAGCAGAGTCGATTCTAACAAATGGACAAACACGCCCGGTCCGGGGCTAGCCTTTGGAGTCCCGGGAAGACTGTGCTGTGTAGATGCGCTGCGAATAGAAATCGTCGTTTTCCGCACCCCATTGGTTGGTGACATTGACGGTGTAGTAGCGGCCGGCAGCCAGAGTAGTTTTACCAACGTTCACGAGGATCATCTCCAGTTCAGGGTTCATACCGCTCTGGACTCCGTAGGCCGTATTTGTGCTGGTGGGCTTCACGGTTTTCACGAGGCGTTGTCCGCCTTTGGTGGTCCACTTCACCTGGGCATTGCCACCTGCAAGATTGAAGCCCGTTATCCGCACTTGGCCGGTGGTTGAGTCAAAAGTCGCGTCGGTAATAATTGGTGTTGCGATTCCGGACTCCACCTGGGCCTTCAGGGGAACGCCCGTACCAACGCAGGTGTAATACGAATCCCACATGAAGGAAATGATCTTCTGCGCGTTGGATAGCTGTTGCAGCTGCCGGTCTATCCTCGCTTTGGAGCTTTGCCCGCGGAGACTGTCACCACAACGGTTGGAGGCTGTGGCCGGAGCCATGCCCTCCAAGTTTGCCCACAGGACGGCGCCTGTTCCGGAAATGCCCGCAGCGGCCGCCAGGAAATAGTCCCGAATAGGTGCCACGTATTTGCTGCTCCACGAGCCCTTGCCCACGATGCTCTCCGCATACCGGTCAACTGCCGAGTTCGCTTCGTTCGACTGAAACGCTCCACCCTTGCCGGTTCCCATGCCGTCTTGGATGGCAATGTTCAGGACCAGTCCGCTGGCCGTCTGGGCAATTCTTCGGATCCCGTTTCGAGCCTCTGTAAGGCTGATACTGAAAGCGCTGACCCGCGCGTCGAGGTAGGGACTAATGATTGCGCCGCGAGTGGGGAGGATTCGGTGGATGGCCTGGTTCTGCATCCGGTACAGATCCAGGATGGGATCGAAAGTGTGGCCATCGGTGACGGGCATTTCTGTGCTGTGATAGAAGCCAGCCAGGCCCTTCACGTCATTTGCCGCAGCCTGATATTGAAGGAAGCGCTCCGTGAAGAGCGCAAGGGTCCCCTGATAGGAAACATCAGGGAGGTACGGCGTATCCGTTCTCTTCACGGGAAGGGGCATGCCGGCATAGAACTTCATGCCCAGTTTCGTGGCCGCCAAGGCCAGGGAAGCTGCTGGATCCATGCCGCCCGCAGTGCCACCGCCTGCAACCACCACGTCATACTTCCCGTTCGTAGACGTGCAGCCGCTGCCTTGGGCTGGGAGGACCAGCACAACGAATGCCTTGCCTTGGGTGGTGATCCTGCGGTCCTTGGGGCACTTCAGAGCTTGGCTGCTCCACACGCTACCGTCGGAGTACGTGAAATAGCGGTTGACCTCCAGAGTTCCTGCAGCAGCCTGGGCGCAGTTCACTCCATCGATGACACACTCCTTGGGAAGCGTTGCCAGGGTAGCTGGCGCGAGAGGCGTTCCAAAAGTGATGACGGTGTCAGCGCCTGCTGCCTTAATTTCGCTGAGCTTCTGCAGGTTCCGGGAACTGCTAGGAGTGGCGTAGACGAAATAGCCACCAATTGGGTAGCTTGCCGCTTTCGGTGCCTTGACGGCCGGTGTTTTCTTCGGGGCTGCTGAGGGCTGTGGATCCTGAATCGGCCGCTCCGCCTCCATGCTGGGGCTGGGCGCAACCAAAGCGGTCCCTCCAACTCCGGCTATGAGCACAAGTGCCGCGAGGATGACTTTGATGCGTGGACGGCTTCCGCGAATGAGCGTCATGAATTCCTTGGGGTCGGCATCAGCAGACGATCCTACGGAATCAAATGACTGTTATCCATACGCTAGACTAAATCGGGCTGCCCTCCTTGCTGTTGGCGGCCGCGCCTACCCTCCTTCAGGTGGACGCACTGGAACGGACGCCCTTGGCGTTTTGTACGACATATTAACGGGGGGAAAGTTGGGCACCGGAATTAGACGTGTTCAAGCCGCACTTGTGGTCATCATGCTGGCTATTCTCGGGTTTTTTGGTACCCAACCAGCCATGGCCACTACGGTAACCAACCCCGGCACAGACACGGAACAGCCGGCGGACCCATCGCCCACGCCTGAGCCTACGTTCCCGGTCATCATCCCGCCCGTCATTCAGCCGTCCTCGCCTCCCGCCACTCTGGAACCTATTCCTACGGAACCTGCCCAGCCCTCCGAAGAGCCAGCTCCCGCACCCGTGGTGCCGCCCGTCGTCGAGCCCGTCGCTCCGCCTGCGGAAGTGCCTGCTGTGACTCCGCCTGCTACGTCTCCCACTCCTGCTGTCCCCACTGATGTTGCTGTCGAGAACTTCTTTGTAGAGCCCGAGGTTCCCGCCGAAACCGCCACGGCCACCGCCGAGCCGACGCCTACGCCCACACCCACTCCTACCAAAACCGCAGCCCCGCCAGTTGTCAGCGCAGACATCACCGGCCCCTTGAAGGTGGCCCTGGCTCCCGTGGCGGAGAACAACCCCCTTGTCCAAGGCCTGACGGTCTTGGTGTTGCTGCTGCTGGGCCTTGCGTACTTCCGTGCCCTGCGCTCAAAGGGGATCCGCGGACCCCGCCTCAACGGCAAGTAGTCCATGGATACTTCCCTCCCCAGGGACGCGGCTGCCGTAAATCCTGCATTCCCGTTGCGTCTAATGCTTCTCACCCACTCATATTGGCCGGAGCACAGCCCGCCACAGCGCCGTTGGCTGTCCCTGACCCGGGAATTCCGGAAGGCAGGCTGGGACGTGGACGTCGTCGCTCCCGTTGCGCATTATCCCAACGGCAAGCGGGATCTGCCCCGGCGAAAGGCCGGATTCGCGTTCGCCCACCAGGAAGGCCCGCACGGCGAAACCATCAGGCGCGTGCCGTACCTCCGGCATCTTGGCACCTCGCCACTGGCACGTTTCGTTGACCAACTCTTCTCCGCCGTGATGTCCGTTCCCATAGGTTTGGGCGGCAAGAAACCCGATGCGATTCTCGCCACAGCTCCGAGCCTCCCGACGCTGGCCACTGGATACGTGCTTTCCCGACTTCGCAGGGTGCCGTTCATCGTCGAGATGCGGGATGCCTGGCCGGACCTGGCCCGGGACGCCCGAATCGTGCAAGGCAGTGTCAAAAGCCTGGTGGAGCGTGTGGTCGAGTTCGTTCAGCAGCGAGCGGACCTGGTTGTCACGGTCACCGACGGCTTTGCGGAGACGCTGCGGGACCGCGGCATTAAGAACGTCGTCACGGTGAGCAACGGCCTTGATTTGAACTCCATGCCCTTCCTTGAGCCCCCGGCCTTGGAACGGGACGTCTTTCATGCCGTGTACCTCGGGAATCATGGCAAAAGCCAGCGCCTGGACATCCTCATCAGGGCAAGTGCACTGCTCGGCGAGGGATTCCACCTGACATTGGTGGGTCACGGCACCAGCCGGCCGCAACTGGTGAAGTTAGCCCGCGAGCTCAATGCGCCCGTGACCTTCTTCCCTTCATTGCAGGGGCAGGCAGTCATGGACAAATACCGTGAGGCCGATACGTGCATCGTGTCCCTCCGTGATGACTGGAAATCGTTCGAGACAACCGTCCCGTCCAAGACCTACGAGGTTCTGGCCATCGGCAGGCACGTCACGGCGGTAGTTCGGGGTGAGGCGGAACGCATCATCGTTGAAGCCGGGGGAGGCGACGTCGTCGCGGCGAACCCAGAAGCAGTGGCGCAGCTGTGGCGGGAGCTCTCCGAGGACCGAAGCCGGCTTGCCTCAGGCTCCAGTGGACGCGACTGGGTCCGCGACAACGCCGACTACGCCCAACTGGCCCTGCGATACATGGACTCAATAACCTCCTTGGTCAATCCGGAGTCAACCGATGCCCGGGGGACTGCGTGATCCAACTCTTCAAGAACATTGCCCTGACTGCGGGAACCGTGTCAGAGCACCTCACTGAGTCGCCCTTTGTCTTGTTCCTCCAGGTCCTTCGCCGGCTGCCGTCCAGGATCGTCAGGCCGCTGGCCCGTTTCGTGGCCAGGCTTGCGCCCAATTCCGCCCGTCCCCCCTTCCTTCTGGCCAGCCACGCCGCGGGGGACACCGCCGGGCTTACCCGTCGGTTTGAACATGGCGTTCGTGCCGGTCTTGAAGGCGACCGCGCCCGCAAAGCCGCAGAAGTAGCCATTGCTGCCGGGCAGCCAGCGTGGGCGGATGTTTTCCTGCCCCTCGCCGCAGGGGCGACCCGGACTCCGGCGACCCTCGCCAGACGCAAGTGGTACGACGGCGACATGAGCGGCGCCGTCGTCGTCCTCGCTGGCGAGCGGGGCGGCATGGGAAAACAGCGGCAGCGGCTTGAGTCCGAAGTCCGCGTCTTCCAAGGGTGGCGTCCATCGCTGACGGCATCCGCAGTGAAAGCGCAACCGCGCAGGGTCCTGCATCTGCTGACGAACTCTGTGCCGCACACCGGCAGCGGCTACGCCCGGCGCAGCCATTCCATCCTGACAGCCCAACAGGACGCCGGTTGGGAAGCAATGGCCGTAACGCGCCTGGGTTACCCCGTGCAGATCGGCGCGGCGACAGCGCGACAGCATGACGTCGTTGACGGCGTGCGCTACGAACGTCTCCTGCCGGCGCGAATGAAGCCGTCCATGCATGGTCGTTTACAGCAGCAGGCCGAAGGCATTTTGTCCCTTGCGCGTGACTTCAGGCCGTCGATCCTCCATACCACCACCCACTTCGTCAATGGCCTGGTTGCCCGGGAAGTCGCAAACGCCCTGAATGTCCCGTGGGCCTACGAAGTCCGTGGGCAATTGGCCGACACATGGGCATCAACCCGTGGCGAGGAAGCTCGCCGGAGCGAACGGTACAAGCTTTTTACCGAACGGGAAGCCGAGGTCATGCGGAGCGCGGACCTGGTGGTGACGCTCGGCGAGTCCATGAAACACAACATCGTGGCCATGGGCGTTCCGGACAACAAAATCCTTATCTGCCCGAATGCCGTGGGCGGCGCTTACCTGGAAGAACCGCTCGATCATGGCGAGGCGCGGCCGGCTCTGGGACTGGACCCGAACGGGCTTTATATCGGGACAGTAAGCAGCCTTGTCGACTACGAGGGCCTTGACGATCTGGTCACAGCATTTGCGCTGCTTGCGCCACGACTGCCACAGTTGAAGCTGGTTTTGGTCGGGGACGGCACTGCCGCGCCCGCGCTTCAGGACCAAGTCCGGCGCTTGGGACTATCGGAACGGACCATCTTCACGGGGCGTGTTCCTCCGGAGCAGGCTCGCCTTTACCACTTGGCGCTGGATATTTTTGTGGTTCCACGTAAGGACCTGGCAGTTACCCGGGCCGTGACGCCGCTCAAACCTGTGGAGGCCCTGGCTTGCGGCCGGCCTGTGGTAGCCAGCGACCTGGAGGCCTTGCGGGAGATAGTGCACGACGGCGTAAACGGCAGAGTGGCGAACGCCGAAGATCCCGGGGGACTGGCTGAGGTGTTGTACGAATTGCTTGATGATGAAGGTTTACGGAAGCGGCTTGGCGCCGCTGGCAGGCAGGAAGTATTGGCCACGAGGACGTGGCAGGCAAATGCCCAGGCATACATCCGGGCTTATGAAAATTTGGGCGTCTAACAACGTAAGGAGGGTCAGCTGATGTCGGCGAAAAAAGCACTACTGCCCGAGCCAGCACTGGTACAACCACTGGCTGTGGACATGCGCCGCCTGACGCGCGTTGGTGCGCGCCCGGGCTTTCTGGACTATCTGGTTCAGCTCTGGGACTTCCGTGAGTTCATTTTCTATGACGCCCGCGCCAGGGTGCAGAGTGGCACGCGACGAGACCGCTTGGGCAGTGCATGGTTGCTGCTCAACCCGATCTTCAATGGCCTGACGTACTACGTTATTTTCGGCATCCTGCTCCAGACCAGCGGCGGCATCGAGAATTACGTTGGTTACCTGGTGATTGGAATCTTCATATTCCAAGGCACATCGGGCGCTATTACGAGCGGTGCCCGGTCCATCCACAGCAATAAGTCCGTGGTCCAGGCTTTCAACTTTCCGCGGGCGACTTTGCCGATCGGCATGAACATCCGGGAAATGATGTCCAACGTGCCGCTGATCCTCGCGATGCTTCTGATCATCACCCTGATCCCGCCGGTCGAGAAGATTACGTGGCTGTGGCTACTGATCATCCCGGCACTTTTGCTTCAGTCAGTCTTCAATCTTGGCGTGGGATTGATTCTGGCCCGCATCATTTCGCGCGTCCACGATGCTACCCATCTGCTGCCGTTCTTCATGCGCGCCTGGATGTACGGCTCCGCAATCTTCTACTCCTACGAGAAGTTTGTGAAGCACCCTGGGGTTCTTGCGGTCTTGAAGGTCAACCCCTTGTTTAACGTGATCGATATCATCCGAAACTGTATTCTCTACGCCCAGCCTCCAACTTGGCAGTCCTGGGCCACCTTAGGCGTTTGGGCGCTGGGTGCGCTGATAGTGGGCATGGTCTTTTTCTGGCAGGGGGAGGAATCTTATGGTCGCGAATGAACAAGTCCTGGACGTCGAGGGCCATCCTTGTGTGGTGGTTGACCGATCCGTCATGGAATACCGAGTAATGACGACGGATTCGGAGGCCGTTGCCAGGGAACGGCGTGATATCAGCTTCTTCCGCCGCCTAGGTCGCCGGCCCAACACCGTCACGGTGCGCGCCCTCTACGAGCTGTCCCTTGTAGTTGAACGTGGGGAGTCTGTAGGAATAATCGGTCGAAACGGCTCTGGCAAGAGCACGTTGATGAAGCTCATCAGTGGACAATTACGTCCGACCTCCGGGGCAATCTTTGCTTCAAGCACACCTATCATGCTCGGTGTCAATGCTGCGCTGATGCCAGACCTTTCGGGACACCAGAACGTGGTCCTCGGCTGCCTTGCCATGGGCATGAGCCGGCAGGAAGTGGAAGCCAGATTCGACAGCATCGTTGAGCTCTGCGGATTAGAGGACTCTATTTACTTGCCGATGAAATCTTATTCCTCGGGCATGGCCTCGAGGCTTCGCTTCGCAATTGCCGCCAGCATTGATCCTGAGATTCTCCTGGTGGATGAAGCCTTGAACACCGGAGACGCCCAATTCGGCGACCGCAGTAAGCGTCGGATGGACCAGCTACGGGAGCAAGCAGGCTGTGTCTTCCTGGTCAGCCATTCCTTGGACACCATCACCAAGATGTGCAGCCGAGTCCTCTGGCTGGACAAAGGCCACCTGATTATGGACGGTGATCCCGTTGAAACCGTTCGCGCCTACCAAGACTTCACCGGTCATTTGGCCAAGGGAAATAATCTGTCTGCTGCGCGTGTCCGCGATGAAGCACGGGCCAATCTACAAATGACGGAAGTCCTGACTCGTAGCAAGATGCGCAGGAGCAGAGCGTAATGCGATACCTGTCCGATGCGAGGACCGCAGCGTGGCATTTCCGTCAAGGAGGGCTGACCCAGCTGCGAAAATGGTATCTGCGCCGTAAAACGGCCACAGCGAGCTCTGTTCGCAGCGCTCACGGCACGACGCTCCGGGCCAAGGACGGACGCTCTTTGTCCTTCGGCACCTTTGACTATCCGGCTGTCCCTCCCCGCCGCAGCGATCTTACTGTCGCTGTCATCCTCGACGATTTTTCTGCGCGTTCGTTTTCTTACGAGTGGAACGTGCTGTTCCTCGAAAAGGACAATTGGCTCCATCAACTGCAAGAGCAGCGCGTGGACTTCGTGTTTGTCGAGTCCGCCTGGAACGGCAACTCCGGCTCGTGGCAGTACCAGCTCACAGGCAGCAACGGGCCGCGACAAGAGTTCCTGGATTTGATGCAGTGGTGCCGCACCCAGGGTGTTCCTACCGTCTTCTGGAACAAGGAAGACCCTCCGCACTTTGAGGACTTTCTTCCCGCGGCGCGCGAGTTCGACGCCGTCTTCACGTCGGACGAGAACAAGCTTCCGGATTATCGTGCGGCCCTTAACCACGATCGGATCGGGGTCCTTCCGTTTGCAGCCCAGCCTGCTATCCATAACCCGGTGAGGCCCGCAAACGGCAGGCATTCCCGGGATGTGGCCTTTGCGGGGATGTACTTTGCGCACAAGTATCCAGAACGCCGGGAACAACTGCAGGTTCTTTTGGACGGCGCAATCACGGGTTCGTCCACGTTCAAGAATGGTCTTGAAATCTTCTCCCGGCAGTTGGGCGGAGATCCCGAATATCAGTTCCCTGCACCCTATGACGCGCATGTAGTAGGTTCGCTTACCTATGACCAGATGCTCACTGCGTACAAGGCGTACAAGGTCTTCTTGAACGTCAACTCCGTGGTGGATTCACCGAGCATGTGTGCGCGTCGAATCTTTGAGATCACGGCCTCCGGAACACCGGTAGTAACGACGCCCAGCCCTGCATTGCCGCGTTTTTTCCCCGACAACGAAATCCACAGCGTTGCCGATGCGGAGCAGGCGGCGGACGTCGTCAAAGCACTGATACGCAGCCCCGAACTCAATGATCGTGCTGTGCACTTGGCCCAGCGACGTATCTGGGCTGAGCACACATACGCCCACAGGGCTGAGGAAGTTGTACGGCTAGTGCTGCCGGCCCGTCAAAGGCCTGTTCAGCCGGAAACCGTCACTGCCTTGGTTTCCACTATTCGCCCACACCAACTGGAGCACATCTTCAAAACAGTTGGCTCCCAGCGGGGAGTGGACGTTGAGCTCGTGTTGCTGACGCACGGATTCAAACCCAATGCTTCCACTATCCGGCGGCTTCGCAAGAAGTACAACGTGACTCAATTGACGTTGCTCCAAGAGCCGGAATCGCTGAGCCTGGGAGCCTGCTTGAACAAGTGCGTTGCCGAATCCAGTGGCGCGGTGCTCACCAAGATGGATGACGACGACTATTACGGTCCTGACTACTTACGGGACCAGGTCAATGCACTGCAGTACTCGGGGGCGGACGTAGTGGGCAAGCTCGCTCACTTTATGTTCATTTCGAGCAGGAATGCTGCTGTGTACCGCTTTGGACATATGGAGCACAGGTTTAGCCACCTGGTCATGGGACCCACCATTATGGCGAAACGCTCCGTCTTTGAAGAGCATCCATTTGAGGACAAGAGCCGCGGCGAAGACACTGCCTTCCTGAACGCAGTGTCCCAAGCAGGGGGAAAGATCTATTCCTCTGATCGATACAACTACTACCAACTCAGGAGCGGATCGGGACACACCTGGAACGCCTCCGACGACGAACTCCTTGCCTCAGGAGAAGTCAGGTTCTGGGGCAATCCCATGGAACACGTCACGCTTTAGCTCAGACTCAAGATTTTAAACAAAAAAGGGGAACATTGCTTTGAACACCATCAAAAGAGTAGCAGTCATCGGCCTTGGATACATAGGCCTCCCAACCGCAGCCATCCTGGCCACGAACGGCATCGAAGTCATCGGCGTCGACGTCAACCAGCGTACGGTGGATGCCGTGAACGCGGGCCAGGTTCCGTTCGTTGAACCGGACCTCGGAGTCCATGTGGCCGGTGCTGTGAGCCAGGGCCACCTGAGCGCGAGTACTTCCACTCCCCAGGCTGACGCATACATCGTTGCCGTCCCCACACCGTTCAAGGAAGACCGCTCCGCCGACTTGAGCTACATCGAAGCTGCAGCCCGGGCCATTGCGCCGCAGCTGCAGGGTGGTGAACTCCTCATCCTGGAATCCACTTCCCCTCCCGGCGCCACCGAGCACATGGCCCAGTACATCCTGAACCTCCGGCCGGACCTTAGCCTTGATGGTTCCGATTCGAAGCCTGCCATCCTCGTGGCCCACTGCCCGGAGCGTGTCCTTCCGGGACGCGTCATGATCGAACTCGTCACCAATGACAGGATTGTTGGCGGTATCACTGCCGAGGCCGCGGAGAAGGCGAAAGATCTGTATGCCGTGTTCTGCCAGGGTGAAATCCTGACCACGGACGCCGTCACCGCCGAGATGGCCAAACTGGTGGAGAACTCCTACCGCGACGTCAACATTGCCTTCGCCAACGAGCTTTCCGTCATCAGCGACAAGCTGGGCATTGACGTTTGGGAACTGATCCGCCTGGCCAACCACCACCCCCGCGTCAACATCCTGCAGCCGGGTCCCGGCGTGGGTGGCCACTGCATCGCTGTGGACCCCTGGTTCATTGTTGCAGCAGCGCCCGAGGAATCCCGCCTGATCCGTACAGCACGTGAAGTCAACGATGCCAAGCCGGAGTGGGTCTTCGAGAAGGTCGTTTCAGCTCTGGAGACGCTGCCCTCCACGGCAGAGGTTTCAGTCCTGGGACTTGCATTCAAGGCCAACATCGACGACCTCCGCGAATCACCCGCCATCGAGATCGCAGCGCACCTCGCCGAGGCCCTGCAGGATCGCCGTATCAACGTTGCTGAACCGCACGTCGAAGAACTCCCCAAGCAGCTGGTTAACCGCAGCAACGTTGAGCTCGTTTCGATCGAAGATTCCATCCAGCGCTCGGATGTAGTCGTCGTTCTGGTTGATCACGACGACGTCAAGGCCGTCGCCCCTGAGCTGCTGTCCGGCAAGATTGTCATTGACACGCGCGGTGCGCTGAACCTTGACCAGGAGATCGTGAATGCTGTCTGAGCGGACACCATCCACGCACGGAGACCAGACACCCGCAGCACTTACGCGCCTTCGCCGTAGGATTTCGGAAGGGCAAATCTCGGGCGATGCCGCTGCCAGTATTGAAGCTGCAGTGCAAGAAGTTGAGTGGCTGCTTCAAGACGCCACTCGATGGCAAGGCCGCCTGACCACCGAATCCTCGTCTCAGCGCGTAGCTGTGGTTTCGGAGAAGAAAGCAGCTCCGCCCAAGAAGCAGGCTCCTGCCATCGCTAAGGCGGAGGTGTTTGATCGTGCCAAGTTCCCGGCCATGGAGGCACTTGGGGCGAACGACCGAGTCGCAGACATTACAGTAGCTTCAATTCTGGACCCCTTTTCACAGACCGCATTTTCCTTTGAGTGGAACAACATCGCGGTGGAGCCGAAAACGTGGAAGGCCCAGCTCGAAGAGACTAGACCGGACCTCCTGTTCGTTGAATCAGCCTGGCAAGGAAACAACAGTGCGTGGTTGTACCAGCTGACAGGCAGCCTTGCTCCGCGTGCCGAGATCAGTGAGCTCGTTGCTTGGTGCAAGGAGCAGGGCATACCGACGGTCTTCTGGAACAAAGAAGATCCTCCCCACTTTGATGACTTCCTCAAGAGTGCCAAGCTCTTTGATGTTGTTTTCACGTCGGACGTCAATTGCGTACCAAAGTATGTTGAGGCTCTCGGCCATGAGCGCATCCACGTTCTGCCCTTCGCTGCCCAACCGCGAATGCACAACCCCGCAAGACCCCACAAGATCAAGCGGGATCGAGCCATAGCCTTCGGCGGTATGTACTTCCGGCACAAATACCCGGAGCGTCGGCAGCAGATGGATTATCTGCTGCCTGCTGCACAGCAATTTGGCTTGGACATTTTTTCGCGCCAGCTGGGTAATGATGCCAACTACCAGTTCCCTGAACCGTTTGACAAGAATGTGGTGGGCTCTCTTCCTTATGAGGAAATGGTGACGGCATACCACGCCTACAAAGTGTTCCTCAACGTGAACTCGGTGGTCGATTCGCCAAGCATGTGCGCCCGTCGTATCTTCGAAATTACTGCCTGCGGTGCCTCCGTGGTCAGTCCTCCGAGCCCCGCCATCGAGCGGTTCTTCCCCGACCAGTCGATTCTGACAGCGGCTGACGAGAAGGAAACCCACGCGCATTTGAGGGCTCTGATGCGCAGCGAGTCTTATCGGCAGCGGCTCGTCCACCGTGCGCAGCGCGAGATCTGGAAGAACCACACGTACGCCTCGCGAGTTGATCAGATCTTGGGTAGCGTCAATCTGCCCGTTCCCGCCCGGGATCGGTCCGTGTCCATCATGGCGCCCACATATCGGCCTCACGCCATCGACTCGATTCTGGAAAATGCGGCACGGCAAGTAGATGTGGAAAAGGAACTGGTAATTCTGACGCACGGCTTTGACATCAACGCCACCGAGATAAAGGCGAAGGCCTCGGATATGGGCTTGAACAATGTCAGCGTCATCTCTGCCGCGAGGACGGTCACGTTGGGAGAGTGCCTTAACCTCCTGGTAGACGCTGCCGAAGGGGACATTCTTACCAAAATGGATGACGACGACTTCTACGGCGAAAACTATCTCCCTGACCTTGTGCACGCCCTGAACTTTTCGCAGGCAGACCTGGTGGGCAAAGCTGCGACGTACTTCTACTTCGAGAGCAAGGACGCGACAATCCTGTCCTACGGTGCCCATGAGCACAGGTACACGGACTTTGTTCGCGGTGCTACGCTCACAGCGCCAGCCGAGGTATTTCGTGAGCACCGCTTTGAAGCACTCGGCCGTTCCGAGGACTCAACCTTCCTCAAGAGCGTCAAGAGTGCTGGCGGCCGGATCTATGCTGCGGACCGCTTCAACTATTTTGTGCGCCGTTCAGCAGACGTCAGCAGCCACACATGGCAGGTCGCCGACGACGAACTATTTGCTACGGGCGACGCCGAGGTCTTCGGCGATCCCATTGCCCACGTTTCGGTTTAGGGGAGCGCACAATGAATCTCGGAACGTTTAAAAGGCTCCTACGCCGACGCATGACGCAGCTGCACACGGCTTTGCTGGCCCTGGCGCTATTCGGAATACTAATTTGGGTCCTCAGCTCGGATGAACGCTGGCTTGCCCTGCCCTTTGCAGCTGTGGCAAGTGCAGTACTCCTGCTTGGAACCCAGCTGCAGTTTTCAGTGGATACGACTCAGACACTGAAAAACAACGGCCAAAAACGCCATGCAGCTCTGATAGCCGTTACTCAGCAGCTCGAATCCAAAACCGTCCGCCAAGGGGATGCGATTGATCGCCAACTCAAAACAGTCTTGGTTGATTTAGCCAAGGTTACAGACGGACAGCAGCTCAAAGCGATGCGCCAGGAATTGGCGAAGCTCGCATCACAGGGTCAGTCGCTCTCCGACCAACAGCGATTCCGGTTTGCTGAGATCATCGATCTTTATCAAGATCACGTAGATCGTCAGCAGGCCCTTGAATTGCGCCTGGGACGTCTCTTTGACGACAGCGCGGAATCACGGCCTTCCAACAGTCCCGGCAACAGAGCTTCCGAGGAAGCCGCTGCGAAATCCTCCTCACCGCTCCTGTCGGTGGACAGCTTGGTCGAATCCCTTTGGCCGTCGGTGCAGAATCACATCTGGATGCGTGACCTCTATTCACGCTCGGGCTCGATTGCACCCAGAGGCTTCCTCGCATCGCCTGAAAACATGAAGGCTGGGGCTTTTCTGGCGGGAACAGAATCTGTCCTGGTCGACTGGGGCATTGACAGCCTGACGTTCCATTTGGCTGAAGAACGTGCCCGCCTCGGCATGTTAACCGTCGCCGTGGAAATGGATGATCGTCTGGCCGACATCGCGGCCCAAGCGTTGGGCGGCAATCTCAAAACCATCTCTACAGGTTCGCTGGCAGCCAAGGAGCTCGGCTATGAGCTTGGCGCGTTAATCACTGAGCCAGCGGGCCTGCTGGTCAACCGCAGCTTGGATGACAGTGACCTTGCCAGACTCGCAGCAGTGCTGAACGATCTGCACCTGGTTGAGAGCGTCTACCTCACTTCCGCTCCCGTTGGAGACGGAGGGTCAACTGTGGACGTCCTTGCCAACGCTGGATTCAGCCGCTCTCAGGTACCCGAAGAGAGCACGATTGACAGGGCTGGCCTTGAGCTCTGGCAGAGGGCCAGCTGATGTCCATGGCCACGGATCCACTTCGCATAAAGATCCAGAAACCCAAAGCCAAGGGATCGAAGGTCACTTTCTCCTTTACCGCTTCACGCAACCTCGAACTGCAATCCCGCAACAGGTGGTACATCGACTACCAGGGAATTGATGTGTCGCATGTTTCCAACGACATGTTTACGTTGGTATTCCTCGCTTGGCAGCTCCCAGTATTCCTTCAGTCCCGTGCGCAGAGTATTACACTCTCAGCGGACTTTCCGGTCTCCGAGGATATCTGGCTCTTTATCCAACGGCTGATGAAGAACAAGGGAATCTCGGTTCAACGTGTTCGCTTTGAAGGACTGGTCAGCCGTCCGCCTCAAGCAACAGACGGTACGCCGGAATATGCGTATCGCCGAAAGGGGACACTGTGCGTGGTCCCGGATGGCGTGCCTCATGGTGTGGTCCGTGAAGTTTTGACGAGGTTCACGGACGCGAATGACCTTTCTTTCCGCAGTTTGGAAATACTTTTCGATTCAAGTTCTGAATACGTAAGTCCGGAATCTAAATCAGGTCTTACTTCCGAGCTAAGGATGAGCTCTGATTTCGGCGTGACACTCAGGCGGTCGGCACTCGGTGCCGCCCCTCGCGCCTTCAGCGCCTATGTTATTGCTGCGGTGCCTGGGGTTATCGGAGGTGGTTTCACTCGATATGCCACCTTCTTGGGAGGGAACCGCTTTTGGCAGCACACCATCGACCCTAATTCCATTGGAAACAGCGGACAGCGCATCGAGAATTTTCAGGCGCTCTCGGACTTCCTTGCAACGGCAGTCAACTATCCCGTGCAGTTGGCAAACGTTGGACGATCACTTTCAGGATTCGGCGCCGTACGTGCTCTAAATCGGCTTGCCCCGGGATGGACTTCCCGCTTTGAAACAGCCTGGGATTCGTCCGAAGCATGGTCGCATCGACCCACAGGAGTACTTGCGTTCGTGGCGGCGTCAGTGGACAGCCATGGGGCATTGGGGGAACGTGCAAGGTCGATGTTCCAAGAGAGCTCAGCCTTCGCGAAGATCTGCGCCGTATCGTACGGGAATCCACGAGTGGGCTGGGACTCGAATGCAGTGTGGGAACCTGGGCTTGGTATCCCCGATTTTGAGCAAATGGAACTCAACGAGTTGTGCCATAAACTCGTCAGCCAATCTTCATCGGGCGAAGCCGTGAAGGACGATTCTTTACTGGCAGCCCTTGCCCCCTTTGGTAAACGCGGATATCCGGATCTCTGGCACCTCCGGAAACCAGCCGCGGGGGAGTACAGGAATGGTTTCGAAGAGTGCATAACCGCCGTGCTCGAAGGTGTGTTGGAGACGTCCGAATGGAGGGGTGAGTACCCCTTACGCACAGAGGCAGTAAAGTTCACAGATGTAGTGGAATTACCTCGCCCTTGGCCGATGACGTTCCGCAGGGCAGGTGTCTGTTGACTAAGATCTTGACGCTGGTTACGTATCAGGCAGCGTGGGGCGGTCTCCACGAGAACGTTGCTTTCGCTGTCCGTGCCTCAGTCCGGGCAGGTCACACTATTGATGTTGCGTGTCCGCCTTCACGTCTCACGGACCACTTACTTGCGCTCGGAGCCGGCGTCGTTGATCTCCTCCCCTCAGCAACATCCGAGGAGTTAGAGCCACTGCTGAGGGACCGTCACTACGATCTGATCCACGCGCACCCGTTCCGCTCCCGGGAAATCGGGCTCCAATTGGCAGCCGCCTGGAAGATCCCTTTCATGGCCACCTTCCACGGTTCATACTTGGATGCGGTCTCGACCTGGCATCAACGGGCTGCTCTGATCGCTGCTGTATCGCCCGCCGTTGCCGAAAACCTTGTGGCGAATGGTGGTGTGCCGGCGCATAAGGTCTCATTGATCCGTAATGGCGTGGAGGATGAGATCTTTGACAGGCCAATCAGACCAATCCTGGAACGGGTTCGAGACGGGCGCGGCGACATCGTAGTCCTTGCCCGCATGGACCGGGACAAGCAGTCACTGGTTGAGAGTGTGGTGCCCACCGCGAAGATGCTTGCAGAACAATTTCCTGAACTGCAATGGCGACTAAGGATTGCAGGTTCCGGCGGCGCCGTGGGAGATTTCCGCGAGCACCTCGTCAACACGCTATCGGTAGTGCCCAACATTTCGATCGACTGGATGGGCTGGGTCAATTCCCACGAGACCACCAGGGTCTTGAGCGGTGCTGTCCTGGCGTTCGCTTCCGGCCGCGGCGCCGCGCAGGCTTTGGCTCTGGGTACACCTGTCGTTGCTGCGGGCTCTCAAGGAGTAGTGGGTCTGCAAGAAGGCGAGAACCTGCAGCGTGGCTTTTGGGGCAATTTCGGGGGACAAAAGCCGGCGGTTCCAACAGACAACTTGGAAATTGCTGAACGCGTCACTCAATTGATCCGTGACCCCGACTCCTGGCATCAAAAGATGTCGCGCGGGAGGCATTCAATCCGTGCCGGCGCAGCTCAGTCTGCAGTCGATGCAGCCTACTTGTCTGCTGTTCAGTTGGCCCTTGAGCAAGGCAATTAGATGATGTAGCTAGTTCCTCTCGGGTACGGGAGCAGCCCTTCGAAGTCATCAGACGCGACCCGACCGTAATCGATGAATGCTGAGCGAAGTTTTTAACAAAATTGATTTGGAGACACCATGGAAAGTGCCTTTGTTCGTGGATATATCATTTCTGATGCCGACATAGAGTTACCGGAACAATGCGAAGGATGGCAGGGGACCTCCTTTGGCGGCTATAGCTTCTACTTCCATCCCTTAACGAAGTGGGCCCGCTTCTCTGGGGGAGACAGTGACTACTGGGTGGTCTTCATCGGACAAGCAGTGGATCTGGAATTGGGCGAAACATCCATGCCGGAGTTGGCCAAACGAACTCATGAGATTCTCACTCAGAGGGATGAGCAGGCAGCGGTTGAGTACCTGGCATACCTGGGTGGTCGATTCTTGTGCGCGTTCGGTAAGAAAGACGAAGTCACGGTTATCCCGGACTGCCATGCCACTGTTGCCCTTTTCTGGACTGATAAGGACGGAAGATTCATAGCATCGTCACACAGCCGGCTGACTGCGACGGTCGCAGGATGCAATCAGAGTGCCAAGTCGGCCGGGATCATGGAATCGCCCCTCTATACAGATGCTGGTGGCAAGTACTATCCAGGCCTTTTGACGCCTTTCGAGTCCGTCCTCCCCTTGTTTGCCAACTGCCTCATTCGCAATGATAGGCAGACATCCAGCACGAAACACACGCGGTTCTATCCTTGGGAAGATGTTCAGCCGCTCGGTGACAGTGGCGTAATACTGGAAGCATTCGCTCAGGTTCTTGAGCGCCATGTGCAGTTGTTGACTGGGCTGGGGAAAACCAACATATCCCTCACCGCCGGTCTTGATTCCCGCGCCACCGCTTTTGCCGCTGCTAATCAAGTTCAGGAGGGCTCATACGCATACACGTACTTCCGATTTGAGGGAGCAGTGGGTGAAACTATCCAAGACCTGCTCGGTGCTTCCGACTGGGCGCGCGAGCTAGGACTGCCTCACAGGATCATTCGACTGCATCCGTATGACCCAGCGGCAGAGTGGGTGAAAATGTATGTTCAGTCGTTCCCTCGAGGTGCTCGCTTCCCTGCATTAGCGCAGTGTTACTCTGAGAACTTCTCGGACGAGGACATCTCTCTTATATCCACTATTGCGGAGACCGGAACCGCATTCTATAAACTTAGGGACTCGGCGGAACCTACGCCAGAAGTCTTGGCTGGAAAGTTCAGTCGCAGTCCCATCGGCCGTTCCGAGGAAATGATCGATATCTTCAAGGAGTACGTTGAGTACTCCGAGTTCACCACCAAGAAGCTTTTCAATCTTGACTGGCACGATCTGTTTTACTGGGAGCATCGGAATAGTAAATGGGCCTCGTTGTGGTACTCCGAATTGGATCTTTCGCACCGAGTGTTCTTGCCATTCAATAGTCGTGCGTTGATTGAGATCATGCTGAGCCTGGAATACTCACTCCGCGAATCTCGGTTCCTTCTCACGGAGTACTGTGCCAGGAAGGCTGCAGAGCTCGGACTATCTGAATCTGTCAGTTAGGACGCCAACCAAGGCCCGCACCACCCCGGAGGGGAAGTGCGGGCCTTGGTTGATTCCTTGTGGCTAGTCGCTAACTGATGTTTGTGTACCGGCGGCTAAGGCCCGAGATGAATTCGAAATGGCTCAATCCCCGGGCTGCGGAACCCTCACGCGTCGTACTTCTTAGCCGCGATCAGAATAGAACGCGTCATTCTTCACTCCCGAACCGTTGACTACATTGATCATGTAGTATTTGCCAATACCCAGTGAGGTACTTCCAAGCTTGGCCGTCACGGACTCAAGCCGTGGGTTAATGCCGCGTTGATTGCCATAATCTGGATTGTAGGTTGAAGCAGCGACGGTCTTTTCGTACGTGCGCCCATAGGTATCTGTCCACTTCACCTCAACGGTCCCGCCGCTAAGGTTGTGACCCGTAACCAGAACATCGCCGTTGCCGTAAAAGATAGAGTCTGTAATGACGGGAGTCATGCTGAAAGTCTTCATGCGCTCGGACATGGGAGCCCATGTACCGGTACACGTGTAGTAGCCGTCCCACCTATAGGAGATTACTTTCATTGGAGAGTTACCCAGCTGTTGGAGCTGCCTGTCGATTCTTCCCTTGGTTGTCTGGCCCCGCCCATTGTCGTCACAAGGATTCTGGCTGGTTTTAGGAGCCATTCCTTCCATGTTTGCCCAAAGTTGAACCCCGCTGCCTGCAAGTCCGTCTGCCGCAGCGGCAAAGTAATCACGAATAGGAGCAAGATATTTGCTTCCCCAAGAACCTTCCCCGACAATTGACGCCGCAAATTCGTCGACCGGGGCGTTCGCTTCGTTTCCGAAGTATGCACCACCTTTGCCAGTCCCCATGCCATCCTGCACAGCGATAGCGAGCTTTATGCCGTTTGCTGTCGTTGCAATCCTCTCCACGCCAGAACGGAATTTTGCCACTGTGTAGCTTCCCGTGCTTCTGCGGGCGTCGAGATATGGGCTGACAATTGCGTTCCGTCCAGGCAGAACTTGGGCTATGGCTTTATTGCCGATTCTATAAAGATTTAGAACTGGGTCGTAATGTGTCGAGTCGGTGACCGGCATTTCGTAAGAATGGTAGAAACCAGCCAGTGCAGGGACATCTATTACGGCCTTCTGATAGCGAAGGAATCGATCCGTGAATTGTGTCAAGGCGGGGATATATGTCTCATCTGGTAGCCAGGCCATGTCGGTGCGATTGTCGGGAAGGGGCAGACCTGCGAAATATTTCATGCCGAGGGCAGAGGCTGCTTTGGTTACCGAAACGTTGATTCCTGATGTCCCAGAATTGGTGGCGCCGCTCACGACGACGACGTCATACAGACCGTTGGAGGATGTGCAGCTAGTCCCTTGGTTAGGAAGAACAAAGATAGTGAAAGGCTTTCCATTAGCCGCAATCGAAAGGTCTCGAGGACAAACGAGAGACTTGGTTCCCCACAGGCTGTAGTCGTAGTAGGTAAAGTATCGGTTGACCTTTACTCCAGCTGCGGCCGCTTGCGCGCAATTGACACCGTTAACTTTGCAATCAATTGGTATCTCGGCCAGAGTGGCTGGCTTCAGGCGGGACCCAAAGGTTATGACGGTATCCCCACCGACAGCCTTGATATCAGCTAGCTTCTGCGCGTTCACGGCATCGCTGGTGCTGGCATATATGAAATAGCCGCTAACAGGATATACCGGGGGAGGGGCTGCTTGTGCCGTGGGTCCGTGTAGGAACCCCGCTACGAGGACAAAGGCGGCCATAAGGCTCGCTGTCAAATGCCGAGCGCTTGTGGCTCGGGACGTGGGCGTCTCTACTCTAAACTTTGCCACGGAGGATCCTTGGGCTCGTAGGGCTGAGACCTTGGACCTATGGCAAAAGAATGACGGGGAAGAGCGTCAAACTCAATGACTTGACCACATCTTTCACGGGCTTTACAGAGTGTAAATGAGGCACCGACTACATGACAGGCCTATTGCAAGGACCGTCGATACTAGACCGGAACGGTCACGCCAAATTCGTCGATACGATGCCCCACACCCAGGAGCTCAGCGATAGCAGCTACAGTGCGCTCAGAAGCGCGACCATCACCATAAGGATTGACAGCGTTGGCCATCGTGGCGAAGTGCTCCGGGTTGTGCAGCAGCATCTCAACATGGGTAACAATTTGTTCTTCATCAGTTCCAATGAGGGCCACGGTACCAGCCTCGACAGCTTCTGGACGTTCAGTATTTTCCCGCATGACCAGTACGGGTTTGCCGAGGCTCGGGGCCTCTTCCTGAACTCCACCCGAGTCAGTGAGAACGATGTGTGCCAGCGAGAGCAAACGGGTGAATTCACCGTAGGCCAGTGGCTCCGTTACAATTACGTTCGATTTTCCGGCAAGCGCTGGCAGAACTGCTTCCCGCACTACCGGATTCTTGTGAGCCGGCAAAACGATGGCGAGGTCCGGCTCTGCATCCGCGATACGGGCCAGTGCGCGACCAACCCCGCGCATCGCATCGCCCTGATTCTCGCGGCGATGTGTGGTGACGAGCAGGATTTTGCGACCGCTGGATGCGAGTTCCTCAAGTTGAGGATCTGTAAAAGGAATCTGCTTGTCAACGGTGGTGAACAATGCGTCGATTACCGAGTTGCCTGTAACAACGATGTCCTTCGCATTCACGCCCTCGGCCAGCAGATTTCCTCGGCTAGTTGTGGTCGGTGCAAGGTGCAGCGCTGTGATCTGGCTCGTGATCTTTCGGTTAGCTTCCTCAGGGAAGGGGGAAAGCAAATTGCCGCTACGAAGGCCGGCCTCCACGTGTACGACCGGAATGCCATGGTAGAAAGCTGCGATGGCCCCAGCGGTTGAAGTGGTCGTATCGCCCTGGACGATGACGGCATCAGGCTTGTTGACGGCGAAAAGCTTGTCCAGCCCGCTGATCGTGCGTGTCATGATATCCGACAGGGACTGACCCGGCTGAAGTATATCGAGATCGTGTTCTGGCGTGATTCCGAACAGGTCGTTTACTTGATCCAGCATTTCCCGGTGTTGTCCTGTGACTGTCACGACACAGTCGAATTCTGGCGATTCCTGCAGTGCGTGGACGATGGGAGCCATTTTTATGGCTTCCGGGCGGGTGCCGAAAATAGGCATTATGCTGGGCACGGTTTCCCCCAAAAGAGCAAGCTTGCGAAGACAGAGACGTATGTATCCTACCGGAGCTGGGAGGGGCTCTAGGACAGGCGGATCCAAGATCAAGCCGCTGGGGTTCGTGTAAAGCCTAAGAAATGGTTCCTGACTTGAACGACGGTGAATTGACATAATCCACCACTTCCTTCACATCCTCCGGCCACCGCTGCACGGCGCATACACCTGCCAGCACCTCGGTAAGAAGCCGTCCTGGCGGGGGAGCGTGCCCTTCCTCCCAGGAATCTTGGATAGTGAATACGGGGGTCTCGTGATGGACGGCATCAAGGAATGGTCTCATGTGGTTGTTTACATGGAACTCATCATTGAGGTTCTGTATATAGATAACGAAGCCATTCGTGAGGTCACTATACAGTTCGCAAACGTTCGTTACAGGGGGAGGAGTAATTTCCGACACCGGTGACGAGGAACCGATGGGAACGCCATAAGCGATGTTGGCGTACTTCTGTACGCTGATTCCGTTGTGCTTTGCGATATTGGTTTGAGGGTTGAAGACTACGGCTGCTGAATTTGGAAACCTTGCGGCGAAGTAGAGACTGGCAAAACCTCCCCCGGAGCCTCCGAAGAAGACTACGCGGCGGGCGCCATGGGACGCGATAATGCGTTCAATGATGCGATATACCTGGTCCTGGAGATTCGGCTGCGCGCTGCTGCCGGCGTACCATCCAAGACGTAGTTCCTGGGAGAGATAAAGACTCGGGTCTGAGATGAAGACTCTGTTTGCACCGACGGCGGTAGAAACACCTTGGCTGGTCAGGACTGGCAAGGAGCGTTCGGGTTCAATAGCCCCATGAAACAGGACGATGGTGGTATCTGAACCAACGTTACTGTTGAGCAGATCAATAGGTATGCCAGATTCACTGATGGAAACGATCCCCTGAGGGATCGTAGGGGCATCCAGGAAAGAAGTCACACCTGAATAGCGCGTAACCATATTTGCTGCCGTGTCAATAACCTGCTCGCGCACGCCATTTCCCCTGTCTTCCGCGAATTTGCCCATGTAAGACTACCGGAAGGGCTGGCTGGCGTTCACATCGAAGGCGGGTGACAGTCTCCCATACAGTCCTAACCCGCGAGAAGCAGCGCTGCGAGCAATGCTGGCACGGCCAGAACAACCAGGACGACAAGAACCAGCGCCACCCGACGCTTGAACTGTTGCTGCTCGGAGCTCTTGGCTGGGACTATGGGGATTGGTGCTGACGAGGGCCGCGGATGGTCGGTTATGGGCGCAGGTTGTGTGCGGACAGGAGCCGACGGGAGCTGAAATCCAAAGCGACGGCGCCTGAAATGACGGCCCGCTGGAAGCGGGCCTGCTGGTGTTGGACTCACCTTGTGCACCTTCCATGGACGCTCGCTCGGCGACGTGTTTTCTGACAGTTCCTCCCTCTACCTTAGTGAGAAGAACACTCCGGCTGCATCCACACGTCGATGAGCCCACCTGTTTCGACCACGAATCTGTCCAGCCAGGCTCCAGCCGAAAGGTCGGGTTGGGAGCCGACCATTTGGATCTCCGCAGGGGTGCACTGGCGCATCAAAGTACCTGCCCGCAACAGGTGATAGTCGGACGTAACCACGGTGACGGACTTCCACCCGTTCTGCCTGATCAGCTCCGCAAGGCCTGTGGCTTCACCCCGCGTATTCAGCGGTGAGGGACGGAAACAAATCAAGTCTGGGTCGTCGTCTTCATGGCACAAAGCATCACCCTCAACGTTGCCGGAAAGGCCCGTCGTCGAGACCACCAAAATGGGGATATCCAGGCTCTCCTGGAGTTCCTGAGCCACTGGAAGTCGTTCCTTGCTTAACCCGCCCAAAACTACGATGGCGTCGGTTCGGTGAGGCACTACTCTCGGCGGGCTGTAAAAGAACTGAAAAGCGGCGATCAGCCATAGCAGCGCGATCGCAACAACCGACACCGCAGCCCGCACAGCGGCACGCGTGAGGGAGGCAGTTTTGAGGGGCACGGGGACAGTCTATGGTCCCCGAATGTGCGTTCCGTACGAGGTGCCTGGGGCCGGGGCAGTTACCGCGTATCAACGTCCTCAAACACCAGGAAAGTTTGGGTGTCCAGGATGCCGTCCATGGACTGCAATTGGTCGAAGATCACACGCCGGAGGTGGATGTTGTCCGTGGCGCGGACCAGCAGGATGACGTCAAAGTCGCCGCCCACCAGGGCGATGTGGTGAACCTCGGGGATCGCCCGCAACTGTTCCTTCAGTTCTCGCCAGGAATGCTGCTGGACCTTGAGGGTGACGTAGGCGGAAGATCGCAGGCCGGCCTTGATCGGGTCCACCAATGCCGTGAACTTGGTCAAAACCCCCTCGCCGGTGAGTCGGGCAATGCGAGAGTATGCGTGCGCCCGGCTGATATGCACGTTCTCGGCCACTTGTGTAATGGACATCCGGCCGTCAGTTGTGAGCTCTCGGATGATGTCCCGGTCAACATCATCCAGTGGCACGGCGGTCTGCTCCGCCTCGGTCTCGCTCACGTGGTCTCCAATTCGTCTACAGGACTGGCTCGTTACCCAGCTCACATTTGCAATTCGTCTTTCAGAATAGCCACTTCCTGCATGCTCTTCCATGATTCGAACGAAAGCTGGATACGAAACAGCTCTCCGGAACATACTGGAAGCACATAGTGGCTAGAGAAGGACGGACCAATGACGATCCACGCAGACCACACTGCGCCGGAAGCGGCAGTAGAGGACCAAGCTGCTGACGTTCAGAGAAAATTCGGCATCAGCGTAGAGGACTACATGCTGCCTGCCCGGCACCAGATTCAGATGGTGAATCCGGATGGCACCCTCGGCTCCAAGGAAGAGCAAGGCACCGAACCCGGCCACGAGTACCCCACGCCCAGCGATGCTGAACTCATGGCCGCTTACGAGCAGCTCGTCGTCGGACGTCGCGTCAACGATCAGAACTCCGCGCTCGTCCGGCAGGGCCGCATGGCTGTCTATCCGTCGAGTCACGGGCAGGAGGCCTGCCAGGTGGCGGCCGCCATGTGCCTCAGCGAAGGTGACTGGCTCTTCCCGACGTATCGAGACGCCGTCGCAGTGATGACCCGCGGTGTGGATCCTGTCGAAGCGATGACGATCTTCCGCGGTGACTGGCATGGTGGCTACGACCCCAAGAAGCATCACGTCGGGATCCAGTGCACCCCGCTGACCACGCAGCTGCTGCACGCCGTCGGCGTCGCGCATGCCGCCAAACTCCGCGCTGAGGACACCGTGGTGATGGCGATGTGCGGTGATGGTGCCACGAGTGAGGGTGACTTCCACGAGGCCCTGAACTTTGCTGCCGTGTTCCATCTGCCGGTCATCTTCTTCGTGCAGAACAACAAATACGCAATTTCCGTCCCGCTCAGTCACCAGTCGGTGGCGCCGTCGCTGGCCCACAAGGCTGTCGGCTACGGTATGGCCGGTGAGCGAGTGGACGGCAACGACCTCGTCGCGCTCCTCGCCGTGATGGACCGTGCCGTGAAGTTGGCCCGTGAAGGTTCGGGGCCTCTCCTGATCGAGGCCCACACCTACCGCATGCAGGCGCACACCAACGCCGACGATGCAACGCGCTACCGCCCGGACAGTGAGGTGGCCGAGTGGCAAGCGAAGGATCCGCTGACCCGCATGAAGTCCTATCTGACCGACAAAGGACTCCTGGACGACGCCGCCAACGACCGCATTGCCGAACATGCAGAAGCGGTCGCCACCCAATTGCGCGAAGGCCTCGGTGAAGACGTGCCAGTACAGCCGCTGGACCTCTTTAAGTACGTGTTCTCCAAGCCCACCCCGCAGCTGAAAGAGCAGTCTGAACTGCTCGCCAGCGAACTCGCACGAGAGGAGAGCGCAAAATGACCGTCACCACCAACGTTAACGGCAACGTCAGCGCCGCCACCGCAAGCGCCGCCGCGTCCGCTGCAGCTACCGCTGAGGCGAGCGGCCCTCAGTCCATCACCATGGCCAAGGCGCTCAACACGGCAATGGCCGACGCCATGCGTGCCGACTCCTCAGTGCTGGTCTTCGGCGAAGACGTCGGCATCCTGGGTGGCGTCTTCCGCATTACCGACGGCCTCATGGCCGAGTTCGGCGAGCAGCGCTGCTTTGATACCCCGCTGGCAGAATCCGGCATCGTCGGCATGGCTGTGGGCATGGCTATTAACGGTATGCGGCCTGTCATTGAAATGCAGTTCGACGCCTTCGCCTACCCGGCGTTCGAACAGATCGTCAGCCACGTCGCCAAGATGCACAACCGCACCAAGGGCAAGGTCAAGATGCCCCTAGTAATCCGTGTTCCCTACGCCGGCGGCATCGGGGGAGTGGAGCACCACTGCGACTCGTCCGAGTCCTACTACGCCCACACCGCCGGCCTGAAGGTCTACACCCCAGCCACCGTGGCAGACGGTTACCGGATGCTGCGCGAAGCCATCGACTCGGATGATCCCGTGATGTTCATGGAGCCCAAGAAGCTCTACTGGTCCAAGGACCAGGTGGACCTGGACGCTTTGCGCACAGAGCACGACGCCGGCACCTCCACCGAGGGTCGTGCGGCTGTTGCTCGTCCCGGCACTGACGCAACGCTGATCGCGTATGGTCCCTCCGTTCCCACAGCGCTCGCAGCCGCGGCCGCTGCGGCCGAGGAAGGTCGCTCGCTGGAGGTAATCGATGTCCGTACCCTCGTCCCTTTCGACGACGAAACTGTCTGCGCGTCCGTGCGCAAGACCGGCCGCGCCGTCGTCGTCGCCGAGGCTCATGGCTTCGCGTCCGTGTCGTCCGAGATCGTGGCCCGTGTGCAGGAGCGTGCGTTCCACTACCTCGCTGCGCCGATCCGCCGTGTGACTGGCTTCGATGTCCCGTTCCCGTCTCCCAAGTTGGAGCACTACTACCTGCCGAGCGTCGACCGTATTCTCGACGCCGTCGACGACCTTCAGTGGGAGGACTGACCATGAGCTCAGATATGCAGGTATTTCGTCTGCCGGACCTGGGGGAGGGCCTTACGGAGGCTGAACTCGTGAACTGGCTCGTCGCTGTAGGTGACGAAATCAAGGTCGATCAGCCGATCGCTGAAGTCGAAACAGCGAAGTCCATGGTGGAGGTGCCCTCGCCTTATGCGGGCACGGTGGCCGAGCTTCACGGTGAGGCCGGCCAAACGCTCGACGTCGGCAAGCCCCTGATCTCTATCGCTCGTTCAGGCGCAGCTCCCGTTGCGCCGGAAGCTCCCTCCTCCGCTGAGGATGCGGTCTCGACCGGGATCGTGGCGTCGCCCGAGGTTGATGCGGCCGCCGAGACGTATCGCACCGAGGAGAAAGCTGGATCCGGCAATGTACTTATCGGATACGGCACTCCTGGTGGCGTAACTGGAGGCCGGACCCGCCCGCGGAAGGCGAGTGTCGCCGTCGTCGATCGCCAGATGGAGGCCCGAGCCGATCAGCCGGTTGCTTCCGAGCCTGCCGTCGCCGGAACGCGCATCCCCGGCAAGCTCAGCGCGGTCATCTCCCCGCTCGTCAGGAAGATGGCCAGGGACCACGGTGTTTCCCTCGAGAACATCGAGGGCTCGGGTGCCAGTGGGCTGATTATGCGCAGGGACGTGGAAGCGGCGATCTCTACGCCGGAAGCTCCTGCTGCTCCTGTTCGTGAGAAGGCTCCGGCCTCGGCTGCCGCCGATGCTCAGGGCGACCTCGATTCCCGTACCGGCCTGTCTGTGTCGGCCCGGACTCCGGTCCGTGGAGTTCGCAAGGCGGTTGCCGCGAACATGACCAAGAGCCGCACGGAGATCCCTGAGGCGACGGTCTGGGTGGATGTGGATGCAACCGCTTTGCTTGAGATGCGGGCTGAGCTGAAGAAGCGCGCTCCGCATGACACGCCCGGTCTGCTGGCCTTTATTGCTCGTTTTATCACGGCTGGGTTAAAAAAGTACCCGGCACTCAACACCCGCTTTGAAGTGGCCGAGGATGGCTCCCAAGAGATCGTCGGTTTTGACGGAATCAACCTAGGTTTCGCAGCACAGACGGATCGCGGTCTTGTGGTCCCGTCTGTCCGGAACGCGCACCAGTTGAGCGCCCGCGAGCTGGATGCTGAGATCCGGCGCCTGACCGCCGTCGCACGTGACGGTAAGGCGACACCCACCGAACTCGGCTCTGGCACCTTCACGCTGAACAACTATGGTGTGTTCGGAGTAGATGGCTCCGCCGCGATCATCAACTACCCGGAGGTTGCGATGCTCGGCGTGGGTCGCATCATCGACAGGCCGTGGGTGGTCAATGGTGAACTTGCCGTCCGCAAGGTTACCGAGTTGACCCTCGCTTTCGATCACCGCGTATGCGACGGCGAGACCGCGGCCGGCTTCCTTCGGTACGTGGCCGACGCCATCGAGAACCCCGGTGGAGCGCTCGCCGATATGTAGGCGCGAGACAGACAGCCAAGCTGCGGGACCCCGATTCGGGCAATCGGGGTCCTGCTCTTTGTCGGGCAAATCCTCGACAAATCCTCGCAAAAGACTTGGCCGAAAGTGCTGCCACCTCTGCGTACAATTTTCTGTGGGGGTCAACTGGTGGTCTCCAGTTGGCCGCGACCCAGCCTTACCGTGCTCAGTCGCCGTTCTAGGATGCCCAACCATGGTAAAAACCTCCCCAATGCGATCCTTGAGGACCGTCGGCTTCGCGTTGGCCACGCTCCTCATCACCGGCGGCCTGGCCGTACAGCCGGCAGTAGCGGGAGATAGCGACATCATCCCGAGCACCCCTCAATCACTCCGTCCGGCACCTGAGGTGGCAACGGACCGGTTCATTGTCGGGCTACGGGACAACGCCAAAGCGGCTGCGGCTGCCGTGGAGCAGGCCGCCGGTCATGCGGCCATGAAGCTCGGAGTCGTTGCCCAGAGCTCGCACCCGAACGCAGCGGGCGGCCAGGTCATCAAACTTGCCAAGGCCCTTTCAGGCACAAAAGCCGAGCAATTCCTGAAAACCCTTCGTGCGGATCCCAACGTTGCCTACGCCGAAGCCGACGACATTATGCAGGTGGCGGCTGATCCGAACGATGCCTACTATCCCTCGCAATGGGATCTTTCTGAGGATTTGGCTGGCATTCGGCCTTCCGGAGCGTGGCAGTACAACCATGGTGAAGGCGTAGTCGTCGCAGTAGTGGACACCGGGATCACTAGTCACGTGGATCTCGACGCCAACGTCCTGCCCGGCTACGACATGATGTCCGATGCCACCGATGCCCGGGATGGGAGTGGCCGGGACGCTGATCCTACGGATCCCGGGGATTGGTCGACAGCAAATGAATGCGGTGTGGGCAGCCCGCAGATAAATTCTTCCTGGCATGGAACCCACGTGGCTGGCACAATCGCTGCGATCGGCAACAACACTTACGGTGTAACCGGTGTTGCCCCGAAGGCTAAGATCCTTCCGGTTCGGGCGTTGGGTGCCTGTGGTGGGTATTCATCGGATATCGCAGATGGAATCATTTGGGCGGCAGGCGGCGTTGTTAGCGGGGCTCCCATCAATCCCAACCCGGCCCGCGTTATCAACCTCAGTCTCGGTGGCATCAAGCCGTGCTCTGACACTTACCAAAACGCCATCAATTTCGCCCATAACGCTGGAGCCGTTGTAGTAGTTGCTGCTGGAAATTCCAATCGCCCCGCGGCCGATTCCAGCCCTGCAAACTGCCCGAACGTCATCACCGTTGCTGCGAGCGACAGGACCGGCGCGAAGGCGTCGTACTCCAACTACGGGAGCGCCGTTGATGTAACTGCTCCCGGGGGCGAGATGAGTTCCTCGGCACTGAACGGTATCTTGTCCACCTACAACTCAGGGACAACCACGCAGGGCACGGCGGGCTATGCGTTTATGCAGGGAACGTCCATGGCCGCCCCTCATGTGGCAGGCCTTGCGGCTCTCCTTTTTTCGGCAGAGGGCGTTGTTCTCACCCCGGAGCACCTGGAACAGCAACTGAAGGACTCGTCGCGGCCACTTCCTGCTGGCTGCCCTGCGGGATGTGGCGCCGGTTTGGTTGATGCCACCGCAGCGCTCACCACATTTGGTGGGCACCTTCCCGTGACGCCTGCGCCAGTAGTTTTCACTGACCGGGACGGCACCTCGAACGATACCTACACGATTCCCGCCCTGGCCGGCGTTGAATATTTGGTAGGTGGAAAGGTTCTTGCCCCTGGCACCTATCCGGGCAGTGGAGCTGTAACCATTACCGCCAGGGTTGTTGCAGATTATGCATTGGCCCCGGCAGCTCTGGCCGAGTGGAAGTTCACCTTCAAGACTTCCTCCCAAAAAATCACTGATTTCGACGGCGATGGCAAGAGCGATGTCCTTGCCCGGGACAGCAGCGGCGTTTTGTGGCTGTACCCAGGCAATGGTTCCGGTGGCTGGCTAGCCGCCCGCAAGATCGGTGCAGGCTGGAATGCCATGACGTCCATTGAGTCACCCGGTGATTTCAGCGGTGACGGCAAGATGGATGTCATCGCGCGGGACGCGAACGGCGCTTTGTGGCTGTACCCAGGCAACGGTTCTGGTGGCTGGCTTGCTGCCCGTCAGATCGGTGCAGGCTGGAATGGGATGGCCGCGATCGAGGCACCCGGTGACTTCAACGGGGACGGCAAAGCCGATGTAATCGCCCGCGATGCCAATGGTGTTCTGTGGCTGTACCCGGGCAATGGTTCCGGTGGATGGCTTGCTGCCCGCCAGATTGGTTCCGGCTGGAATGTCATGACCGCCATTGAAGGCCCCGGTGATTTCAACGGCGACGGCAAGACTGATGTTCTTGCCCGCAACGGAGCCGGCGTTCTGTGGTTGTACCCCGGTGACGGTTCTGGTGGTTGGCTTCCTGCCCGGCAGATTGGTTCCGGCTGGAATGTCATGACCGCTATTGAGGGCCCCGGTGATTTCGATGGCGACGGCAAGATAGACGTCGTTGCCCGCAACAGCTCCGGTGTTTTGTGGCTCTACCCGGGTGACGGCTCTGGCGGCTGGCTTGCTGCCCGGCAGATTGGGTCCGGCTGGAACGTCATGACAGCCATCCTCTAGTCCGGTACCGAGTTCACCTGCCACCGGGTCATTCCGGCTTCTCCCAGCCGCGCATGGGTAGAATCGAGGCCTGAACATCGCCGGATTGCACTGGATACGGAGAACTCATTGTCAGCTTGGCATGAACTTGGCACGGACAACTACGTCTTGGAAACCGAGGGGTCCTTACTCAACACCGGGCTTGTGGTGGGCAGTGAGCTCGCCATGGTCATCGACACCGGATGTGGCCCGCGCCAAGGCCGCGAGATCCTCGCTGCTGTCCGTGAAAAGACCCAGCTTCCGCTGGTGGTAGTGAACACGCACGCCCATTACGACCACTTCTTCGGTAACGCTGTTTTTGCCGACGACGGCGTGACAGAGTTTTGGGCGCACGCCAACTGTGCGGCAACCATCGAGCGGGACGCCGACAACCAGCGTCGCTTCGTCGCCACCAACGAACCGGAGATGGCCGCGGGGGAGGGTGACGCCGTCGACATCGTTGTTCCGAACGCGATCGTTGGCGACCAGCCTGTTCTGGTGGACCTCGGCGGAATTACAGCCACACTGTTCTATCTGGGCCGCGCTCACACCGACGGTGACCTCCTGGTGGGCACCAACTCGACGCTGTTCGTGGGCGACCTCGTCGAGCACGGCGCTCATCCTTCGTTTGAGGACTCCTATCCCGAGGAATGGGCGGACGTCCTCCGGCACATCTCCGCTTTGCGTCACCGCTACGAGTTCCTGGTCCCGGGGCACGGCAAGCCCGCGAGCGATGAATTCGTCAAGACCATGGCCGACACCATGAGCACTGCCGTGCGACAGGCAACCCAGTCCATCCGCGATATGCCCAACGATGCAACCAAGGCCATCCCGGTGCTGCCTTATGGACCGGAGCAGTCGCGCTGGTTCATCAAACGGCTCCAGGAAACCAATGCCCAGCATGGAAGGGGCGCTGGCGGATCCCTGGCAACGCCCGACTTTGGACCCGAGAAGACTGGCTTTTACCCTTCTTCATAAATGAAGGTTACTGACAAATTTGTCATCTTGATTACTGCCTCCCCATGGACTATTGGGCAACACCAGTCCTAGGATGAAATCGACCATCGGTTTGCGGCTACCTGGGGGGTGTCGAGATGAAGGCCATTCGCGTAATTCCGCGCGCTACTCAGATTCTCCGCTCCGTCATGATCGCTGGCGCCGGTACCGCAATTTGGATGGCATTATCCGCGACGGCCGCCAGCGCCGATTCCGGGATCACTGATAACCATTCGCTGTTGGGCGGAGTGACGTCTTCCGTGACGTCAGTCGACACCGCCAGCAAGCAAACTAACAAGACACTCAGTGCTGCAACGGGTGCGGTCAAGAAGGCGGCCGCGTCCGTTGCAACTTCCGTTACGTCCAAGCCCGCAGCACCCGCCGTCACTGTCCCTGTGCCGAACATACCCTTGCCGGCTCCCGCGAAAGCCGTTGTCCCGGCACATCCGATAACCGTGCACGTTCCCTCTGTAACCCCAGTGGTTGAGCACGTTGCGGAGTCCGCGGACAAAGTCATCGCCAAACTCCCCGTGGTTAACCGGGTAGTTCCCAGCGACACAGTCGGCCGTGTTGTGGACACGGTCGTCAAACCAGCCACGGGCATTATTGACGACACCGTCGAGGCGGTTGTTCCTCCGGTAAATGATGTTCTGAAACCCGTCGGCCTGGACCCGGTGACGGACGTGACCAAGCCTGTCGTGGCCCCCATCGTTGAGGTTATCGATAAGGTCCTCCCGCCTGTCGGCAGCGTCTTACCTCCGATTGCTGGACCCGGGAGCCTGCTTCCACCGCTCCTGGGCGGCGGCGGCCCTATGCTCCCCGCGACGCCAGGTGCCGGAACTGTGCCGCCACCCGCCGTCGGGACTTCACCAACGGCTTCAGCCGGCGGCGGTTCGGGGACGGAATCCGCTGGCCTGCCCCTCGGGACAACTCCGCCCACCCTCAATGGCGACGTTTCACTGACCTTTGCTCTGGCGCGAGGTTTTGCCCCTGCTTCACCTGGTGCCGTAATCGGCGCCTCTGTCATCGTCGAACCTGAAGCTCCAGCCGAGCTGCCGGCCGACCCGGAAACGACACCTCTTGGCGTCACCGGCGCGGGCTCGGGTACCTCACAAAACGGGCCGCCAAGCCCTGCCGCAGCCTTCCTGCATGGTGCGCCAATCGTCCCTGCAGACACACTTTCTGGTCCAGCAGCGGCCAGCAATGAAGATCATCCAAAGCCGGTTTCATTCGATCCCGGCTCATCTCCTGACTAGTTCCCCAGCCCAGCCGCGCCTCTACATGCGGCCGATGGTTAGCCGGACGATCCGTCATCGGACGTCTTTGGGAACAAGACCTTCAGGAGAAGATCACAATGAACTCGACAATTCGCAGGTGCCTGATCGGCACATGCTTTGCCGGAGGCTTGATAGCCCTCGGCGGGACCGCGGCCAACGCGGCAGATACGACCAGTGGAAAGGACGGAACCCTTTCCGGTACACAGGTGGTGGCACCGGTGACAGCGCCAGTCAGCACAGGCGCCACGTCACTGGCCCTCGTGGGAGATTCATCCTCAACCACAAAGGCACCCGCAGCCGCTCCGGCTACGGGGACAGCGCCAGCTGCCACCACCAACGGTTCCAACGGTGTCGGCTCCGGTACACAGGTAGTCGCGCCCGTAACAGCGCCCATAAACCTGGGCTCGTCATCAGTGGGTCTGCTGGGGGGCTCCACTGCGACGGGCCCAGCCAAACCTGCCGCTCCAACTGCAACAAGCGGTTCGACGACGGCGGCTGGCACCAACGGTACTGGCGGCACAGCCTCCGGTACCCAAGTAGTTGCACCGGTGACGGTCCCCGTAACTGTGGGATCGATGTCGACGGGTGTCCTGGGGGACTCATCGGCCACGACAACACCAGCAGCAACAACAGGTTCTGCACCGGCCCAAGCGCCGGCGCAGGCAACAACGTCGGGGGGAGAAGGCATCGCATCCGGCGCTCAGGTAGTGGCTCCGATATTGGTCCCTGTTAACATCGGAGCCACTGCCGCGGGTGTGGCTGGAGATTCAACAGCCACGTCCGGCGCACCCTCGAATACAGGCAGTGCACCTGCTGCCGCTACGCCCGGAGCTACGACTAACGGTTCTGATGGCGTAGCTTCCGGGACTCAGGTGGTTGCTCCGGTTACCGCTCCGGTGACTGTTGGTTCGACGTCGGCTGGTGTGCTGGGTGATTCGTCAGCCAGCACTGCCGGTACTTCCGGTGGGACTGCTCCTTCGGGGGCGTCGGGTGCTACGACCAACGGTTCCGATGGCGTTGCCTCCGGGACCCAGGTGGTTGCTCCGGTTACCGCTCCGGTGACTGTTGGTTCGACGTCGGCTGGTGTCTTGGGTGATTCGTCGGCCAGCACTGCCGGTACTTCCGGTGGGACCGCTCCGGCGGGAACCTCGGGTGCTACGACCTCGGGATCTAAGGGCCTTGGCTCCGGGACCCAGGTGGTTGCTCCGGTTACCGCTCCGGTGGCTGTTGGTTCGACGTCGGCTGGTGTCTTGGGCGATTCGTCGGCTGGCACTGCCGGTACTTCCGGGGGAACTGCACCGGCGGGGACCTCGGGCGCTACCACTAATGGATCGGGCGGCGTCGCTTCCGGGACTCAGGTGGTTGCTCCGATTACAGCTCCTGTGACTGTTGGTTCGACGTCTGCTGGTGTCTTGGGCGATTCGTCGGCTGGCACTGCCGGTACTTCCGGGGGAACTGCACCGGCGGGGACCTCGGGCGCTACCACTAATGGATCGGGCGGCGTCGCTTCCGGGACCCAGGTTGTTGTTCCAATCACGGCTCCGGTCACGGTCGACTCCACATCGCTTGGGATCGGGGGCGCTTCAGTTGGAGCCATCACGCCACCGGCTGTCAATCCACCGGTCGTCAACCCTCCCGTGGTGAATCCACCGGTCGTCAACCCTCCGGTTGTGAATCCGCCGGTCGTCAACCCTCCCGTTGTGAACCCTCCCGTTGTGAATCCTCCGGTAGTGAACCCTCCGGTCGTCAACCCGCCGGAGGTTAGCCAGCCTGCTGGTGGTGGAGGACTTGGCATTGACACTGGCACCAACAATCCGGGGACCGAAATTGGGGGTCCTGTATTCGGGAACGCTGGCGTCGGGACAACCGGAATCGGCGGTGCCCAGCTAGGTGGTAGCGCAGTAACTGCAGGCGGCACTCAAGGTGTGCTGACAGCAGGCCCTGCGACCGGCGTCGGGAGTTCCAACTCTCTGGCCACTACGGGATTGGACGGCAGCTTCACCCTCTGGGCAGTCGGCCTTCTTCTCATGGGCTTGGCACTTTCAGCAGCCGGACGTCGGAAGGCAACGGCTAACCGCATCTAGTCACCTGGACGAGGCCTAGTCTCGCGAGCAGTTGTTGCGGTTCCGGATCTCCGGAACTGCGACAACTGCGAGGCGGCTCGGTTGGAGTCCTAGGATGAAGGGGATGACAACCACCCAAGAAGACCAAAACTTCAGCCTTCGCAGCATTGCATTACCGGCCTTCGGGCCTGCGCTGTTGTTCTGTATCGGCGAGGGGGCGGTTCTTCCGGTGATCGCGCTCTCGGCGCGTGATCTTGGAGCATCCGTGGCAGTCTCCGCGTTGATCGTGACGCTGATCGGCTTGGGGTCCTGGCTCTTCAATATCCCGGCATCGCTCATCACTATAAAGTTCGGCGAACGCTGGGCAATTGTTGGGGCAGGTGCCGTAGGAGCCCTTGCCCTCGGTGCGGCAGCTTTCGCTCCACAGATGGAGCATGGGATCTGGTTGCTGGCCGCGGCTATGACCTTGGTGGGTATGTCTGCGAGCGTTTTCAACTTGGCCCGCCAGAAGTATCTCACCGAGGCAGTTCCGGTGATGTTCCGCGCCCGTGCGCTGTCCACGTTGGGCGGCGTCACGAGGATCGGCATCTTCATCGGACCGTTCATCGGTGCCGGCGTGATGCAGTTCGCGGGAATCAGCGGGGCGTACTGGGTTGGCTTTGTCGGGATGATGGCCGCTGCTGCTTTGTCGCTCACCATCCCGGATCTGGTGGCTCCCGATACGTCCGACGGCGGACCAGTCATCCCGGCGTCAACGCTGCGCGACGTAGCTGCTTCGCATGCTGGTGTGTTCCTGTCTGTGGGCTTCGGAATTCTGCTGCTTAGCGCTCTGCGAGCCTCGCGCCAGGTGGTCATCCCGTTGTGGGCCGACCATTTGGGGATGGATGCCACGCAGGCATCGCTGATCTACGGCTTGTCCGGCGCGATCGACATGTTGGTCTTCTATCCGGCTGGGAAGCTCATGGATCGCAAGGGACGGCAGTGGGTAGCGGTTCCTTCCACGGTGATCATGGGGGCGGCTTTGATCCTCATTCCATTCACTGGTGGGTTCGTTCCGTTGCTGTTGGCTGCCCTGCTGATTGGCTTTGGCAATGGCATCAGTTCCGGGCTCATTATGACGCTGGGTGCTGACTTCTCGCCGGATAACGGAAGGAGCCACTTCCTTGGCATCTGGCGGTTCATTGCCGATTCAGGTGCAACGGGCGGGCCGGTGCTCCTGTCTGCCCTCACTGCTGCCATTTCGCTCGCTGCTGGCGTCTGGGCCACCGGCGTCCTGGGGTTCGCAGCGGCAGCGGTGTTCGCCGTCGCGATCCCCAAGCTGAAGCATCGGCGGAACTACTAGCCGCGCTCTCTTCAGCCGGACTAGGAAGCCGCTTTCTCCACGGCAATGGGTTAGTCGGGGAGGGCTCGAACCATGTTGTTGCGTTTCTCGTGGGTCAGTTCGACCAGCCCGAGTTTTTCGAGCAGCGGCGGGAGGTACATCCCAAAGCGGCCGCGGTATCCTTTGCGCAGTCCGTACCACCCGGATACAGGGTTGGCCGGGTCCCGTCCCCATGCCTCGACGCTCCCTTCGGGCGCTGGTTTGCTCTCGTCAGCTGCACCCAGGGGCACCCAGTCCTGCTGTTCACGGAGCCAGGCGGACAGATCCTCGATGGCTCGCAGGTGATACTTCAGGGTCGTCGACCCTACTTGGCAAACGAGGGCCGGTGGGTCTGACTCCGGGTCGCGGTACATGGAGTACTCCGACGAGCCCGGCGCCGTGAGCAGCACCCATGGCTCTTCTTTCGTTCCTTCAGCAGTCATGACCAGTCCTTTCCCGCGTCTCCGGTTTCAGCGTAGCGCCGGAGCGAACGTCGCCGAAAAATCTCTGCCGCGCCGTATCCCAGGCCAAGGACAATCATGCTGCCCAGCCACGCCGCCGACAGGAAGATCATGACCATCCAGTTCCTGTCCTCTACAGGTTTAAGCGACTGGCCCGCGACGACTACCTGCTCCCCAGCGGGGCGCGCTATCACTGCCATCCGCAGACCAGGCTCCGGCTGCCAGGTCACAGCATCGGATCCGGTCCGTCTTGCCGCCGCGAGCACGCCCTCAGGAAGGACGGGAATGGACCCATGAAGGACGGCAGTGCTGGACACCGGCTTGTTATCTGCCCCGTAGACAACGACGAAGACACCCTTTCAGGAGTCAATTCCAGCTGCGGCGAAGTCGGCGCCGGCGAACCAATGCCTTCAACCCGAGCCGCAGCAGCAGCAGACGGCGCATCATTCGCTGCGCGCCGGCCCAACTGTTGCAGCGTCACATAGGCGCTTCCGAAAATGAGAGTGACGATGATGGCTCCGGCCAGCCAACCGATGACTCGTTGCATGCCTCCATCTTCGGCTCAATCCGGCCGAGACACACTTCTTAACGAGTTCTTAATTGCCCTCACGGAGGATTGGAAGAACGATACGTCCTGCCGAAGGGTCCCATGTTCCCGCAATCCACACCTGGCCCTGTACCAGTACAGCGTCTGCCCGCACCCAAACACTGGCTGGCCGCTGGGCCTATTTTGGTGGCAGTCGTCATCGCCGTCGGGCTGACGGTCCAGTCCGTGCCAGGCTTCACGTCGGCTGAGCTGGCTGTGGATCAGAACTTCAGCCGCAACCATAACCCTGTCCTGACCGGTTTAGCCCTGGCCTTGAACCTGCTGTTCGAGCCTGTGGTGGGAGCGCTGGTGGTGCTCGTCACAAGTCTGTATCTCCTGCTGATTCGACGTTCCCCACAGAAAGCTGTGCTGTTTGCCCTCACGGTGGGTTCGGGATGGTTGAGCTGCCAGCTGTTCAAGGTGGTCATCGGCAGGATCCGGCCAGACCCGGCACTCTTGTTGGACCCGCTGGCGCCGGAGCCGGTATCCAACAGCTTTCCCAGCGGACACACATGTCTGGCCGTCGCCCTGGCCATTGCAGCGTATTTCCTGGCCCGGGGTAGCCGCGCGGAGAAGCCGGTTCTCTGGACAGGAATGATCCTCGCAGCGATCGTCGCCTGGTCCCGTGTCTACATCGGCGCGCACTATCCACTGGATGTCATGGCATCGTTTCCGGCAACCATTGGCGTCGTCGTGCTGATGGCTGGTCTCTGGAACCGTCAAGCACCTTCAATCGTGGCCCGGCTGCAGTCCGCCAGCGACCGGCGCGCAACAATGGATTCGTGATCACTGCAACCAAGCCATCCCTGCTCCTGGTGGAAGACGACGTCGTCCTCGGGCCGCTCATCGCCGAACTGCTGGAGCCGGACTACCAGGTTCACGTCGCCGTCGACAGCCATGAAGGCCTGCATCGGGGACTCTCGCGGATCTGGGATGTGATGGTGGTGGACCGGGGCCTGCCCGGCATGGACGGCATCGCGCTGATTGCCGCGCTCAGGTCCAGGGGTATCGCCACCCCTATCCTCATACTCACCGCCCTCGGCGCAACGGAGGAGAAGGTCAGGGGACTCGACGCCGGCGCGAATGACTACATGACCAAGCCCTTCGACATCTTGGAACTGGGGGCCCGGCTAAGGGCGTTGACCCGCAGTTACCAGGAAGAGTTCAAGACCTTAAGTATTGGAGACTGGGAACTGGACCCTTCTTCCAGGTCCATCCGCTCCATTCACGGCTTCCTCGCCTCATTGACTGCCAAGGAGAGTGAATTGCTCGCGACGATAGCCGCGCAGCCGGGCCACGTCTTCACGCGGGAAGAGCTGATCAATGCCACCTTCAGCCAAGGTGAACTGCCCGGAGTGATCGACACCTACGTCCACCACCTGCGCCGGAAGATCACCAGATCGATAATCCGTACAGTGCACGGGGTGGGGTACCAGATCGGCGATGCGAATGACTAAACATCCTGCTCCTTTGGACCCGGACCAGGCATTCCTGCGGAGGGCATCCATGAGAATCGCTCTTCGCATCAGTGCCGCCTGCGCAGTTCTGGTCCTCTGCCTCCTGGCGGCGTCCACGCTCTACCTGCTTAACCAGTCCGGCAGCCCGGAACCGGCTGAACCCGGCGCCGTGTACGCCTATCTTGATACCAACGATCTGATCAAAGCCATGATCATCGCGGGGGCAACCGGCATCCTGCTGGCTGGGGGCATCGGCTGGCTCAGTGCCCGCAGTGCGATCCGTCCGCTGGGCGAAGCGCTGGCCATGCAGCGGCGCTTCGTCCAGGACGCCAGCCATGAGATGCGCACGCCCTTGGCCATCCTGGAGGCCAGAATTCAACTGGCACAGCGCGGCACAACACCTGATACGGACGCCGCCCAAGCGCTTGCCCGGATCCGGAGCGACACGTCTGCACTGACAGCGATAGTCAACGAGCTCCTGGAATCTGCCACCGGAACAGGACAGGAACCGGACATTGCCCTGACCAACGTTGCCGGCGTTGCCCAGGACGTGGTGGACAGTATCCGCCAATTGGCCGTTGACCGTGGCATCACAGTGGATTGTTCCAGCGTGGGGCAACCGCGGGCGCTTATTGATCCTCAAAGACTGCACCGTGCCATCCTGGGTCTGGCCGAGAACGCACTCGTCCATACGCCGGCGGGAGGCCACATAATGGTCGCCACCAACGTGGCCGGCGGCCAGACCACGATCACCGTGACCGATACGGGCCCAGGCATCGCCGGCATTGACTTGGCGCGGATCTTTGACCGATTCGCCCGAACAGCCCATCAGGGCGTGGGCCAGCAGCAGCGCAGTTTCGGAATCGGGTTGTCCCTTGTTCGCGAGATCGCCGTCGCCGCAGGAGGCTCCGCGGATGTGGCCTACACGGGCCCGGAAGGCACCTCCATGAGGATCACATTGCCCGTAGCAACGACGAAGCCGAGATTCCCACGGGAGGGTACAGCGCAAGGCTCCCTCCGGCGTCGAGCTTCACGGCGCTTGTAGCCCAATCACCGGCCCAGCGGCGCGGGACGCACCCGAACAGCGGCACGGGAAGCGATGACTGAAACGGCGGTGAACGCACCGGCAGCCATGATTCCGGCCAGAACAACAATCTGGAACCGTCCAGCTTCAAGGGGTGAAACGCCGCCGAAAATCGCCCCAACAAAGGCACCTGGAAGAGTTACCAGCCCCGTGGTCTTCGTTTGGTCAATGGAGGGAATCAACGCTGAATAGACGGCGCGACGGGCCAATTCCAACGTTGACCGGCGAGGTGTTGCACCCAAGGCCAACCACCCTTCCACTTCCTCCCAGTGATCATTAACGGCCTCCGAGAAACGGCGTCCAGCCAGGGTGGCCGTGGTCATGGCGTTGCCGATGATGATGCCACCAATCGCCAATGCATAACGTGGAGTCAGCTCAACCGCGCCAGTGGCGAAGATGACGCCGAGCGTCACGGCGATCCCCAGACCCATGGATCCGCCAACGAGGCCAAGGGTTTTCCAACTCCACCCAATGCGCCGGGTAGCAGTTGTTGCAGCCACAGCAAACATGATCAGCAGCGCCAGCGCCACGAAGACGGGACTTGAGATGACACCGCTGAGGATGACACTGATAGCGGCCAGCTGAACTGTCCCCCTCAGGATCGCCAACGCTGGCGCCCACCTGTACGGCACTTTATAGGTGGTCAGCACTGCCGCGGTCAGGGTCACGAGGAGGCCGATCCCTAGCAGGGTCGGCCCCAAGGCCTGAATCGTCGTCATCGGGTCAGCCTATCGAGGCGGTTGCAGCTGCCCGAGGCCGACCCGCGCTACACCGGACAGGTCAGGAATTTTCCATTACCGGAGAGCTTCAAACGGCGTAGCTCGCCCGTGGCTGTGGTCCCAGTGTTTTGCAACGCTGTCACCTGAACGTCGACTTCAGGGTTGTGGCCGTCAAGGATGGCGGTGGCGAAGATGGGACTGCTCGGCGTCAAATCCAAAGTTGCAGACGGAGGCAGCACAGGGATGGAGACATAGACGCTGCTGGTGCTCATCTTGCCGCCGACCGTCATCACCGTGGGGGAACTCAGACCTGCGATGCTGATCCGGACAGTGCTCGTAGTTATCTGCGTGCAGGTCAACGTCAATACGACAGGCGCGCTGGGAGTTGGGGTTGGTGTGGGGGTAGGCGTTGGCGTGGAAACCGCGGCTCGAACAGTCATGGTTGCGTTGGAGCTCTGCTCCCACAGCCCGAATGCGGACGTTCCGCCGATGCCCACCAATACGGTCAGGCAGAAAAGGCCAACCGCCCAGGCTTTGGCCGAGGGGCCAGTTCCCCGCTTCACGCAGACTGCCTTTCCTTTCGCGAGCCCCGGATTTCCCGGAACATGGTGAACCCACCGTAACCGATCAAACCCACGGCGCCCACGGCCAGCCACAGTGAGCGGTCGCTGTTGCCCAAGGCGTTCGCGACGAACCCCACGAACGGCACGGCGTACAGCAACTTGCCGCGCACCTGGATCTCACGAACGGGCTGGGGATCCGCGACGTCGTTGTTGTCGCCCTTGGTGGTGAGCGTCTTCTCGCCCGTCTGGAGGAACCCGAAAGCAATGATCCTGTGCGTGATGACACCCGGCTTGCCCGATTCGATCTGGTACGTAATCACGTCGCCGAGCTTCAATTCGTCAAAGTCCGCTGCCTGCGAAACCAGGAACGTGCCAGGTGCGTACTTCGGTGCCATGGAGTTGGTCAGCACGGAATACGTTTGCGAGCCGGTCACCCTGGGCAGCATGATCAGCACCGTGACTGCCAGGAGTGCAAGGGAAAGAAGTACGACGCCGAGTCCCCGGCCGATGCGGGCCAGTACCCGTGCGTTGGAAGAACGTTCTGAGGAAAGCCGGCCGGCTTCCTTCAGTTCCCCATTTTCGGGTTCGACTGCGACGGACGCGTCGGCGCCAGATTCGCCAAATGTGGTGTCAATCGTCGTGTCCAGCACGAGCTCATCAAGGCTATTGCGATCTACGAGGGTACTAGGCGCAACCATTGGGAACCCCACATTTCTGACGAGCGTGCAGCGGAAGAGTGATTGAGACGGAATTTCCCTCGACGCTGGAAGGTGCGGCAGCGTCCAAGGTCACCTTGAAGCAGAGGGTGGAGGTGGCACCTTTGGCGATTGCCGGCGTCGTAAATCCTGCCCCGGTCAAAGGCTGATAGCCGCTGGCCGATGAGCATGCGGTGCTCGACGCGGCGCTGGCGGCAGTCACAGTGAGATAGCCGGCCATGGTGCCCCCGGATACGTTGCTGACAGTAGGCGCCGTAGCGGTGACGGTGATGTCAAAGACCCCACCGGCGTCGCTGGCGTTTCCGATTCCCATGGACGTGTAAACGGAGCTGCCGCGGGCCAGGTCCGCCAGGGGCGCCTGTGCCGTGGTCAGTGCCAACGTGGTCGCTTGGTCATTGACGGTCATGGGCACCGAGGACCCGGAAGGGTTCCCTGTCAGGTTGACGGTAAAACTGGATGCTTTGACCGTGCCCGGCTGGGCAACAGCGGTAGCGGACCAGAGTGCGTACGTACCTTGGACGGCCATGAGCCCCAGGAGCACGGCCGCGACCATAAGGCCAGCCGTCTTGATGCTCCTGGGGATTCTCATTGACACTCCTGTTGAAGTTGTTGCGGGGCAGGACTACTGGAGGCCGGACTGCTGGACCTGTGTCAGGGTGAAGGATACGTTGCCCAGGTTCCTGCTTGCGTTGTTGTCCGTGCGGGTTGAGGTGCTGGACTTGAATTCGAAGGTGATGCTCGCCGTGACATGCTGCGAAGTGGTGAGCGGGTTGGCGATGACGGCCCCGTGAGCGTCCGTCAGCTTGGGTGACGTAACCGTGACGTTGGAGGGATCGAATCCTGCGCCTGCACCGGTGTTCGCGGCAACGAGGTTGGCTGCCATTTTGTCGCCGGTGAGGGTGACGTCCAGATCCTGTGTGTAGGTCAGGAGATCGCCAGGAACCACCAGGTACGTGGCGAGATTGACCGGGTTGCCTGCGCGGTCGGTCCAAGCGCCGGTTGCGGCTTGGACATTCAAGTTGCCAGCCACGATGGTGCCCGCTGCTGCGGAATCCGAAGCATTCCACCAAGCAAGTGTTCCTCCGCCACCCAGGAGCAGCGCTCCACCAAGTGCCAGTGCCGCTGCGCCTTTAAGCATTGTTGTGTTTTTCACCGTGAGACCTTCTTTCGTGTTGTTGTGGCTTCTGCCTTGCGATTACTTTCGCGGTCTCAGATCAAGGGTCCATGCGGCACTGGCTCAAGGTTGGATCAAGTTTTTCCGGGTTTGAAACCGAAGATGTTGCAGCCCCGAAATAATCCGTAAAGGTGTTTGTAATCTCGTAAAAATATGCTTGACGCACTGAGGGAATCTGCCCAGTGTGGGAATGTACTCAACCATTGAAGGGGCGGCGCTGATTACGATGCACATCAAGGAATTCTGGAATCAACTTTCACCGGAAACGCAGCAATGGCTCATCGATAATCCGGGAAGCATGATCATCCCGCGCACCCAAACGGCCATCCTGAACAACGAGACGGGTGAGGATAGCCCTGTCGACGGGCACGGAGGCACCTTGCTTACGGAAGAGGATCGGGACTTTATCCGCGCCCAGGCCCAGCGTATCGAGCCGAAGTAAGCTGCCGCCGTCGAGCCTTAACGCCCTGGTGCTTTAGCGCTTCCTGGCCGCCAGGCCGAACAGCCACGTCCCGCCAAGGGCTGACAGGTACCCGGCAACCACAATGAATGCAGTCCCGGCCCAGAAGTAGTCAACGGTGCTGTCCGGGCTGAGTCCCGGCATGACCTGGAGCAGTGAGTAGCCGGCGACGATAGCTGCCAGGAGCAAGGCAGCGGCGGTCAACCATACCCAGAGTCGTGACGCTGCCCAGTGCTCGCCGTAGCCTTTCCAAACGTTCCAGCTGGTCCCGCTGCGAAGGATCAGCCATCCGGCAGGAAGCATGACGGCGCCAACCACGAGGAAGGCGGCTACGACGTCGGAGGGCCGATGCCATTGGTTGATGAGTGTCGAAACCCCGGTGGCCACGGCGAAGGTGCTGCCGAGGAGGCCCGCCAGGGGCCGCCAGCGGGGCGAGACCATGAGGAAAACCGCAGCAGCAGCAGACGCCGCCAACGTTGTGTGGCCGGAGGGCAGAGAGTTCAGTTCAAGTGTTTGAACGCCGCGGTCGGGCCTGTCCGGGATAAACAACTTCAATACCTGCGTAGCCAGGTTGGCGGCAATGCAAGCGGCCACGGCAATTCCGGCGGCAGTCCAACGGCGACGCGCCACAGTCACGAAGAGCACCACGATGATAGCGATCGCCAGTGACAGGATGGGCAGCATATCCAGGAATTTGGTGGACGCCCTGCCCGCAGATCCGCTGAGTTCGGTGGCCTCAACCAATGCCGATTCGTCGATGAACTGACCCATAGTGGTCCGCACGAAGAAGTAGTACGTGAGGACCAAGCCCAGAATGCTGGCCATGGTAGCCAAGGCGAAAAGCAGCCCTGTACCGACGCCGGGCTTGCGACCTTGTGCTGACCGGCCAGAGGACATGGCTATGGGGCGGGACTGCTGGGAACTCATTGAATCAAGACTGCCACAGTTCGCTGAAAGGCTCATGTGAGGACGCATCGGGCGCGGCGCACATACCGGCGCTCATACCAATAAGGCGCCTTATGGTCAAGGGCAGATGAGCCTATTCTTAACGTATGGAACCTACTACAGGCCTGATGCTGGCGTTGCTGGCTGTGATTGTCTGGCTGGGGATCACCATTGTGCCGCTGGTCCTGTTGGCTCCGTCGCATTCCCAGGAGGAAGATGGGGCCTCGACCCATCGGAAGGGTCGGCGTGACGGCCGCAGGAGGGCGTTTTCGGGAGCACGGCCGGTCTTCTCACACTCATCCGCGAGCACGCGATCGCTGCGGCATCCTCGCATCCAGCACTGAAACGCCAGCCGACGGCGGGTCGCCGTCTGGCGGTGAGTCCCCAGCCGGCCGTGGGTCGGAGGAATTGAAGTGGCGCCGCTTTTGTCGGTTGCGGAGCCACCGTTCGACGCTGCCCATGGCGCGGGTCGCAGTAGCCCAGTAGGCCACGCCCACGAGCAATGATGCCGCGAGGGCCAACCCTTTGTGGGTCTGTTCAAACAGCGGATACACCAGCCAGTGCGTGACGTAGATATACAGTGATGCGCTGGCCAGCAGAGCCGTGATGCGGTGCAGGCCGCGCGGCACGGGCAAGGTAGGAATCCAGAGAAGGATGAGGAAACCTACCAGGATGGTCGCGCTGCGGTGTTCGTTGCTGAAGGACCCGGGGATCGTGAGTAGGGCGAAGGCGGTCATTGCGGCGCGTTGCCACCACTCCCGCGATACGGCAGCAGCCCATCCGAAGGCGAACAGCCACAAGACAGGCCCTTGGCCAGGATAGGGCAACTCGATGATGTCGAAGCGCTGCAGGAGGTCGATGGCGGCCAAGGCGAGTGGAAACGCCCATGGCCATCTGCGTGCAGCACGGTCCACAGCGGGGATAGCGAGCAGGAGAGCCAGTCCGATGAGGATATGAACCAGCACTTCAACGAACCAGAAGCGGGACATATCCGTCCACCCCTGGGGACCAACGATTGAGTTCAACAAGAACACGTTGTGCCAGCCGTAGTCGTCAGTCACGGCAAAAGCGACGCCGATGACCAGGACGCTGGGTACGGCGATCCGCACGACAGCACGCAATTGCCTCCGGAGCCGTTCCCGCCGGGATCCCGTTAGCTGGAAGCGGGCAAAGTTATACCCTGCCACTGCCATCAGCACGTGGGCGGTGCCTTCCCAGGAGAAGAACTTGATGTGCGTTGCCACAATGAAAATGATGGCCACCGCGCGGAGCACGATTCCCGTTTCCATACGTGCTGTCAGCTTCCCCCGCCAGTTCCGGAGAAGTGCCTTGGCGCGCGCCTCTTCATGGGCTGGATCGGCTTCGGCTTCACGTGCCGGGACAAGCTCGCAAATGGGCATGAGGTGCCAGCCTTGCGGGATGCGGCCAAGTACACGCTCAAGCCTTACCGACGCCGCCACGTAGGAGAGCGAGTCTCCGCCAAGGGAAACGAAGCTGTCAGTCTCTGTAATGTCGGGGCGTTCCAGGACCTCTGCGAAGATCTCAAGCAAAGTCTCCGTCCCCGGGTTTTCTGTCCTGGGGTGGGTCTCCGGCTGCTCTGGCTCAGTCTGCGCAGACAAAGCAAGGATGGCCGGGTAGTCAGGCTTCCCGTTGCCGAGCCGTGGAATGTCGGGCACCGCATGCAGTTGGACGGCCGCGCGGGGGACACCTAGATCCTGCGCAAGGCTCTTTGCGACCAAGGCAAGATCGTGGTGGCCTTCCACGGCTGCAACCACGACGTCGTCTGAACCAGCGGCAGCGGCGGTCAGGCCAAGATCTGCAAGGAGTCGCTCAACACGTCCCAAGTCAACGCGGAGCCCAACGATCTTCACGAAGCGGCTGCGCCTGCCCACAATCTCATAGAGTTCATGAGGTCCGACCCGGGCAAGGTCACCGGTGTGGAGCTCGGTGATTTCCCGGCCAAGGGCCAGGTCTTCGGGCTTCTCGGCGTATCCCAGTATGACGTTTGGCCCGGTGTAGACGAGCTCCCAGTCATCCAGGCCCGGCACTGGTTCGAGCCGGAATTCTCCTCCGGGAATCGCGACGCCGATGGCATGTGGATGCTCCGCTGCAAGGTCCGGTGGCAAGTAAGCCATGCGGGCTGTGGCCTCGGTCTGCCCATACATGACGAAAAGGTCCCAGCCGCGCTCCCGGCCCAACTCTGCATAGGATCGGACGCGCTCGGGAGCCAGACGACCTCCAGCCTGGGTGATGTAGCGCAGGCTCGGAACATCCATGTGCTCGAATCCCACACGGTCCAGAAGCTCGAAACTGTAGGGGACGGCAGCGAACGAGGTCACGCCCTCGGTACGGACCAGGTCCCAAAAACATGGATCCACTACGGAGAGGTCTGTCAATGCCAAAGATGCACCCACCAGCAAATGACTGTTCACCACGCTCATCCCGTAGCAATAGGAGAGGGGAAGTGTCGTGGCGGCAATATCGCTCGGACGCAGGTGCAGGTACTGTGCGATGGCCTCTGCGTTCGCCTGAATGGAAGCCGCGGAAAGGCGAACGAGTTTCGGCGAGCCTGTGGAGCCTGAAGTGCTCACCAAGAGTGCCAGATCCGAGTGCAGTTGGTGTGCTGTCTCATGGCGGCGCACGTCCAGGACAGGCTCGCCGTTGGAGGACCGCGCAATGACGTCTGGATCGTAGGCGGCAATGAGTGTTTGGGCTGCTTTTCCGCCGCCGACCGGCAGGATCAGCAGTGGATGGCCCGATGCCAGGGCCGCGAGATACACGGTCAACGACGGCAAGGTGTTGTCAGCTTCAAGGGCAACCAGGCGGCGCTCAGGGCCGAGTTGGCGCGCCATGTCATCTACGCGCGCGGCAAGGTCGCGGTAGCTGATGGAGTGCTCGCCTGTGCTGATGGCGGTGCGGTCGCCGAAGGACGCCAGGTTAGTGGCGAACGAAATTTGGGCAACGTCCGGATGGGTAGTCACGAAAGACTATGTAACAAGGTAAACCTAACCTAACTCAACTGGATAATGCCTCGGCGAAGAATCATGACGTGGCTCCGGCCCTCCGGTTAGGGCCGGGCGGTGGGGTGAGGTCGGTGCAACATTCCCGTGACGATTGACACGTGTTAGGTAGCAGGAATAGGCTACCTGACACGTGTTAGGGAAGGAAATCTACATGCCGGGAACCAATGGGGCTTTGCGACAATTCACACGCAGAACAGCCCTCACAGCCCTCGGTGCCGGGATAGTCGGAGCAACAGCGGCGTCATGGCCGCGATTGACCGGGACAGACATTCCTGGCCGGGGAGACAACAGCCTCAGTATCGCCATCATGGGCACCGCCGCTGACGCCGCAGCCCGCCAGAAAGTCATCGACGCCTTCGCCAAGGTCCACCCAGAGATCAAGGTCAAGGTCCAAGCCATCCAGGCCGTGGACTGGAAGGACTTCTTCACCAAGATTCTCACGATGGTCGCTGCAGGCACACCGCCGGACGTTGTGTACGTGGCCACTGAAGGTGCCCAGCTCTTCGCCGAGAAACTGGCCCATCCGCTGGACGAGTACCTGCGCCGCGACGCCGACCACATGAAGGAGTACTTCGAAGACGTCCACCCCAGCTTGGTGGAAGCCTTCATGTACAAAGGCAGCCTGTTCCAGCTCCCCATCGACTGGAATGCCGCCAACATGTACTACAACACCGCATCACTCCGTCAGGCCGGCTTGGAACGCCCCGCCGACGACTGGACGCACATGGACTTCCGCAGCACCCTCGCTGCGATGAAGAAAGCCAAGCCGCAGGACTTCACCCCCTATTACTGGACCAACCGTCTCTTCGGTGGAGTGGTGCCGTGGCTCTACGCCAACGAGACCAGCTTCCTCAAGGAAACCAAGTCCACCGGCGGCGAATGGCTCTGGGACGGTTTCTACGCCAACGATCCCTCGCGCAGCCTCCGCTCCGGCGGCTACCAGTGGCTCGAACCCAACGCGGACGACCCCCGCGTCTTCGAATCCTTCGACTACCTCCGCGGCCTGGTCAAGGACGGACTTGGTGTCCGGCCAGAGGAAGGTGGCGGTGGCGCACTGATCGGTCTCTTCGCCTCCAACAGGATCGGTACGACGCCGGCGGGCGGCTATTGGGTACAAGGCCTCCACGAGGCAGGGATGACAGAGAACGACTTCGACGTCCAGTTCTTCCCGAAATGGCGGACCCAGCGACACCAATTCGGCACGGCCGGCTACGCGATCATGAAGACCGCCAAGGACAAGGACGCAGCCTGGGAATGGGTGAAATTCAGCTCCAGCAAAGAGGCCATGCAGATCGTGTTCCCCACACCGAACACCACTCCCGCACGCCGATCCATGGTCAACGAGAAACTCTATGCCGGCACCGGTCCACGGAACTGGAAAGTCTTCTACGAGACCCTGGACAAATTCCCCACTACAGGTCCCATTCCGGCACCACCCCAGCAGGCCGCCGTCGAAACAGCCCTCATGAAAAACGTATCCCTGGCCGTCAGCGGGGACGAGCGCCAACTCAAGCAGGCCCTCGAATCAATGCAGCGCGATCTTGAACTGGCCCTGAGGAGGCAGCCATGAGCACCGCCACCAGCACCCCCACCGGGACCGGGAAGCAGCCGGGCGGCCGTTTGGCCTCCCACAAGCACAGCCAGCCCTCCAAGCGTGGCCGCGTCCAGCAACGCTGGCTGCCGTGGGCTTTCCTTGCCCCGACGATCGTGGGCATGGGCATCTTCACCCTGCTGCCAATCGTCGCGTCCGTGGCGCTCGCCTTCTTCCGCTGGGACATCATCTCCGCGCCGACGTTCGTGGGCTTCGATAATTTCGCCGAAGTAGTCCAGGACCCGACTGTTCGCGTCTCGTTCCTCAACACCATCGTGTTTGTCATCGTCGCCGTAGCCCTCCAGCTGGGACTCGCGCTGGGCCTGGCGATCATGGTGCAGGAGAAACTCCCGGCCTGGCTGAGGGTGTTCTTCCGCTCCGCCTTCTTTTTCCCACTGATCCTGTCCGCAGCTTCGGTGTCCATCTTCATGCGCTATCTCTTCAACGAGCAGTTTGGCGTGGTGAACTGGCTGCTCTCGCTCGTCGGCGTCCCTGCGGTGCCGTGGCTGACGACGCCAGGTGGTTCGGCCGCCGTCGTCATTCTTGTGTACGTGTGGCAGAACTTCGGGTTCTCATTCCTGCTGTTCATTGGTGGGCTGGCCTCGATCCCGGTGGAGACGTACGAAGCCGCTTCGATCGATGGCGCCACGGGCTGGCGCAAACACTTCTACGTGACGTTGCCGCTGCTGAGCCCCACCACCTTGGTGGCATCGGTGATGGCCATCATCAACGCGCTGCAAGTGTTCGATCAGCCCTACGTGCTCACACGCGGCGGCCCGGGTGACTCAACGCGTACCGCCGTCATGGTGATCTTCGAGTCCGCGTTCCAACGCCTCGAATTCGGCCAGGCCTCGGCGATCGGCGTGATCCTGACGCTCATCATCATGGCCATCACAGCCGCACAGTTCCGGCTCAGCAAACGATTCGTCTTCTACCAGTAAGGCCCGCCATGACCCTCATTTCTGAACGTGTTGAAACCACAGCGCCTGTGGTTACGCGCAAGAAGCGCGACTGGTCAGTTGCCGGGCGCGTCGCCGCTTTGCTGATCGCAGCCGTCTTCGTCCTGGGTCCCGTTCTCTGGACGCTATCCACCTCGCTGCGACCGCCGTCGGAATCCTTCAAACTGCCACCGGCGTTCCTGCCCCTGAACCCGGATCTGGCGTCCTACCAGCAGGTGTTCAAGCAACTCAACATTGTGGGACTGGTACTGAACAGTGCCCTGGTGACCGGACTGATCGCCGTCGGGCAGATGCTCACCGCAGCCCTTGCGGGTTACGCATTCGCGCACCTTCGTTTCAGGGGACGGGGCGCGTTGTTCTCGATCGTGCTGGCCACCATGATGGTGCCTGCGCAGGTGACGATCGTGCCGGTGTTCATGCTGATCCGCGGCGTCGGGCTCTCGGACACGCTGCTCGCGTTGATCATTCCGGCCATCCCGACGGCGTTCGGCACCTTCCTGATGCGACAGTACTTCCTGGGGCTGCCCGGTGAGCTCGCTGAAGCGGCTGCGATCGACGGCGCCTCGCCGTGGCGTACCTTCCGCTCCGTGTACGCCCCACTGGCTGTGCCGGGCCTGGCGATCGTGGGCATCCTGGCGTTCAACTTCCACTGGAACGAGTTCTTCAGGCCACTCATCATGACCATCTCCGAGCAAAACTTCACCCTGCCCCTGGGCCTGGTGTCGCTGCAGGGCAACCTCGGCACCGGAAGCATCTCCGTGGTGCTCGCAGGCGTCGTCCTCTCCATGATTCCCGCGCTGGTGGTGTTCATGTTCGGCCAGCGCGCACTGCAGGACGGACTCACCGCTGGAACGGGCAAGTAGCTTCTCTTATTGAAAGGGTTCCAGTGACGGACCTTGCACTTTTTGATTCCCTGTTGTCTGTTTCGGCGCACCCGGATCCGGCGTTCCCGCGCTTCCACCCGCGCCCGGCCCAAGGCTGGATCAACGATCCCAACGGCATCAGCTACATCAACGGCCGGTACCACGTCTTCTTCCAGTACAACCCGGAATCGGCCCGACACTCCCAGATCCACTGGGGACACGTGAGTTCCTCTGACCTGATCCAGTGGGAAGAACACCCAGTTGCGCTTTCGCCCCAGCCGGGCGGTCCGGATTCCGCGGGCTGCTGGACCGGCGTGGTGACCTCTGATGGTGATGTGCCGACCGCTTGTTATTCGGGTGTGCAGGACCACGGCGGCCATTCGCAGGTGGTGATTGCCCGTGGTTCGGCCGATCTGGTGACGTGGGAGCAGACTGGCCACGTCGCCGCGTCCATGCCCTCTGATCCTCTGGTCACTGCCGTGCGGGATCCCTTCATCTTCCACTTCAACGGTGCTCGGTACGCCATCCAGGGAGCGGGTTTATCTGATGGGCGCGCCGCTTTGCTGCTGTACACCGTGGAGGACATGGACTCCTGGCAATACCAGGGGATCTGGCTGACCTCTGCCGATCCGGTGGCTGCAGTTCACGCACCGGCCGCGATTTGGGAGTGCCCGCAACTGGTGCAGGTGCCTGACTCTTCCGGCGGCTCCGCCTGGGTGATGATGTTCTCGCTCTGGCTGTCCGGCGATGACCACGAGCACGCCAACGGGGTTGGGCACCTGATCGGTTCCCTTTCCTCGGACCCCGCGACGGGGTTGCCTGTGTTCGTGCCGTCCTCCGGTGGGAAGTCGGATCTTGGGCGCGACTTCTATGCACCGCAGATTGTCCAGCTCGCTTACGGTTCCGCTGCTTCTTCGCCTGCTGCGTTGTTGTGGGGGTGGGCCAACGAGGGTCCCGGACGCGACGGCCGCCGTGGCCGCACCCAGGAGGAAATCGACGACGCCGGATGGTCGGGCGTGCTGACACATCCTCGCGTTCTGTCCTTGGTTGACGGGGCACTGGCTGTTTCCCCGGCGCCTGAGGTGTTGGCTTACAGGGGTGCTGCGGTTTTTGAGGGTGCTGCTGGTGCTTCGGATCCTGCGGGCTCGATGGTGGTTCCCGCGTTTGCCGAGGTGCTCGTGAAGGGTGGTGCTGTGCCTTCTGGTGACGTGTCTTCCGGTGACGTGGAGCTCGTGCTTGTCTCGGGTTCAGATAGTGACTCCGGGGACATCCGGCAGGTCGTCTACTCGGGTTCGTTGGCTCCAGGAGAGGAGCTTCGGATCCTCATCGATGCTTCCCTGGTGGAGGTCTACCGCACGGGTTCGGTCGCCACGACGCTTCGGGCCTACCCGACGCCCGGCGAGGAGTGGCAGCTCACCCTGCCCGCCGGCGCAACTGCCAACGTGTGGGAGTTGACGCTCCCCGAGTAGGCGGCAGGCCGACGTCGTGCGTTGTGGGGCCTGCTTTGCATCCCCACCACCTCCCTAACTTCGCAAGCTCAGCCAGGGAACCCGGGTGGTGTGGGCCCTATTTGACGTGGGAAACCCGCTATTCCGTTGTTGCCCGACAACGGAATAGCGGGCCAACGACGAACTGGTCAGCGCGTTGGCGCAGGGCCGGTTGATTCCCGGATAACCAGTCGGCAGCGGACCATAGTTTCCACGCTCGTGTCTTCCGCGCCAGCGGATACGCCTTCGATTGTGTCCAGGAGCGTCGTCATGGCCGCGCGTCCGATCTCACGCAGCGGCAGGGCCATGGTGGTCAGGGCGGGGACCATGGTGTCGGCGATGCGTGCTTCGTCGTCGTAACCCATCACCGAGAGATCCGTAGGGATATTGAGACCCAAACGGGCAGCGGCCAAGGCAACGCCGACTGCCAGACGGTCATTCGCGCACATGATGGCCGTGGGCCGCTCAGCCGGGGACACGCCGTCGAGCAGTTTCATGGCGCCGTGGAAACCGGCGTCGATATCCCAACCCGCCATGGTGATCCTGTCCGCGCGAACCGACAGGCCAGCAGCGGCATACGCATCCCGGTAGCCCTCAACGCGCAGGGGAGCGGCCGGGGACTCCTCGGCCCCAGCGAGCAAGGCGATGTCCCGATGGCCCAACTGCAGCAGATGCTCGGTAGCTTCCCTGCCGCCGGTGACCTCGTCCGGGATGACGTGATGAAGTTGAGGCTTGGGGCTGCTGTCGTAGCAATTGGCCAGGACTGACGGGACCCGCAGCATGCCGTGGGGGACGTCGAGCGGCTTCAAACCCACGGTCACGTACATGAGCCCGTCCACTTGGCGGTCCAGGAGGGTTTCGATTGCGCTCGCGTCCCGGGCGGCGTCGCGCTCGGTGTCCATGACCACGGTGACGAAACCGCGGCTACGGGCGACGTCGTCCGCGCCACCGATGATGTTGCCGTCGAAGGGGCTGACCACAACTTCGTCAGACACGATGCCGATCACCCGGGAACGCTGGTTCCGCAGGCTGAGCGCGATCGCGTTGGGGGAGTAGTTGAGTTCCTGTGCGGCCAAACGGATCCGGTCCTGGCTCTCCTTGGCCACGTTGCCATCGCCGCGGCCATTGAGCACCAGCGAGACCGCGCTCCTGGACACCCCCGCCCTCTTGGCGACGTCCAGTGCAGTGGCCTTGCGGTTCATCGGGAGGTCCTTCCATCCGTCATTTGTCAGCAGTCTACCTAACGCGTGTGAGGACGGGTGCCTACCGGGCCGTGGGAGCCGAAGAAGGCAGGTTGTCAGGGACCATAGCCCATCTGGGAGAACATCGACTGCATCCAGGTCATGGCCTTAATTGAGCCCACCACAACGTAGAGCAACCACGCCGCGAAGATGACGCCTACCGGCCACCACCCTCTTCCCGGGGCCACCTTGTTCACGATTGCTGCCCGACCAATCACGTAGACAACCCCACCAAGAAACGCCCAAGCCCAGTGGAATGGAGCCAGTACGCCCACGTGGACCAAGCGCCGATAGTCAAGGGCTGCCAATGCGATCGAGGCACCGTACACAACCACCAGGCCGCCCCAAAGGAGAAAGTAGCCCACGTTGAAAAGCGAGGACGGATCAGGGGATGTGGTGCCCTTGCTGGTCGTGTAGAAGCGGATCTCCGGGTTCCAGGACAAGAACAGGACCACCATCAGCAGGGGCAGGCCAGTGATAGTCCAGATATAGGCGTTGTAGACCGGTGTCTTCTCACTGATCAGTGGACGCTGAGCGGCCAAAGGCGAAGCGGGTGGCCCTAGGTGTGCTGTCCATGTAACGCCGTCCCACCAACGTAAGTATCGCGGATCCGCAGGGTCCGGGTACCAGCCAGATACCGGCGTCGGAGTCGATGCTGAATCCGGCGATGGGGTGGACCCCGATGCTGCGTCGGCCAATTTATCCCCCTGCGTTAGGGTCCATCAAAAGACGTCCTGGATTGGTGTCAGGACATCAGGCGTTGATCGAATATCCGAACTGGGAGTACAGCGATTGCATCATGTTAGCCATCCAGATGCCGGTCACGATAAGGGACAAGACCACCATGCCAATGAGCGCCCACACCGGCCCCATCCCACGGCCGGGAGCTACCTTCCGGACAATCACCGTGCGGCCAATGACGTACACGACGGGGCTCAGGAAGCACCACGCCCAGTGGAAGGGACGCACGACGCCGGAACGCGCCAGCCGCCGATGGTCCAAGTAGGCCATCAGGACAGACACGCCATAAACAATGAGCCCCGAGGCTTGGAGCAGGAAGTAGCCAGGCGTGTACATCGACATTGGATCGATGGTAGTGGTGCCCTGCCTGGTGGTGATGGTTCGGAACTCGGGCTGCCAGGTAAGCAGCAGCAGGAGCGACACCAGCGGCAGCAGCACCAAGGCCCAAATGAAGGGGTTGTACACCGGCGTCTGGTTGCTGATCAGGACCCGCTGGAGCGGCATGAACTGCTGGCCGGCTGGTGCCAAATGCGCTGTCCACTGAAGGCCGTCCCACCAGCGCATCTGCTGCGGGAAGGAAGGATCCGGGTACCAGCCGGCCGGCGTCGTGGAACCGTTGGGTGCGTGCGTCATATTTCCCCTGAAAATGAGTCGTGAATCAGAGGATAGCGCGGTTCTCTTCTTCCGTTCGGATGGCAACCCTCCCTTTAGCTTTCGTGGCGGTGTAAGCATGGAGCATGACGTTCTTCGACGATCTTCCAGAGCCACCCCAACGTCCGCGCCAACCCCAGCCACTCCGCCCCGGATGGTCTGGTCCGCCGTCGGACGAGTTGCCTGGGGTGGTTCACATCGGCGAGTTCGTTCACCACAGCCGGCAGATGGTGATGGCACTGAAGCTGGTGGAGGTGTACTCCACGGGATGTGCGTTGGACCTCGTGTGGTCGGTCCGCCGTGGCGACGAGTCGGACCGGGAGTGGCGGGACGTCATGGATCGGTCCTTCAACCATCCGCGCTCAAGCCTCGATACCGGGACAGGTTTACAGCTCGGCGTCGCTTTCCCCGATGGCCGCAAGGCAGTTGCAGCCATCCACGGGCCGTCCATGTACGAAGGGACCGAGGACGTCACAGGCCCCGTCCTGACTACTCTTGGCGGCGGTGGCGGGAGCAGCACTGACGAGATCGTTCAGTCGACGGCGCACTACTGGTTGTGGCCCCTGCCGCTCGACGGCGATACCCAAGTCGTTGCTAAATGGGATGAGCTGGGGATGCCGGAAAGTTCCCTTACCTTGTCCGGTGAGCAGTTGAGCGATGCACTGGGCAAGATACGGAAATACTGGACGGAGTAGGTGCGGGGTTTCACATGGCTGGCCTAAATGCGCCGCCCTACAGTCATGCCAAAGGATGCTGGCAGCCTCTCCACGAGTGCGGCTGCCTCGACGGGCCCCGAGGTATCGACGCCGATCGTTTGCCCGATCCCAAGTGGACCGCTATTCGTCGACCATTCTGCCCAGTCCGGCTCACTGGGAACTATCGGATGAATCTCATGTCGCTGACGATCAACGTAGCGTCTCCAAGCGATGCTGGGAGGAACTTCACACCAGATTTCAACCACGTCCGGACTACCTGAATGAGCCAAGCCCTCAAGGACAAAATCAAGGTCGCGGGGCCGGTACCACCAGGACTCAACGATCACGCTTCCCGGAATTGCTGAGACTAGCCGCCACATCGTTTCTGAAGAAATCCCGCCCAGCCTTCTGCTGCTGATCTGTCCAGGACAGATATCCGCGAGGGCTTCCTTAATGTCGTCCTTCGACACAACAGGGATATTCATCTCCTTGCCCAGGAGCTTGCTCAGGGTGGTCTTGCCGCAGCCCGGCAGCCCATTTATCAAGATCACGGATTCAGCCATAGTTCATTGTGTCGATGTGCGCGGGGGATCTGCGACCGACATGCCACGTAGTGCTGACGAGATCCGCTTCCGGCTTTCGCCTCTATTGTTAAGCGCATAGTCTGCGTATCTAGGGGAGTGGTGGCGGTGGTCAAGGGACCCACAGTTTACGATGTTGCGGAGCGGGCGGGGGTTTCGATTGCCACGGTGTCGTTTGCTTTCAGCCAGCCTCACAGGGTCAAGGATTCGACGAGAAATTCTGTCCTGGATGCGGCTCGTGACCTCGGGTATGTGCCCAGCGCCAGCGCCCGCGGCCTTGCCAAAGGACGAACGGGTGCCCTTGGGCTCTTTGCGTTCGACTTCCTGAATTTCCTGCCCGATGCCGAGGGTATGAAGAAGGACCGCGCCGCTGCTGTGGTGGCGCCTAATGATAATTGCCGTTTGTTTCCTGTCTGGGTTGACGAAGTCCAACGAGGCGTCCAACTGGAGAGTTTCAGCCGGGGCTACGCACTGATGATCGGCGGAGGAAACAAGGCCAGCAGCGAGCGGGCAGTGACTGACATTGCGGGGCGCGTCGACGGCCTGATCATCTTTCCGCGCACCATACCTGCAGAGATGACACGACGCATTTCGGCCCGCATTCCCGTTCTTGAACTCTCCGAACCCTCGCACGATGACGGCCTTCACCATGTGACGGTGGACAACGCCTCCGGCGTGCGGCAGCTGATGGAACACCTGCTGGGAGTTCACGGGTTCAAGAAGTTGATGTTCGTCAGCATCCCCAACGTAGAGACGGAAGTACGGTACAAGGCCTTTAGCGCTGCCATGGACGCCCACGGGTTGGACGTTCTACCCGCGTTGGAAAGCAGGCCCGGCGCCAGTGCTGTGACTGCCGAGTGGATCGCGGACCTCCGGGGCTCCGGTTCCCTCCCCGAGGCTTTCGTGTGTGCCAACGACGAAGAAGCATTGGTCGTCATGGAGACACTTAAGGCTGCCGGCGTCTCGGTGCCGGGCGAGGTTGCTGTAACAGGTTTTGACGGTGTCGTCGCCGGACGCCTGGTCAGCCCTGCATTAACTACGGTCCGCCAGCCAATGGAATTGATGGGCCGCACGGCGGTGGAGATCCTGGTGGATGCCATCTCAAGGCCCGATGCCCCACTCGTCGAGAGGCAGCTGCCGGTGCATCTTGTGGTTCGCGAAAGCTGCGGCTGCCCAAGAACGTAATCCCAACGGAGTTTCCTCCGAAACTGTTGTCAAAGTCACAGTAATGCGCTTAGATTGAGTACACCCACCGATCTAAGCGCATTGAGTCCCTTCTTTACAGGAATCTAAGCGCATAAATCGGGCGATTCTGCTACTTGGCGCTTCAAGCGTCCGATTGAAGGGAACAACGATGATCCAAACCACTGCGGACACTCGCGTCCGAATGAGGAAAATCGCGGTGCTTGGCCTTGCCGCCGGGCTGTTGCTGACCGGCTGCGGACGCGACAACCCGGCTTCCAACGGTACGGAGACCGGGAAGGCAATCGCGAGCGGCGCCGCCACCGGCACGATCAATTTATGGGCGCAGGGAGGCGAAGCGAAGTTGCTTCCTGAGCTGATGAAGGATTTCGAGGCTGAGAACCCCGGAGTGAAGGTAAACGTTACGGCCATCCCCTGGGATGCGGCCCACAACAAGTACCAGACGGCCATCGCCGGTGGAACAACTCCGGATCTTGCCCAGATGGGTACCACCTGGATGACTGATTTCAGTGATGCCTTCGATCCCAAGCCGGCAGAGCTGGATACGTCCGGGTTCTTCCCCAGCTCTGTCAAATCCACGGAGGTCGGCGGCGCTACCCTGGGCGTGCCGTGGTTCGTTGACACGCGGGTCCTGTACTACCGCAAGGACCTGGCTGCCCAGGCTGGTTACCCGGAATTTCCTAAGACGTGGGACGGCTTGACTGCCATGGCGAAGGCCTTGAAGTCTCAGGACGGCGTGAAATACCCACTCCAACTGCCGGTGTCCGGTGCCGATTCCTTCCAGTCCATGCTTCCGTTCCTTTGGTCCAACGGCGCACAGTTCATCAGCGGGGACAACTCAAAGTGGACGTTCGACACCCCTGAGATTGTGGACGCACTGAAGTATTACCAGAGCTTCTTCACCGACGAGCTAGCCAACAAGAACCCCGCAACAGGGGCTGGCGCCGGCGAGGCGGCCTTTGTCAATGGCGAAGCCCCGGTATTGATCCTGGGCCCATCCGGCCTCGCTCAGCTCAACACGGCCGGCGGTCCGGGCTTTGAAGAGAAGTACATGGTGGCGCCCTTCCCCAAAAAGGTCAGCGGGACGTCATTCATCGGCGGGTCAGACATGGTGGTCTTCAAGGACGCCAAGAACCGGGACGGTGCCTGGAAGCTTGCTCAGTGGCTGGCCAAGCCGGAAGTCCAGATCAAGTGGTACAAGGCATCAGGAAGCCTTCCCGCCCTGCAAAGCGCTTGGAAGGACCCGAGCCTGGCCGACGACAAGAAGCTGGCCGTGTTCGGTGAACAGTTGAAGGACACCAACTTTCCTCCCACCATCTCCACATGGACCCAGGTTTCCGCCGCCGCAGACACGCAGCTTGAACAGATCGTCAAGGCCGGCAAGGATCCCGCGGCGGCGATGAAGGACCTTCAAGCTGCGGCCGATTCAATCGGAACCGGGAAGTAACCATGACCGCCACAACGGCCACGGGGCAGACCGGCCGGACCCCGTCCGCTGGCCTGCCCCGGACGCCGGAACACCGTAGTCCAGCCGCCAGACGCCGCAGGAAAACACTGGTCGCCTGGCTGTTCGCCCTGCCATTCGTCCTCATATTCGGTGTCTTCATGCTGATGCCGCTGCTGTCCTCATTCGTGATGTCCTTCACGGACTTCACCAGCAAGGACGTCAGGAACCCCTTCAGTGTCGGCTTCGTCGGCCTGGACCAATTCTCTGAGTTGTTCGCCAATCAGCAGTTCCTTCACTCGCTGCTCAACACGGGCTACTTCGTCGTCGTCGGAATCCCGTTGACCATGGCAGCGGGCCTGGCCTTGGCTGTGGCACTGAACAACGGCATTACACGGTTCCGCAGCGCCTTCAGGGTCGGCTTCTACACACCGGTGGTGACCAGCATCGTCGCCATCGCCGTCGTATGGCGGTTCATCCTGCAACCGGACGGGCTACTGAACCTCGTGCTGGGCTGGATGGGCATTGCGGGGCCGGATTGGCTGAACAGCACCGAATGGGCCATGCCGGCCATGATTCTGATGGCGGTCTGGCGGAACATGGGCACCTTGATGATCATCTTCCTGGCCGGGCTGCAAAACGTCCCCACCGAGATCCTTGAAGCGGCCCAGGTGGACGGCGCCAACGCCTGGCAGAGATTCGTCAGGGTCACACTCCCTATCCTTCGCCCCACCCTACTGCTGGGCGCCGTCTTGCTCTCGGTTGGGTTCCTGCAGTTCTTTGAGGAGCCTTTCGTGATGACCAAGGGTGGTCCCCTGGACTCCACGCTCTCGGTGAGTTACTTCACCTTCAACCAGTTCGGGTTCGGTAAGTATGGCCTGGCCTCGGCCGCCAGCTACGTGCTGTTCATAGCGATAGCGCTGCTGAGCCTGATCCAATTCCGTACCCTCCGCTCCAAAGACTGAAGCGAGTAGACGATGACCAATACAAAAATCGCTCCTGCAGCGCCGGTGCGCCCGGCGCCCCACAGAGCCGTCACGACGCGCAAGCAGTCCGGCATGGGAAAACAGCCGTGGGTATATGGCGGACTGATTCTTGCCGGAGCCGCAACCATATTGCCCTTTGTCTGGATGCTGCTGGGATCCTTCAAAACCCAGGGGGAGCTTCTTCGCCGACCCGTCACATGGTGGCCCCAGAACCCCACCTTGGACAACTACGTGCGCTGGTTCACCGATCTGCACATAGATCTCTTCTTCATGAACAGCCTCATCGTTGCCGTCGTCACGGTCCTGGGAAACCTTCTGTTCTGTTCAATGGTGGGCTACGCCCTGGCCAAGATGGACTTCGCGGGAAAGAAGGTCCTGTTCCTGCTGGTGATGGTGACCCTCATGGTTCCGGGCGTTGTGACATTCGTGCCACTGTTTGTCATGGTCAGCAAGCTGGGCTTGGTCAACACCTACCCGGCGCTGATCCTGCCTTTCCTCGTCTCACCCCTGGGCGTTTTTCTTATGCGGCAGTTCATGATGGGGATCCCGGATTCGCTGATCGAGGCGGCAAGGATCGACGGGGCCGGTGAATTGCGGACCTTCACCAGGATCGTTATGCCGCTTTGCGGACCGCCGCTGGCCACATTGGGGATCCTCACCTTCCTCGGATCATGGAATAACTTCCTCTGGCCCCTGGTCGCTGCCCAGAGCGAGGACAAGTACACGCTGCCCGTCGCGTTGTCCCTGTTCTCGACCGGTGAAAGCGCGACAGATTACGGGCTGCTGCTGGCTGGCTCGGTGCTGGTCATCGCCCCCATCGTGGTGCTTTTCATTTGCCTGCAGCGATTCTTCATCCAAGGCGTTGCAGCGACCGGCATCAAATGAGCCCTTCACAGTCCTCCCGATACCATCACTCACATCCAAGGAAGCAGCTATGACCGTCCCCGCTGAATTGTGTAGGCCAAGCCGTGAACAGCGCGCCCCGGGCGCCATGGCCAAATTTCGACGTCGGTCAGCAGCGGCGGTTGCCGCTACCGCGATCCTGGCCGCGTCCTCCGTCGGCAGCCCTGCAGTGGCAAAGGAGGAGCCACCGCAGGCGCGTGTGTGGCTCACCACGGTGGACCAGTCGAAGCTCCTGGACGAGCAGGCGCCGGTACCATTCGGGTCCGCTGCCTCGTCACTTCCGACGATCGTGATCGATCCCGAAACGACTTACCAGACCATGGACGGCTTTGGCGCCTCCATAACAGACTCCTCGGCCGCCGTGATCTCCGGGCTCAGTCCAGCCCAGCGGGAAGCGACCATGCGCAAGCTCTTCGACCCCCAAGCCGGGATCGGCGTTAGTTTCCTCCGCCAACCCGTGGGCTCCTCGGACTTCACGGCGGCGGCTGCGCATTACACCTACGACGACGTGCCTCTGGGCGAGACCGACTTCCCGATGGACAAGTTCAGCATCAAACACGACGAGGCGCAGATCCTGCCTCTTCTGCGCCAAGCCAAAAAACTGAACCCCGCCCTCAAGATCGTCGCAACGCCATGGAGCCCTCCGGCATGGATGAAGACGGGCGAGTCCCTTAACGGCGGGACTCTCAAAACCGGCCAGCCCTACGCCGACGCTTACGCCAAATACCTCACCAAGTTTGTGACGGCATACGCGGACGCGGGCGTACCGATCGACTATCTGACCGTGCAGAACGAACCCCAGTTCCGGAAGCCGGATGGCTATCCTGGCACGGACATGCCGGTCGCTGACGAAGCCAGGGTGATCTCTGCCCTTGGGCCCATGCTCAAGCGGGAGAGCCCTGCCACGAAGATCCTCGGCTACGACCACAACTGGGCTACGCACCCGGATGACATCGCCAAGACACCCGCAGGCCAGGACCCTGAAACCGACTATGCCGCCCAACTGCTGTCCAGCAAGGCGTCGAAATGGATCGCCGGGACTGCCTTCCATTGCTACTACGGAGACCCCAGCGCCCAGACGGCGCTGCACAACCAGTTTCCCAATAAGGACATCTGGTTCACCGAATGTTCCGGTTCGCACGGGGTTGATGACCCGCCAGCTAAGTTCTTCCGCGACACCCTGACTTGGCACGCCCGCACCGTGACTCTGGGCGTCACACGTAATTGGGCCAAAACCGCAGTGAACTGGAACATTGCCCTCGACGAAAACGGCGGCCCGCACTTAGGTGGGTGCAGTACCTGCACGGGGCTTGTCACAGCACATCCAGACGGAACCGTGACGACGAACGCCGAGTATTACACCATCGGCCACCTATCGAAGTTTGTGAAGCCCGGCGCCGTGCGGGTCGCCAGTACCTCCTTTGGCACGACAGGGTGGAACGGCCAGATCATGGACGCCGCATTCCGAAACCCCGACGGCTCCACCGCCCTCGTCGTGCACAACGAAAACGACGAACCACGCTCGTTCGCCGTATCGGTGGGCTCCCGCTCATTCGAGTACACCCTGCCCGGAGGCGCATTGGCGACCTTCACCTGGCCGCCGTCGAAAGCACTCGAGGACGACCTCGCACCGGTGGACATCACCGGCGCGACGGCGATCGCGACGAGTTCTGCGGCAGACGCACCGCTGGCCATCGACGGGGACGCTTCCACCCGCTGGTCAAGTGGCCAGGCGCAGGCGGCAGGCCAGAACCTCACCGTCGACTTGGGCAAGGTAAAGAAGTTCAGCCGCGTCGCGGTGGATTCCGGAGGCAACCTCGGAGACTACGCCCGCAACTGGCAGCTCGAAACCTCGGCTGATGGCACGAACTGGGCCCTCAAAGCCAGTGGCACTGGCACCGCGCAGCTAACGAACATCGACACGGCAGCGACCAACGCCCGCTATATACGCATCTCTTCCACAGGCGACGCTGGCAACTGGTGGAGCATCGCTGACGTGCGTCTTTACAGCTGAACTTCAGCAGCCACCACGCTTAGTGGCCAGAGATCGACTCTTCCGTCACAGCCCCAATCTCCAAGGAATCAAATGCCATATTCAATTCAACTGTTCACCCTTCGCAACGCCATGGAGGATGATCTCCCGGGTGCCATCCGCAAGGTCGCAGAGATCGGCTTCACCCAAGTGGAGCCTTACGACTTCGTGGCCACCGCCAAGGAGCTCGGTGCTGCACTGGCCGAGCACGGCTTATCGGCACCTTCCGGCCATGCCCCGCTGATGAGTCAGGACCAGGACAAAATCTTCGAGGCTGCCAAGGAATTAGGCATCACAACGGTAATTGATCCCTTCCTGCCAGCAGAGCATTGGCAAAAGGCCGAGGACATCCAGGCCACGGCTGAAAAGCTCAATGCCGCGGCGAAGAAGGGCGCCGGGCACGGAATTCGGGTGGGGTATCACAACCACGAGTGGGAACTGGCGTCGGTGATAGAGGGCCGGACGGCGCTTGAGTACTTCGCCGGGCTGCTGGATCCGGAGGTTGTCTTGGAGGTGGATGTTTACTGGGCTGCGGTGGGAGGACAGGATCCCGAAGCCCTCCTCCGGCGGCTCGGTGAGCGGGTGAAGTTCATCCATATCAAGGACGGCCCGATAACTGCCGACATCAAAGCGCAGCAACCCGCTGGCCAGGGCCGGATCGCTGTCCTGGACGTCATTGCGGCGGCCAAGTCTCTCGAAGTGGGCGTCGTTGAGTTCGACGACTACGCAGGGGACATCTTCGAAGGCATCACCCAGAGCTTGAGGTATCTGGAGAACGCAGCAGTAAACGCAGGAGAGATGGCATGAACGGCGTTGTTGGGACCGGCAGCGGTCCCGTCGGGATCGCCGTTATCGGCGCCGGCAATATCAGCAAACAGTACCTGGATAACCTCACACGCTTCCCTGACCTGAAAGTCCACATCATCGCGGACCTGTTTGAGGATGCCGCCAAGTCGCGGGCCAATGAGTACGGCGTCCCCGAGTGGGGTGAGGTCGAAGCGGCGCTGAACCATCCCGACGTCGAAATCGTAGTGAACCTGACCATCCCGGCCGCGCATGTGGAAGTTGCGACTGCTGCGGTCCAGGCGGGAAAACACGTCTGGACCGAAAAGCCGTTTTCTTTGGACCGGGAATCCGGGCTCGGCCTGCTGAAGGCAGCCGACGCAGCACGTATCCGTCTGGGTTGCGCGCCCGATACGTTCCTCGGCGCGGGGCTGCAGACGGCGCGGCGGATTATCGAGCGCGGGGATATCGGAACGCCCCTCACGGCCATGACCACCTTCCAGACACCTGGCCCGGAATCCTGGCACCCCAACCCCGGTTTCCTGTTCCAGTACGGCGCCGGACCCTTGTTCGACATGGGCCCTTACTATCTCACCGCCCTCGTTCAGACCTTCGGGTCTGTCCGACGGGTTGCTGCCCTCGGCTCAAAAGCCAAGGAAATGCGCGTGATCGGGTACGGACCAAAGGCAGGGGAGGAATTCGCCGTCGACGTCCCCACGCATGTTTCCGCCATGGCGCAATTCGACAACGGGGCATCGTCCCACAGCGTCTTCAGCTTCGAATCACCACGTGACCGGATGGGATTCGTGGAGATCACAGGGACGGACGCCACCATTTCCCTTCCTGATCCCAACGAATTCCACGGTGACGTCCGTATCTGGAAGGCCGGGGATGAGGACTGGACCACGATTCCAGCCACCGGTCCTGCAGACGGCCGCGGTTTGGGAGTGCTGGACATGGCACGTTCCATCCGCGCAGGCGTCCCACACCGGGCCACGGGGACCCTCGCCTACCACGTCCTGGACGCCATGGTCTCAATCAATGAATCAATCGAATCCGGCGCTTTCATAGACGTCGAAAGCTCTGCCCCAACCTCCGCTGCCCTCCCGGAGGACTGGGAACCGTCAGCCCAAACACTCTAGGAGACCCGCCTTGAAATCCCCGAAACAAAACCTCGAGCGGGAACAGACCCGTCCTTTGGGGGTGGCCATGATTGGTTACGCCTTCATGGGCAAGGTCCATTCACATGCATGGCGGAACGTAGCAAGCTTTTTCGACGTTCCGGCCTTCGAACAGAAGGTCCTGGTAGGCCGCGACGCCTCCCTGGTAGCCGAGGCCGCCGCCAAGTACGGTTGGACCGAGTCCGCCACCGACTGGCGGTCCGTCATGGAGCGGGACGACATCCACATCGTCGATATCTGCGCCCCTGGCTGGATGCACGCAGAAATCGCCATCGCCGCGCTGGACGCCGGCAAGCATGTCCTCGTCGAGAAACCTCTGGCCAATACCCTGGCTGAAGCCGAAGCCATGACCGCAGCCGCCGGTACCGCCCGGGGAAAGGGCGTGCAGTCCATGATCGGGTTCAACTACCGCCGGGTTCCCGCCCTGGCGTTGGCCCGCGAACTGATCGCCGAGGGACGATTGGGCACAGTTCGTCACGTCCGCGCCGCATACCTCCAGGATTGGCTTGCCGACGCTAAATCACCCATGACCTGGCGTTTGCGGAAGGAAATGGCTGGCTCCGGCGCTTTGGGGGACATCGCCTCCCACGCTATTGACCAGATACTGTTCCTCACCGGCCAAACCGTCACGGAGGTCACCGGCACACTGAGGACTTTCGTTGCCGAGCGTCCCGGTCCCGAAGGCTTGGAAGAGGTGACGGTGGACGACGCTGCCTGGGCAACCCTTGGCCTCACAGGAAACGTTGGCGCTTCAGTCGAGGCTTCCCGTGTGGCCACGGGGAGAAAGAACAGTCTCCTCATCGAAGTGTATGGCTCACTCGGGTCGTTGACTTTTGATCTCGAGAACCTGAACGAGCTCGGTTTCCTGGACGCGACCGCACCTATCAGAGAGCAAGGCTTCCGACGGATCCTGGTCAACGAACCGGAACACCCCTACCTCAGAGCCTGGTGGCCCCAAGGGCACATCATCGGCTGGGAGCACACTTTCACGCACCAAATCCGGGACTTCCTCCTTGCCATTCGGGACGGAAAGCAGCCCTCGCCGTCGTTCGAAGAAGGCCTCAACGTTCAGCACATCCTCGCTGCCGTGGAAGAGTCCGCGGCCGCCAAAAGCTCCCTGGTCCAGTTGTCCACATAACCTCATTCGTCTGAGTTAGGCGTGAGGAGCCGCCGGTACAGTGGCAATATGCCTGCTCGCCTTCCTGATTTGCCCTCGCTCGAAGAACTCCTGGACAACGCCCACGTCGTTTCACTGCCCATGCGCGTGAAGTTCCGCGGCATCATGGAGCGGGAAACCCTCCTGTTGAAAGGGCCGCTGGGTTGGGGTGAATTCTGCCCTTTTCCGGAATACGACGACGACGAATCCTCGCGCTGGCTCGCTGCTGCCTTGGAAGCGGGCTGGATCGGGTTCCCTCCAGCTCTTCGGGACAGCATTCCCGTAAACGCCACCGTTCCCGCAGTCCCTGCGGAACGGGTGCCGGAGGTACTTGCTCGGTTTGGCCGGGTGGATGCCGTCAAGATCAAAGTTGCTGAGCGTGGTCAGTCTCTTGCCGAGGACGTCGCAAGGGTCACCGCTGTGCGAGACGCCCTTCCCGACGCCGCCATCCGCGTCGATGCGAACGGGGGCTGGGATGTTGACCAGGCTGTGGAAGCATTGGGCAAACTGTCAGTTGTCGGACTTGAATATGCAGAGCAACCGGTACCGGACATTGAGGGTCTGGCTGAGGTGCGACGTCGCCTTGCCGCCAGGCGAACGACCGTTCTGATAGCCGCCGATGAAAGCGTCCGGAAAGAGGCGGACCCCCTTCGTGTCGCAAGGGCAGGGGCCGCGGATCTGATCGTCGTCAAGGTCGCGCCGCTTGGGGGAGTGGCACGCGCCCTGGACATCGTCGCCCAAGCCGGCCTCCCCGCCGTCGTCAGTTCCGCCCTCGATACCTCCATCGGGATCCGTGCTGGTCTGGCGCTCGCGGCCGCGCTGCCTTCGCTGCCATACGCCTGCGGGCTTGGCACCGTTTCGCTCTTCGCCTCGGACATCACCCTGGACCCCTTGGTAGCCGACGACGGCGCCATCCACCTTCGCGATGCGGTCGCCGACGCTGGGCTGATGGAGCAGTATGCGGCTCCGGGGGAGCGTCGCGACTGGTGGTTTGAGAGGCTGCGACGCGTACATTCGGCACTCGCTTCCTCGCAAGAAGACCTGTTCACCGAAACTTAACCAGAGAGTCCTCTCGGATTCGGATTGCGCTGAAAAGCTCAGCGGGAACCTCGTACATTCTCTGGAAGGTCCCCTCATGTCTGATACCACCGGACGCACGTTCCCGCTGCTGCCCATGTTCGGCCACACCAAAGGCAAGCGCAGTGCCGTCACGTGTGCGCTCAAGTGCGACAACGCCTGTGCCGGCGATGTTTGCAACACGAGCTCCAACGGCTACTTCCGCGACATCGCTTCAACGGCGATGACCCGCCGCGCAGCCCTGGGGCTTGGCGCCGCCGGTGCTCTCGCCGTCGTACTTGGTAGTGCAGTGACTGGGGCCGAACCTGCAGTCGCCGATGCCGGGAACGGATTGTCGGACGCAGCCAAGAAGGGCTTCGGGAAGTCCAAGCTCCAGTTCACGGCAATCAAGCCGGTTGACGCCGCCGTTGACGCTTTCGCGGTTCCAGAGGGGTTCGACTGGAAGCCGATCATCCGCTGGGGTGACCCCCTTTTCGCCGATTCCCCAGCCTTCGACCTCAACGCGCAGACTGCTGCAGCCCAGGCACGCCAATTCGGCTACAACAACGACTACACGGACATCATCCCCGTTCCCGGCTCCAAGGATCGCCGAGCCGTCTTGTTCACGAACCACGAATACACCAATGAGAACATCATGCTGCCGGTAGGCTTTGACGCCGCCGAAGCCCGCGCCATCGGCCGGGCCGGTCACGGCCTGACGGTGGTGGAGTTGGAGCGCAAGAACAAGAACCAGCCCTGGGGCTACGTTCAGGGTGCACCCCTGAATCGGCGCTTCCTCACGGACACCGTCTATGAGCTGACCGGCGCTGCTGCAGGCACCAACCTGGTCAAGACAATCGATGACCCGGAGGGCCGCTGGATCAAGGGAACCTTGGGCAACTGCTCCGGCGGCACCACCCCGTGGGGCACCATCCTCTCCGGTGAAGAGAACTTCAACGGTTACTTTGCCGCCCCCGGCACCAGCGATTCCGACAAGCGCTACGGCCTCTCCGCGAAAGCGACCACGCGTCAGTGGGAACTCGACGAGCCGCGCTTCGATACGCGCAACGCCGGTTACGCCAACGAGACCAACCGCTTCGGCTGGATCGTTGAAGTTGACCCATTCGACCCCACCGCGACTCCGAAGAAGCACTCCGCCATGGGCCGCTTCAAGCATGAGGGCGCCAACGTGATTGTCGCTCCGTCGGGCCAGGTTGTGGCGTACATGGGTGATGACGAGCGCTTCGACTACCTCTACAAGTTCGTGTCCAAGGGCAAGTACCAGCCCGGCGACTCGGCTGAGGCGCGGAAGAACAACATGAGCCTGCTCTCCGAAGGTGACCTCTACGTTGCCCGCTTCACAGGGGACTCCGCGGCTGCAGAAATTGACGGCACGGGCAAGGTTCCCGCCGACGGTGCATTTGACGGCACCGGCGAGTGGTTGCCGCTGGTGGTGGGTGGCGTCTCGGCGGTTCCCGGCATGTCTGTTGCTGAAGTCCTGGTCTACACACGTCTGGCCGCTGACAAGGTTGGCCCCACCAAGATGGACCGTTGCGAAGACGTCCAGCCCAACCTGCTCACCGGCAAGGTTTATGTGGCCTGCACCAACAACTCGGACCGCGGCAAGGTGGGCAAGGAAGGCGCCACCGAGGTCAACCCCCGTACGCTGAACCGTGACGGCCATATCGTGGAAATCACTGAAGGCCCGGATCAGACCGGCACCAAGTTCAATTGGACCCTGCTGCTGGTGGCCGGTGACCCCGCCAAGAACACGTCCACGTACTTCTCAGGATTCCCGGCGGACAAGGTTTCCCCGATCTCCTGCCCGGACAACGTGGCCTTCGACTCCATAGGCAACCTCTGGATCTCAACCGATGGTGCACCGTCCACCATCGGCTACGCAGACGGGCTGTTCAAGGTCACCCTCGACGGCCCCGAGCGCGGAAAGGTGGAGCAGTTCCTCGCTGTTCCCCGAGACGCCGAAACCTGCGGTCCGATCATCCACGACGAGGAGCGCACCGTTTTCGTCGCCGTTCAGCACCCGGGAGAGGAAGGAACGTTCGCGGACCAGCACTCGTTCTTCCCGGACTACGTGGACGCTGGAGTCACCCCGGCGGCCGGTGCTGTTAGGGCGCCGCGACCGTCGATCGTCCAGGTATTCCGCAAGTAGCGTAGTCGGCAGAATCGCTCCCTCGCCCGGGTTGACGGGTGGGGGAGCGTTTCTGCCTCTCCGGATCTTCTCTCACTTCCTGCGGCCTTTTGACGGATCTTCTCTCACGTCCTGCGGCGTTCTGACGGTCCTTCTCTCACTTCCCGACGGCTCGGGTCGGTCCCTTCCTGGCTGGCACGATGTGAGAGCGTCCCGTGGAAGCCGGCATGATGTGAGAGAGCGTCCGGTGGAAGCCGGTTGGATGTGAGAGAACGTCCGGTGGAAGCCGGTTGGATGTGAGAGAAGATCCCGTGGAAGCCGGTTGGATGTGAGAGAGGGATTGGGGTCCGGTGGACGCCAATAGACTGGAACGGTGACTTCCCAGGACTCTCTGACATCCATCGCCGCCGCCAGAATCGCCGTTACGGCATTGCTCGACGGCGGTGTCCGGCACGTGGTGGTGGCGCCGGGTTCGCGTTCTGCGCCCATGGCCTACGCCCTCGCGGAGGCAGAGGCTGCGGGCAAAGTTCTCCTGCATGTCCGGATCGATGAACGGGATGCCGGATTCACGGCCCTCGGACTTGCCCTCGCAACCGAAGCAGCCGCCGCCGTCCTGACAACCTCGGGTACCGCCGTCGGGAATCTTCTGCCCGCCGTGATGGAGGCCAACCACTCAGCCGTGCCGCTGGTGGTGGTCTCCGCGGACAGGCCGGAGGAACTTCACGGAACCGGGGCGAACCAGACCACAGCTCAACTGGACTTGTTCGGCGATCACGTTCGCTTCGCCGTCGACGTCCCCGCGGGGGACAGTCCCCAGAGGGCAGTTGCCACCGCGCTGTATGCTGCCACGGGCGCCCTCGAGGACACGCCGCCGGGCCCGGTGCAAGTGAACCTCGCGTTCCGGGACCCCCTGGTTCCAGGCCCCGGCGATGCCCTTCCCACTGCGGCTGGTCACAGCGTGTTCCATTACGACGCCGGTCCCCAAGCGTTGGATCTTCCGGCGGCATCCACCGAACTCGCCGAACGACGCACCGTGGTTCTGGCAGGCCATGACGCTGGTCCGGTGGCCGAGGCCTTCGCACGCGCGCACGGCCTTCCCTTGCTTGCCGAACCTTCATCCAACGCGCGATTCGGCCCCAATGCCGTGGGCCCATACCGGGTGTTGTTGGAGCACTTCGGTCCGGACTCGGCTGCACCGATCGAGCGTGTGGTCCTTTTCGGTCGGGCCACTCTTTCCAGGCCGGTAGCCGCGCTCTTGGCCCGCCCCGCCATCGAATCTGCCATTTACCAGCCGGTCCCTGTGGCCTGGTACGAGGCCGGCCGACGCCGCGAGACACCCATCGAAACCCTCCCCGAGTTGGCCGCGTTTGCAGGCAGGGGCTCTGCCGAGTGGCTGGATTCCTGGCTCCTGGCCGGTGCTGCCGCCCAACATGCCTTGGATGGAATATTGGCAGGGGAGTCGGCTGCCAACGGTCCTTCCGTCGGAGCCACCGTCTGGGAGCACTCGCGCGGCAAATTGGTCCTGGGATCCTCCAACGGCATCCGCGACGTCGACCTCGCCGGCCAACCCCACCCCGACCCCATCGCCACCGTCTACGCCAACCGCGGCCTCGCCGGCATCGACGGCACTATCGCCACGGCCACCGGAATTGCCCTGGGCAGTGGACGTGAAACCACGCTTCTCCTAGGCGACGTCACCTTCCTGCACGACGCCGGCGGACTGCTTCTCGGCCACGGCGAACCCATTCCCGATCTCCGGATTGTGGTCCTTAACGACTCCGGTGGCGCCATTTTCAGCCTCCTCGAACACGGTGCGGTGGAGGACTCAGGGGCCTACGACACCGCCGTCGAACGCCTGTTCAGCACCCCACACTCCGTAGACATCGCGGCACTCGCGGCCGCGTACGGCGTCGGACATCAGGCGGTAAGCACGACGGCGGAACTCGCGGAGGCGCTCAAGTCGCCGCTGAAGGGACGCACCATCGTGGAGGTGCGCGTGGACCGGGCAGGCCTGCGGGGACTTCATGCCCGCATCAAGGAAGCAGTTTCCGGTGCCGTGGGCAAGGTGTTGACGGCAGGCTAACGGGGCTTTCCACGCCACCCAAATTCGCCCACGCCACATACATGTCTCCCCGCTGCTAATAGGGACAGGTGACACTTGGATATGGGTGTCACTAGCGGGCATATGTGTCAGCAGGCAGTTCGAGTGTCGTGCCGGAGTCCTCACGGGTGGCGGATCCCGTGAGGGTGGCCGCATACATCCGGAAGGGTGCGCTGAGATTTCCACATACGGCCACCAAGCCCTCCTCTTTGACCCGGCGAGTCTAAAGACTTGCTCCATGCGGACCCTACCCAAACTCATTCTTGCCAAGGACTTGTCCCTCATTGGCGGGGACTCCCGCAAACTGTCGATGGCAGCGAAGAGTGGGAATCTCGTGAGAGTCCGCCACGGAGTCTATGTCGATGCGAAAAGCTGGGCAGCCCTGGAGAGATGGGAGCGTTATGCCCTGAGTGTTGCGGCTGCTGCTGAGACATTTACGTCCGCCACGGTGTTCTCGCACCACTCCGCGGCCACCATTCATGGCATTCCGACGATCGTCGGACGACAACCCGTTCACGCACTCAGCTCCTACGCCGGCGGGGGAAGGTCCAGAGCAGGCGTCCGACGGCACTATGTCAGCGATGGTCTCCAGGAAGCCGAGGAAACGAACGGTTTCCTGGTGACGGGCCGGGTCAGGACGGCACTGGACATCGCAGCCTCCGTGCCATTTGCCGAGGCTGTTGTTCCCATGGATTTCCTCTTATCCCAGGGACGTCATCGCAAACCCGTAACGAGGGATGAGCTGCTGAATGATATTGATGCCCGGTATTCGAAGGCCGCCGCAAAGCGCGTGGCAGCGGTTGTTCAATTTGCTGCTACAAATTCAGGTTCGCCGGGGGAGTCCTACTGTCGGGGGCTCATGCATCTCGCCGGTTTCGCTGCTCCCGAGTTGCAGTATGAAGTTCGAACGAAAGTAGGAGTCGTCTATACGGACTATTACTGGAAGGACGCCAGGGTGGTGGGGGAATTCGACGGCCGCGAAAAGTATCTGAAACCGGAATTCCTGAATGGCCGGACACCCTCTCAGGTTGTGATCGACGAGAAGAGCCGCGAAGATGCGATACGTGCCACAGGGAGAAGTGTGTTCCGGTTGGTGTGGAGTGACCTGACAGTTGGCAAGCTGGAACGTGAGCTTGTGACAGCCGGGGTTCCCCGCCGCCGTCGTGCTTCTGCAGGACACGCAAATTCATAGCTGCCACAAATACGGGAGGGCGCCACCTATATATAGGTGTCGCCCTCCCGTATTTGTGGCGCTGAAGAAGATGCGTGGCGCGGAAGAAGATACGCGGCGCCAGCTGTCCAGCAAGCCGCAAGAATCAGCGAGCCCGACGGACCTAGTCCTCCACGACGTCGATGTGCGTCGGGTCCAGGACGCGACGCAGGAATTCCTTGGTTCGTGCCTGGGTCGGAGCGCTGATGACGTGTTCCGCCGGGCCCTCTTCCACGACGACGCCGGCATCCATGAAGACCACACGGTCAGCCACTTCGCGGGCAAAGCCCATCTCGTGGGTAACAACCAGCATGGTCATGCCTTCCTGGGCCAGCTTGCGCATAACGGCAAGGACATCGCCCACCGTCTCCGGGTCAAGGGCAGAGGTTGGCTCGTCGAAGAGCATCAGCTGCGGGTCCATGGACAGCGCGCGTGCAATGGCTACGCGCTGCTGCTGGCCACCGGAGAGCTGGTCCGGGAAACGGTCAGCCAAGTGTCCAAGGCCAACGCGCTCCAGGTTGCGGCGGGCCACCTCGGCGGCCTCGGACTTGGACCGCTTGAGGACCTTCATCTGGGAGATGGTGCAGTTGTCCAGCACGCTGAGGTGGGGGAACAGGTTGAAGTGCTGGAACACCATGCCAACGCTTTGACGCATGCGGTTGAGGTCTACGTCGGGGTCGGTTGCCTCGAACTTGCCCACGTTGATGGTGCCCGCATTGGGGTGCTCAAGCAGGTTCACGCAGCGCAGGAGGGTGGACTTTCCGGAACCGGAAGGGCCGATCAGGCAGACAACCTGACCTGGTTTCACGGTCAGCGAGATTCCTTTGAGGACTTCATTGCTTCCGTAGGACTTGCGCAGGTCCTTGATGTTCACGCCCGCGGCCTGGACGGTCGCTGAGTTGTTGACGACGTCGTTCATGACTGTCCTGCCTATCGCTTCGTCCGCGCGGAGCGGCTTTCGAACTTCCGTGCCAGGAGGCTCAAGGGGATGGTGATGACCAGGTAGAAAGCGCCGGCCACGAGCAACGGGGTCAGCCCGGCTCCGAGGCTGGAGATGCCGTCGCGGCCAAACTTGGTCAGCTCATACTGGGACGCGGTGAGGCCCAGGACGTAGATCAGCGAGGAGTCCTTGGTGAGCAGGATGATCTCGTTGGTCAACGGCGGCAGGACGATCTTGAACGCCTGCGGAATGACGATGGAGACCATCGCGCGCCAGTGCGGCATGCCAAGGGAGCGGGCGGCTTCCATCTGTCCCTTGGGAACGGCTTGGAGGCCAGCGCGCAGGGTTTCGGCGATGTATGCGGAGGCCACCATACCGAGGGAGACCATCACCACGATGTTGACGTCCCACTGAACGCCGAAGGCCAGGGGCACGCCGTAGCCAAAGGCGATGAACACCAGCAGGGCGGGGACGCCGCGGAAGAACTCGATGTATCCGGTGGCGAGCCAGCGGTACAGCGGGAAAGAGGAGAGCTTCATCAAGGCGAGCAGCAGACCACCGGAGAGGCCCACAACGAAGGCAAGCGCCGTATAGATGAGGGTGTTCTTGAGGCCGATGAGGAAGATGTCGGGGAACATCGGGCCAATTTTGGCGAAGTTGAAGACGCTGTTTCCAACGGTCTTCCAATCCACGGCGAGGATCACTGCGGCCACGGCCACAACGAAGATCCCGGCCTGGACGTACAGACTGACTTTGGCTCGTTGACGTGCAGTCATTGCCATGGTGTTCTCACATTCGTGTTGCGCAGGTGGGGCCCCGAACGGACTGCCTAAACAGATCGTTGCGGGGCCCGCCTGCGTGATTCTTGGGAGCCGGGGCTCGGACTACTTCTTGGTGGCTTCGCCGAACCAGGTCGTCTCGAACTTCTTCATGGAGCCGTCATCAGTGAGGCGCTTAAGCGTGGCATTGACGGCGTCCGCCATGGCGGTGTTGCCCTTTTTGATGGAGATGCCCAGCTTCTCGCCCGTTGCGTAGTCTTCGACGCGCTTGAGCTTGGAGTCGTCCTTGATGGCGTAACCCAGAACCGACTGGTTGCCGACGGCGGCGTCGATGGTGCCTGCCTTGAGGGCCTGGACCAGGAGCCCGGAGTCTTCGAACTGCTGCGCGTCGATTCCCTTGTCCTTGGCGTACTGGGCGCCGGTGGTGGCCTGCTGGACGCCCACCTTCTTGCCCTTGGCGCCGTCGAGGTTGCTGATGCCGGAAGACGAGGTGGCCACGAGGGTGAGGTCGTCGTCAAGGTACGGGTTGGAGAAGTCCATGACGTTCTTGCGGGTGTCCGTGATGGAGATCGAGGAGATGGAGACGTCGCAACCAGTGAGCGCGGTGCCGGTCTCGATTGCTTCGAAGGAGCTGTCCACCACGTTGAGTTCGGCCTTGAGGTCCTTGGCCAGTTCATTGGCGATGTCCATGTCGAAGCCGACGATCTTGCCGTCCTTCTGGAACTCGAAGGGCTCGTAAGGGACATCCGAGCACACCGTGAGCTTGCCGGCGTTGATGAGCTTGGGGCCCGATCCACTTGAGGCTGCCGGGGTGGAGGAGCCACCACCGCAGGCGGTCAGGGCCAGGACGCCTGCTGCGAGCACGGCGGCCATCTTGGTGCCGGACAGAACCGAACGGGAGATCTGCATGTTTTTTACCTTTTGTTGCAGTGGATGCTGAACTGAGTCGGTTTTAGTGTAGCGCCGAACCTGAGATGTGCATCACAGGAAACTAAGTTTCACTATTGGATAACTAGTTTAGCGAATATGCAAGCGCCCTCGGCGAGTCCCAGTCTGAGATCCCAGATTCAACGCTGAATGCCCAGGGCCTCAAGCATTGGCCGGAATTTAGCCCACGTCTCGGCAAGCTCAGCCTCCGGCTGTGAACCCTCCACGATCCCGCAGCCCGCGTAAAGGCGCACTGTATTGGCGTCCTCGATGACCGCACCGCGCAAAGCGATGCCCCATTCGCCATTGCCGGCAGCGTCCAGCCAACCCACCGGCCCGGCATAGGGGCCACGGTCCAGGTGCTCCAGTTTTCGGATCAGCGCACCGGCCACCAAGGTAGGCGTTCCGCAGACAGCTGCAGTTGGATGCAGCGCGTTGATCAGGGCCAAGCACGTGGGCACATGGCCTTCGATATCAGCAAGCTCAGCTTTGACGTCCGAGGCCAGATGCCACACATTGGGCAGTTCCAGAATGAAGGGCTCGCTGTGGGAGTTCATCGCCTCGGAAAACGGCGCCAGCTGGCGGGTCAGCGAATCAATCGCGATTTCGTGCTCGTGGCGCTGCTTTTCAGATCCGGCCAGAACCCGCTCGGCGTACGCCATGGGGGATCCGTCTACACCTTCGGCGTCGCGGCGATCCAACGTTCCGGCCAGCACGCGGGCCTGGGCCGTGCGACCCTCCACCTGAATCAGCATTTCAGGTGTCGCACCCACCAGGCCGTCAACACCATACGTCCAGCATTCCCGGTACCGTGCCGCCAGCTGGCGAAGCACCTCCGCAGCGTTCACGCCGGCAGGAAGGTTGGCTACGACGTCGCGCGCCAGGACAAGTTTCTCCAGCTTGCCGGTGCGGATTTCCGCCACGCCGTTGGAGACGGCCTGCATCCAATCCATTTCGCTCAAGGAACCGCGGCTGAGGTAACCAGCCGCATCGTTGGGCGAAAGAGCGTCAGGTGACAGCCCGACGTCGGCCCCTCCTGCCGCTAGGGCCTCACCATCGTCTTCGCATGGGTCGGCGCTTGTCAGCCAGCGGTCCAGGGCGGCGAGGACGCCCGCCTCGGTGAGCTCGGCGTCGTCGAACGTTAGTTGGGTGGCCCAGGCGCGGCCGTCGCGCATGCCAATCACCATCTCAGGGACGATCAGCCGGGAAACGTGCGGGGACATCTTGGAAAAAGCGAACGATCCGAACGCAACCGGGCCAGTGCCTGGAATCTCCACGTGATCAGTGATTTCGGCCTCAAGAATGAGGTGCCGCCACCAGATATCAGCCTCAAGGAAGCGCTCAGGGCCCGAGGCGTTGAACCGTGTCAGCTCGCCGTACCCCACCAGGCCGGCTTCGCGGCGTGACCAGCAGAGGACGTCGTCCCGGACCAGAAACGACGGCAGCCCCCCGGAGGATGATTCGACATCGAGGGGGACTGTCAAGGTACGGAGCGTGCTCGTCATGATGGAACAACAGTACTCCCGCGTGCCGCCAGAACCTGAGCCGAGTTCTACAGCGCAGCAAAGTCGGCTGAATGTCTGAGACAATTGCAGGGTGAACCGAGCATCCTTGGAAAAGCGTCCGGACGAAGTTGCGACGATGTTTGACGATGTCGCCCCTAAATACGACGTCGTGAATGACGTCCTCTCCATGGGGCAGACGCGTCGGTGGCGCCGGATCGTGGTGGATGCCATGGATGTGAAGGTGGGCCAGAAGGTCCTGGACCTTGCCGCTGGAACGGGCACCTCCAGCGAACCGTACGCCGATGCCGGTGTGAATGTTGTGGCCTGCGACTTCTCCCTGGGCATGCTCAAAGTGGGCAAACGCCGCCGCCCGGACATCGACTTCATCGCCGGAGATGCCACCAACCTGCCGTTCGCGGACAGCAGCTTTGACGCTTCCACCATTTCCTTCGGCCTGCGGAACGTTGTCGAACCGCGCAAAGCCCTCGAGGAAATGCTGCGCGTCACCAAGCCGGGCGGCCGGCTGGTCATCGCCGAGTTCTCCCACCCCGTGGTGCCGCTGTGGCGCAACCTCTACACCGAATACCTGATGCGCGCCCTCCCGGCCATCGCCACCAAGGTCTCCTCCAACCCGGATGCGTACGTGTACCTCGCCGAATCCATCCGCGCCTGGCCGGACCAGGACCACCTGGCCCAGTGGCTCAGCGAAGCAGGCTGGACGGACATCACCTACCGCAACCTCAGCGGCGGCATCGTCGCGGTACACCGCGCGCAGAAGCCGGCCGAGCACCGCGAAAGCGTTCCCGTGGCCAAGCTCCGCCGCCAGATCAAACCGCGCCGGTCCGGCAGCCAGCCCAGCTGACGTGCCACTTATTTAGGACGACGTGAAAGTACTGATTGTTGGCGCGGGGCCCGCTGGGTCCACCGCGGCCTATTACCTCGCCCAAGCCGGCATTGATGTCACAGTGCTGGAAAAGACTTCCTTTCCCCGCGAAAAAGTTTGCGGCGACGGTCTGACCCCGCGCGCCGTCCGTGAGATCCAGAAGCTCGGATTGCCGCATGCTGAGTCCGAGGGCTGGCGCCGAAACAAGGGGCTTCGACTCATTGCAGGCGGCCGTACCATTGAGCTGCCGTGGCCCGAGGTTTCAGACTTTCCCACGTACGGACTGATTCGGACACGTCTGGGGTTCGACGAAGAGTTGGCCCGTCACGCGCAGTCCGCGGGCGCCGTCGTGCTTGAACGCCATAGCGTCACTTCAGCCTTGCAGTCTGACGATGGGCGCGTCATCGGCGCACGGGCGTCCATCCTTGACGAGTCCGGACGCAAGACCGGCGAAACGGGCGACTTCCATGCCGACGTCGTACTGGCTGCGGACGGCAATTCCACGCGAACCGCCGTGTCGCTGGGTATGCACAAGCGTGACGACCGCCCACTGGGTGTCGCCGTTCGCACGTACTTCACATCTCCCAGGCACGAAGACGACTGGATGGAAGGCTGGCTGGAGCTCCCTGGCAAGTCGGGCAAACCGCTGCCCGGCTACGGCTGGGTGTTTGGCGTCGGCGACGGAACGTCCAACGTCGGCCTTGGAATACTGAACTCTTCCAAAGAATTCGGCAAGCTGGATTACAAGCAAGTCCTGCGCGAATGGACCGCTGGAATGCCCGCCGACTGGGGCTTCACCCCCGAGAATCGGGTGGGGGAGATCCGCGGCGCCGCGCTGCCCATGGGCTTCAACCGCACACCTCACTATTCGCCCGGGCTGCTCCTGCTGGGCGACGCCGGCGGCATGGTGTCCCCGTTTAACGGCGAGGGCATCTCCTACGCCATGGAGTCGGCCCGGTTCGCGGCCGAGTTCCTGATTGACTCTGCTTCACGTTCGGCCTCCGCCGGATGGACCGCCGACGACGCCGACGCCCACCTTTCGCGGTACGCGGACTATGTGCGGGACCAGTGGGGATCGCACTTCACTTTGGGTCGAATGTTTGCTTCCTTGATCGGGAAGCCGGCCGTGATGAAGCTTGCCCTGCGAACGGGTATGCCGATTCCAATGTTGATGCGCTTTGTGGTGCGTATGCTCGCCAACCTCACGGACCCGTCCGCAAAGGGCTTCGAAGACCGCGTAATCCGCGTCCTTGAGATGCTCGTTCCGGCCACGTCCAACACTTCCTCTGTCCGCCCTTTTAAGGCGGCAGACTCCGACACCGCGGTTTCCGCAACAACTAGTTAGGGTTAAGCCGTGACGAACTCTGCCGAACACAGCTGGACGCATGCCGGGCACGGCCTGCCGGACTCTGTTGAGCCTGCCCCCAACACCACCGCGATCGCAACGGGTCTCCAGCTGCCCGCCGGTTTTGCCGCCATCGCCGGCGACGCCGAACTCGGCCCAGCCATCACCACCAACCTCGCCCGCGTGGAAAAGAAGCTTCGCGAAGCCATCTCCAACTCCGATCCCCTTGCTGACGCAACGTCGCGCCACCTGGTGGAAGCCGGCGGCAAGCGGATCCGTCCGCTGCTCACTCTGCTGTGCGCGCACCTTGGAGATGCTTCGCGTCCGGAGGTTGTCCAGGCTGCAGTTGTGGTTGAACTGACGCACCTCGCCACCCTCTACCACGACGACGTCATGGACTCTGCACCCTTCCGCCGTGGCGCTCCGACCGCCCACGAAGTGTGGGGCAACTCCGTGGCCATCCTCACCGGCGACCTCATCTTTGCCCGCGCCTCCATCCTGGTCTCAGAGCTCGGCTCCCGTGCTCTCGGCATCCAGGCCCGGACCTTCGAACGCCTCTGCCTCGGCCAACTCCACGAAACCGTCGGCCCTCGCGAGGACGAAGACGCAGTGGAGCACTACCTGTCCGTCATCGCCGACAAAACTGGATCCCTGGTTGCAGCCTCCGGCCAACTCGGCGCGATCTTCGCCGGTGCCGATCCCGCGTACGAGGACCTCCTGGTTGAGTACGGCGAGAAGGTTGGCGTGGCCTTCCAGCTCGCCGACGACGTCATCGATGTCACCGGCGTTAAGGTCAAGTCAGGAAAGTCCCCGGGCACCGACCTCCGCGAAGGTGTTCCCACACTGCCCGTGCTGCTGCTGCGCCGCGATGCTGCTGCAGGTGATTCCTCAGCGGCTGCGCTCTTGAAACTTGTGGACGGGGACTTGACGTCTGATGCCGCCCTTGCCGATGCCGTGGCTGGTTTGCGCGAGCACCCGGTGACCACCGAATCCTGGAAAATCGCCCGCCAGTGGTCCGCCGAGGCGGTTGCCGCCTTGGCGCCGCTGCCGGAGGGCGTTGTGAAGGCGTCGCTGACTAACTTCGCGCACGCAGTGGTGGACCGGAGCAGCTAGCTTCGTCCTTTCTGGCTGTGGGTTCCTGACCTTGTTTGGGTTCCGATTGGGCGTTGTGCACCCTTTTTAGGTTGAGTGGTGGCTGATTTGGCTTCAAAGTGGGTCAGGACGCCACGCGCTGGCCGGTAGCTTACGACGCCGATACCCACTTGGAGAGCAAACGTGACGGTCCGAAGTGGCCGGCTTCCCGGTTGGCCAAGACAGCGAGCACCTCGGACACCATTCGCTCAGGGTTATGAACGACGTCCGCGTAGTAGTAGCGAAGGACCAAGTGGCCGCCCCGGATGCTGGCATTGTTTCGATATTGGTCCTTCTTCACTTGTTTGCCTTCCAAGTGGGTGCTGCCGTCGAGTTCGATGACCAGGCAGTCGTCGATCAGGCAGTCGACTTCCCCAACCCCGGGCAGCTGCACGTGCATGCGGACACTCAGCCCCGCCCGCACGAAGTGAGTGTGGGCCAGAACTTCGAGCAACGAATCCGCTCTTGGCAGGACTAGATCGAGGATTGCCCGGGAGCGGCCATTCCGATTCCCGGTCAGCCTCGTCCGAAGGTAGTCCGGCGTGAGCAAGGCAAGGGCAATCGCGCTTTGAACCATGACTAATGATTCCAACTCAGGGAGGCATCGAAGGGCGTGCATCAGAGCGTCGGCCACCCCGACGACAGGGAGATATGGGTGGCGTGGATGAAGGGCTACTGCGTGATTAACCACTGCTGGATTGGGTAGACCGTTACCGCAAGCCAGGTGAAGGATCTCCGGTTCGTGAAGCGTCCACAACCCATAGAACCGCGCAGCCGAGATGCACGTAAGGCGACCATTCGCCCGAAAGGCCGCAACGACGTCGGGGTCTGCTCCCTTGCTGACATAAACGCCCCGCTGAAGGCGCTCGATTGTCCCCGACCTTGTGGCAGCGCACAGCACTCGTTCTGTAAAACCGGCCCGTCTGAGATCTGTGGTTCTGGCAGCTCCATGTCGAGACCGAAGGAATTCAATGAGGTTCATTCGGTCATGCTTCCGTGCTTTCAACCCTGAATGTGCTGGTGTTTTGCAGCTATGTGGATAACTCCACGGGTCCGTAAATAAGATCTTGGTTGTTGGAAAATCATTGACGCCAAAAGTTGCATATGTGACAGACTTGTCATAAGCTATTCACGGATCCACTAAATGCCTCCGGTGGGTCTGATGCGAACGGAGATTGTGGTCCCGGTTCGGTGCAGCGTATGACTCGTAACGTTGCAGCGGACCGGGGCCATTCCGTTTAACAGCAAGACGGCAGTGGAGCGGTGGCTTCGTGACCTTCTTTGGAGGACGGGCAGCCCAGATGCAACCCAAATAGGGTGCACAACGGCTCAGGCCAAGCCAAACATGGTCAGGAAGCCACAGCCCTCAGCGATTGGCGCGGGGTAGGGCCAGGGTGAGCGCCGGCGTCGTGGTGTCGGCCAGCCTGGCGTGGCTTTTGGGCCGCCGGCGGGGCGTGGCTTCGGGACCTTCTTTGGAGGTCGGGCAGCCCAGAGGCAACCCAAATAGGGTGCACAACGGCTCAGGCCAAGCCAAACATGGTCAGGAAGCCACAGCCCTCAGCGATTGGCGCGGGGTAGGGCCAGGGTGAGCGCCGGCGTCGTGGTGTCGGCCAGCCTGGCGTGGCTTTGGGGCCGCCGGCGGGGCGTGGCTTCGTGACCTTCTTTGGAGGATCGGCAGCCCAGATGCAACCCAATTAGGGTGCACAACGGCTCAGCCCAAGCCAAACATGGTCAGGAACCGACAGCCCCTCAGCCCCCACAACAACAACGGCCCCAACAAAAACAGCCCCCACGCCCCCAACAAAGGGGAGCGCAGGGGCCGCCAGTCAGAACCTAGTCTTCGTCGTTGAACGCCCACTCGAACATGTCGAAGACGAACTCGGAGAACGTGCCTTCTTCGCTCTTCCATTGGCCTCGGGCGTTGTTGCGGCGCCAGACGATGGGGTCCGGGACGCTGACATCGGCGATGCGGAAGCCCCAGGTGAATTGTTCCTCTTCGTCCTCGAGGAACATCAGGAAGCCTTCGTCGTCCACCTCGAGTTCTTCGGGATCCCAGAAGTAGTGATACGCCTCCATGAGGTCCTCGCAGCCGCCGAGGGCGAGGTAGAACTCGCGCAGAGCCAGCGGGATTGTGAACGAGTGATCAGTGAGGGCCTCTTCCAGTTCCTCTGGTGTGAGGCCGTCTTCTTCCTGCCATTCATCCTCGAGATACTTTGGGACCAGCGCGCGGAACTTCTCGAGGAACATGTCAGTCATGCTCTTATCCTAGCTAATCGCGGGCACCCGAAATTGCGCCCGTCCCGGTGCCTGCACGCTGCCATCCGCGCACGGCCAGGGGAACGTACCAACTGCGCCTCCAGGCTGTGACGCGGAAGGCAAAAACAATGCCGGCCACCAGGCATGCGGTGAGCCCGCTGAACAGGCCAAGGTGCCAGAGCAGGGTGGTCAATCCGGCTCCCACAAACGCAGGTAGCGCGTAGATGTCGCGGGCATCAAAAAGGGTAGGAATCTCGTTGGCGGTGATGTCGCGCAACAGGCCGCCACCAACTGCGGTGGTGACACCCAAAAGGATCGCCGCAACCGGATTCATCCCGGCCGTGAGTGCCTTCAACGTCCCGGTGATGCAGAACAGGGCCAGGCCGCCGGCGTCGAACAGTGTTAAGAGGGATGTGAAGCGCTGCACCGAAGAGAACAGGAAGTAGACCAGCAGCGCAGCGAGCAGTGGCGGGATCAAGTAGATGGGGTTTGTGAAAGCAACAGGGGGTCCGGCGTTGATGACGACATCGCGGATCGCACCGCCACCGAGCGACACAATGGACGCGAGGAGCGCAGAACCCACGATGTCGAATTGTTTGCGGGCTGCCAGCAGCGAACCCGAGACCGCGAAGAAAAACACGCCGACCAGGTCAAGCCACAGAAGGACAATGTCGATGGAAATCAAGTGGACGGGTTCTTTCTGCCTGCGACTCTCAGTAGGTGCTGGCTCAACGTTACGCTAGCTCCCATGAACAGCCCCGTTTTGATCGCCTGTGCCCACGGAACCCGCAACGCCGAAGGCCAGGCCGCCATCCGCCGCGTCATGGCCGAAATCGAAGCCCTGCGTCCGGGCCTGCAGGTCCTTGAGGCGTACGTGGACGTGCAGGAGCCTGAGCTGTCCGGCGTGGTGGAGGGCCTGCCGGAGGGGACTGCCGCCGTCGTCGTACCGCTTTTGCTGAGTACCGGCTTCCACATCAAGGTTGACGTGCCCAAGGCGATCAAGAGCCGGCCGGAAGTAGTGGCCGCGAGGCCGCTGGGTCCGGATCCGCGGCTGGCCGAGCTGCTTGCCACTCATTTGCGCGCCGCCGGGCTGAAGGAGAACGACGGCGTGTTGCTGGCTGCCGCGGGATCGTCCCTTCCGGACGGCTCGGTGGACTCTGAGGAGCAGGCGCGACTCCTCGCAGAACTGCTGCCGAACAAGGTGCGGGTGGCCTACGGTGCCAGCGCGCAGCCAACAGTGCCCGACGGCGTCGCCTCCTTGCGTGCCGAACTCGCCGACGACGGGACAAACGGCAGGGTTTTCGTCGCCTCGTACCTGCTGGCGACCGGCTACTTCCACGACCAGCTCGCCACGGCTGGAGCGGACATTGTTACGGCTCCCTTGCTGCCGTCGCCGGTTCTCGCGGAGATAGCACTGGAGCGTTACGACGCCGTGTTGGCAAGGGCGTCCTAACCTTTATTTGCGCGGTGGGAGCCCAAAAAGGACCTGCATATACCGGCCCTTGGGACAAGGCCGCTGGCGTGTTCGTGACGAAATGTTTCCCTAGGTGACTTAGCGTTTCCGGACCTTTGCTGACGAAAACTGGCCACACCTAAAGTCGACGTATGACAGATACAGCTGTAGCCGGTGCGCCCGCGGACTCCGCAGTCCCCTCGCGCCCAGCACGCACCCGCCCTGCCGCCAAGCCCCACGGCCAGTGGAAGGTTGATGGCACTGCGCCGCTCAACGCCAACGAAACCTGGAAGCAGGAAGACAACGGACTGAACGTTCGTGAGCGGATTGAGTCTGTCTACTCCAAAGAGGGCTTCGACTCGATCGACGGAACCGATCTGCATGGCCGCTTCCGCTGGTGGGGTCTTTACACCCAGCGCAAGCCCGGGATCGACGGCGGCAAGACCGCAACACTTGAGCCGCACGAGCTCGAAGACAAGTACTTCATGCTTCGCGTCCGCATTGACGGCGGTGCGCTGACCACCGAGCAGCTGCGCGTTATCGGCCAGATTTCCGTGGACTTCGCCCGCGGCTCGGCCGATCTCACGGACCGCCAGAACATCCAGTTGCACTGGATCCGCGTGGAGGACGTGCCGGAAATCTGGCGCCGCCTTGAATCCATCGGCCTGTCCACCACCGAGGCCTGCGGCGACGTTCCCCGTGTCATCCTGGGTTCGCCGGTTGCCGGCATCGCCAAGGACGAGATCATCGATCCCACGCCGCTCATCCACGAGCTCGCCGAGCGTTTCATCGGCGACCCCGAGCTGGCCAACCTGCCGCGCAAGTACAAGACCGCGATCACCGGGCACCCGTCCCAGGACGTGGTCCACGAGATCAACGACTTCGCCCTGGTGGGTGTTGTCCACCCTGAACTCGGTGCCGGTTACGACCTCTGGGTTGGCGGCGGCTTGTCCACCAACCCGCGCCTGGCCGAACGCCTTGGCGTGTTCGTCTCGGCCGACGTCGCCGCTGAAGTATGGCTCGGCGTCACCAGCATCTTCCGCGACTACGGTTACCGCCGCATGCGCACCAAAGCCCGCCTGAAGTTCCTGATGAACGACTGGGGCCCCGCCAAGTTCCGCCAGATCCTGGAAGACGAATACCTCGGCTTCAAGCTCCCGGACGGCCCCGCCGCTCCCAAGCCCACGGCACCCGGAGACCACATCGGCGTCCACGAGCAGAAGGACGGCAAGTTCTTCATCGGCGTGACCCCCACCGTGGGACGTACCTCCGGTGAGTCCCTGGTGAAGCTCGCCGACACGCTGGAACAGCACGGCAGCTACCGACTCCGCACCACTCCTCACCAGAAGCTCGTCATCTTGGACGTCGCCAAGGAGCAGGTGGAGCCCCTCATCGCTGAACTGGACACCCTGGGCCTTTCCGCCCGTCCGTCCGTGTTCCGCCGCGGCACCATCGCCTGCACCGGCATCGAGTTCTGCAAGCTGGCCATCGTGGAAACCAAGGTCACCGCGGCAACCGCCATCGCTGAACTGGAACGCCGCCTGGCCGACCTCGTGGAGAGCAAGCAGCTCCCGCAGGCACTGTCCCTGCACATCAACGGCTGCCCCAACTCCTGCGCCCGCATTCAGACTGCGGACATCGGACTCAAGGGCATGATGCTGCCAACGCCCGACGGCGACCCCACCCCGGGTTTCCAGGTCCACCTCGGTGGCGGGCTGGCTAACAACGAGCGTGAGGAAGCCGGTTTGGGACGTACTGTCCGCGGCCTCAAGGTCACGGTCGAAAACCTGCCCGACTACGTGGAGCGTGTGGTCCGCAAATTCGTCGCCGTTGGCGCCGAGGGCCAGACCTTCGCAGAGTGGGCACTCTCCGCAGATGAAGGAGACCTCCAGTGACAGATCCCCAGACGCTCCCGAACCCGATCGCACGGCCCGCTTTGCGCTCACACGAAGAACTCAAAGCACTGGCCGAAGCCGGAGCTGCAGAGCTTGGCTGGAACGCGCCCGCCCGCGATGTCATCGCCTGGGTGGCCCGGAACTTCGAGCTGCCCGCAGTAACCGTGGCATGCTCCATGGCCGACGCCGTACTGCCGGCCTTGGTCGCGGACCAGCTTCCAGGCGTCGACGTTTTGTTCCTCGAAACCGGCTACCACTTCAAGGAAACGTATGAGACCCGCGACGAAGTAGCGGCAAACCTGCGCGTCAATGTGGTGGACGTCCTCCCGGAGAACACCGTGGAACAGCAGGACCGTTTGCTGGGCAAGGACCTGTTCGCCCGCGACCCCGCCCAGTGCTGCGCGCTGCGCAAGGTAGAGCCGCTCCGCCGCTCGCTTGCCGGCTATGAGGTGTGGTTCACCGGTGTTCGACGCGACGAAGGACCCACCCGCACCAACACGCCGGTGATCACCTGGGATGAGGGCTTTGGCCTGGTCAAGGTGAACCCGATGGTCGACTGGACCTTCGATCAGCTGGTGGAGTACTCCGAGGACAACATCCTTCCCGTCAACCCACTCCTGAGCCAGGGCTACCCGTCCATCGGCTGCCAGCCCTGCACCCGCAAGGTGGCCCCGGGTGAAGATCCCCGTGCCGGCCGTTGGGCAGGATCCGACAAGACAGAATGCGGACTACACACATGAGCACTCAAACCACGAACGAGGAACTGGAGCTGGACGTGCTGGAAAGCGACCTAGAGACGCCGTCTGCCGCCCAGGGAGTGGCTTCGGGCCTGTCGGAGCCGCGCGCTGGGCTGATCGAAGATCAGCCGCGCGGCGCAGGGGCGGGGGCGGCAGACGGCGGCTCGTCCCGCCTGAGCTCACTGGACACCCTCGAGTCCGAAGCGATTCATATCATCCGCGAGGTTGTTGCCGAGTTCGAGAAGCCTGCGCTGCTGTTCTCCGGCGGCAAGGATTCCGTGGTCATGCTGCACCTGGCCACCAAGGCTTTCTGGCCGGGCAAGGTTCCTTTCCCGGTCCTGCACGTGGACACGGGCCACAACTTCCCGGAGGTCATCGACTTCCGCGACCGCACCGTTGAGCGTCTTGGCCTGAAGCTCGTTGTTGGCTCCGTGCAGGAGTTTATCGACCGCGGCGAACTGGCCGAGCGTGCCGATGGCACCCGCAACCCGTTGCAGACTGTTCCGTTGCTTGATGCCATCCAGCGCAACAAGTTCGACGCCGTGTTCGGCGGCGGCCGTCGCGACGAGGACAAGGCCCGCGCCAAGGAGCGCATCCTGAGCCTCCGTGATGAGTTCGGCCAGTGGGACCCGCGTAACCAGCGCCCCGAGCTGTGGAACCTGTACAACGGCCGCCACACCGTGGGCCAGCACGTCCGTGCGTTCCCCATCAGCAACTGGACCGAGCTGGATATCTGGCGCTACATCGAGCGTGAGAACATCGAGCTCCCCGGCCTGTACTATGCCCACGAGCGTGAGGTTTTCGCCCGCGATGGTATGTGGCGTGCGGTAGGCGAGGTTTCCGAACCGTTGCCGCACGAGGAAGTCATCACCAAGCTGGTTCGCTACCGCACCGTGGGCGACATGTCCTGCACTGGTGCCGTCGAGTCCGATGCCCGTACCGTGGCCGACGTCGTAGTTGAAGTCGCTGCCTCCACCCTGACCGAACGTGGCGCCACCCGAGCAGATGACCGCATCTCCGAGGCAGCCATGGAAGACCGCAAGAAGGACGGCTACTTCTAAATGAGCATCGAAACACTGGCTGCCGGCCTGGAAACAGCCCTGCCCACAACCCTGTTCCGCTTCGCTACTGCCGGCTCGGTGGATGACGGCAAGTCCACTTTGGTGGGCCGCCTCCTTCACGATTCGAAGGCCATTCTTGCTGACACGCTCGACGCCGTTGCCCGGACGTCTGCCGACCGCGGCTTTGGTGGGGACAAGGGTGGGATCGACCTTGCCCTCCTGACCGATGGCCTTCGTGCCGAGCGCGAGCAGGGCATCACGATCGACGTGGCGTACCGCTATTTCGCGACGGATCGCCGCAGCTTCATCCTGGCGGACTGCCCCGGCCACGTTCAGTACACCAAGAACACGGTGACGGGCGCGTCCACTGCGGATGCCGTCGTCGTACTCATTGACGCCCGCAAGGGTGTTCTTGAGCAGACCCGCCGGCACCTGTCGGTGCTGCAGTTGCTGCGCGTTGCCCACGTCATCGTGGCCGTGAACAAGATCGACCTCGTCGATTTCAGCGAGCAGGTGTTCCGCGACATCGAGACCGACGTTCAGAAGGTTGCCCGCGAGCTGGGACTCGGTTCCGATGGCGTTGCTGACCTGCTGGTGGTTCCGGTTTCTGCGCTTGATGGCGACAACGTGGTTGACCGCTCCGAGCGCACTCCCTGGTACACCGGTCCTGCACTGCTTGAGGTCCTTGAAACCCTCCCGGCAGCCGATGAGCTTGAGGCTGAACTGGAGAGCTTCCGCTTCCCGGTGCAGCTGGTGATCCGGCCGCAGGGTGCGTTGGCGCCTGATGCTGTGGCTGGCGGGCTGGATGTCGAGGCCTACCGTGACTACCGTGCGTACGCCGGCCAGATCACCGAGGGTTCCGTCAAGGTTGGCGACGACGTCACTGTGCTGAGCCCTGGCCACGAGCCGCGTATCACCCGGATTACTGGCATCGACTTCGCTGGCAAGGAACTTCAGGAAGCGGCTGCTCCGCAGTCCGTTGCCGTTCGTTTGGCTGACGAGATCGATATTGCCCGGGGCGACACCATCGCTGCCGCAGGCACGGTCCGCGAAAGCACGGCTGACCTGTACGCATCGTTGGCATGGCTCTCGCCCAAGCCCCTGCGCGAAGGCCAGAAGGTTCTGGTGAAGCACGGTACGCGCACGGTCCAGGCTTTGGTCCGTAACGTCACAGGCAAGCTGGACCTGGCTACGTTCAACGTTGAGCCTGCTTCGAGCCTTGAGCTCAACGACATCGGACACGCCCAGCTTCGCCTGGCTGCACCGTTGCCGCTGGAGAACTACCTGCACCACCGCCGTACGGGCGCGTTCCTGGTGATCGATCCCATGGACGGCAACACGCTTGCCGCCGGCCTGGTCAAGGACCACCCGGGCGACCACGAGGACGAGCGTTACGTCATCTAAGGTCGAAGAGTCAGATAGACCGCAGCTTGTTCGAAATTCCCGGCCTTGTACGGCGGGGATTTCGAACAAGCTGCGGTTTTTTCATTGAGCGATTAAGCAGGAAGATCACTACATGCCACACAACACAGCACTCAGCACCCTGTTGGACTCCGGCGAGGACCTCGTCCTGGATGGGGCCCTCGCCACGGAATTGGAGGCCCATGGCTGTGATCTTGAGGACGCCTTGTGGTCCGCCAAGGTTCTGCTGGAGCAGCCGCACCTGATCAAGCAGGTCCACCGCGACTATTTCGACGCCGGTGCCTCCGTGGCCATCACAGCCAGCTACCAGGCCACTCCCCAGGGGTTCGCGCGTCGCGGCCTGGGGGAGCGCGAGGCCTTGGAACTGGTGGCGTTGAGCGTGCAGCTTGCCGACGAAGCGCGGCGCGAGCACGCCGAGGCAAACCCTTCCAGCGGCCCGCTCCTGGTGGCAGGATCAGTGGGACCGTACGGCGCCTACCTTGCTGACGGCTCCGAATACCGGGGCGATTACACGCTGTCCAGCACGGAATTCATGGATTTCCACCGCCCACGCATTGCCGCACTTGTGGAAGCCGGTGCCGATTTCCTGGCGTGCGAGACGCTGCCGTCATTCGCCGAAGCGGAGGCTCTGTTGGCGCTCGTGGCGGAGTTCGACGTCGAATCCTGGTTCACGTTCACCCTGCGGGATGCGGAACACATCAGTGATGGAACGCCTCTGGCTGAGGTGGCTGCGCTGCTCCGTACGGAGCCGCGGGTGGCCGCCGTCGGGGTCAACTGTGTGCCGCTGGAGCTGGTGACGTCGGCGCTTGGGACGCTGAACGAAGTATCGGACAAACCGTTGGTCGCATACCCGAACTCCGGGGAGACCTACGATGCCGTTACGAAGACGTGGAGCCCTTCCGCGGGTGGTCAGGGCACAACTACCCTCGCCGGGAACGCCGCTGACTGGCGCGAGCGGGGAGCCCGGCTGATCGGTGGCTGCTGCCGCACGACGCCGCGGGACATTGCGGAGCTGGCAGCAAACATGACGCCGGGTGACCCTGCGTGAACGCACGTGCCGCACAACGCGATGCAACTTTGAAGGCCTGCCGCCGAATATGACGTCACGTGACCCTGCGTGAACCTTGGTTTCCATGGGATTGAAGCCGAAATATGACAGTCCCTACTGTGAAGGCATGACCTTTCCGGAATGGTCCTTCCTTGCCCTCGACGGGCGATGTTACGGGGCCTGATCTTCGCCCCCCTTCGCATTCCACATCTCCTTAGGACCTCCCCAATGGCAAACACCCCCGAGTCACAGAAACCCGATTCCGGCACCACCCGCATCGTCGCCGGTGAGACCGCACCCAAGCCCAAGCGCCGCCGCACCCTTGAGATCAGCCTGGCCGTCGGCCTGGCCCTGCTCATCGGTGCTGGCGCCGCAGTAGCCTCCGTCGTCTCCCAGAACAACCAGGCTGCCCCAGCTCCCACAACGTCGCCTGCTGCTGAGCTCAAGCTCGGCTACTTCAGCAATGTGACGCACGGCCCCGCCCTGGTGGGCATCAGCAAGGGCATCATCGCCAAGGACCTCGGCGATACCAAGCTCAGCACCCAGATCTTCAACGCAGGCCCTGCCGCGATCGAGGCGTTGAACGCCGGCGCCATCGACGCCACGTACATCGGCCCCAACCCGGCCATCAACTCGTTCGTCAAGAGCAACGGCGAGTCCGTCAGCATCATCGCCGGCGCCGCAGCAGGCGGAGCCCAGCTGGTGGTCAAGCCCGAAATCAACTCCGCGGCAGACCTCAAGGGCAAGGTCCTCGCCTCGCCGCAGCTTGGCGGAACGCAGGACGTAGCCCTTCGCGCATGGTTGGGCCACCAGGGTTACAAGACCAACCCTGACGGCAGCGGCGACGTCAACATCAACCCGACCGAAAACGCCCAGACGCTGAAGCTCTTCCAGGACGGAAAGCTCGACGGCGCGTGGTTGCCTGAGCCGTGGGCCTCCCGTTTGGTCCTCGAAGCAGGCGCGAAGGTACTCGTGGACGAGAAGGACCTGTGGGACAAGGGCGAATTCACCACCACCATCCTGATCGTGAACAAGAAGTTCGCCACTGAGCACCCGGAGACTGTGAAGGCACTGCTCAAGGGCCACGTTGAATCCGTGAACTGGTTGAACTCCGCTTCGCCGGAGGAGAAGGCCAGCACCATCAACGCTGTCCTCAAGGACACGGCTGGCAAGCCGCTTCCCGCCAACGTGATCGACCGCGCATTGAAGAACATCACCTTCACCACTGATCCGCTCGCCGGAACGTACAAGAAGCTCCTCCAGGACGGCGTAGACGCCGGCACCACCAAGGCTGCCGATATCAACGGCATCTTCGACCTCCGGGCCTTGAACGAAGTAGAGGGCAAGAAGACGTCCGCTGCAGGTCTCGGCCAGGACTAAGCACCAATCGGCTGGTCCGCTTCCCCTCCGGAATACGGGTGGGGGAGCGGGCCGGCCTTCAGCCATATCAGCTCCACCAATCAACACGAAGGACGGGACCATGCCAGTCGTACTCGAGAACCTGGGCAAGCGCTTCGGCGACGGCGCCCCGGTGCTGGACGACGTCAATGCCACGATCGCGCAGGGCGAGTTCGTCGCCCTCCTCGGTGCGTCCGGCTGCGGGAAGTCCACGCTACTGAACATCATGGCGGGACTTGAGCATCCGACGTCAGGCGCTCTTGAGGTGCCCAGCGACGGCGCGGCCTTCATGTTTCAGGACTCGGCACTGTTCCCGTGGTTGACGGCGCGAGGCAACATCGAGCTCGCACTTCAGCTGGCTGACAAGTCCAGCACCAAAGCCAGCCGCCGCGAACGGGCAACCGAACTGCTGGAACTCGTCCACCTCGGCGGTGCCGGCGACAAGCGTCCGCACGAACTGTCCGGTGGCATGCGGCAACGCGTTGCCCTTGCACGTTCTTTGGCGCAGGACCGGCAGCTGTTGTTGATGGACGAGCCCTTCGCCGCCCTTGATGCCATTACCCGCGATCTCCTGCACGACGAACTCGAGCGGATCTGGAAGGAAACGGGCCGCACCATCGTGTTCGTGACGCACAACGTTCGTGAGGCTGTCCGCTTGGGCCAGCGCGTGCTGCTTTTGTCTTCGCGTCCCGGACGTGTCGTGGCCGAATGGGATGTGACCGAAGAACACCGAACTGATGCTGGTCGTGCTGGGGAGCTGACCGGAGTCATTACCCGCCGGCTACGCGAGGAGATCCGCCGCCATGCCAAGTAACCCCACCACTACCCAAGAGCGGACCCTGCCCGTGAGCGAATCCAGCGAGCACATTACGTCGCCGTCCTTGAAGGGCAACCCCTCCGAACTGCGCGACCTCGAAGCGGGCCTGGACAACCTCCAGTCCGATACCGGGCGCAAAGCCGGTATCGAATGGAAGCGCGTACTGCTGCCGATCGCTGCCTTGGTAGTTCTCGTCCTCGCCTGGCAGTTCTACGTTTCACTCGGCCTCAAGCGCCGTGACCAGGTGCCCGGGCCCCTTGACGTGCTGAACCAGCTGGTGACGCTCTGGGGCGAAGGCAGGGTTCAGGAATCGGTATGGACCTCGTTGCAGCGCGGGTTGATCGGCTTCCTGATTTCGGTAGTAGTTGCTACGCCTGTGGGCTTGTTGCTGGCGCAGGTTGCTCCTCTCCGCCGTGCGTTTGGCCCGCTGATTTCCGGGCTTCAGGTCCTTCCGTCCGTGGCCTGGGTACCGGCCGCGATCATCTGGTTCGGCCTGACCGATGCCACCGTCTACTTCGTTGTCCTCATGGGTGCCATTCCGTCGATCATCAATGGCCTCATCTCCGGTGTGGACCAGATCCCGCCGCAATACCGCAGCGTGGGGACTGTGCTCGGCGCGAACCGGCTGCAGATGGCCCTGCAGATTGTGCTTCCCGCAGCACTTCCCGGATACATCGGCGGATTGAAGCAGGGTTGGGCGTTCTCCTGGCGTTCTTTGATGGCCGCTGAAATCATCGCTGTTGGTGGCACCATTGGCTTCGGCTTGGGCTCGCTGCTTGACCAAGGACGTGCGCTGTCCGACATGGCCGTGGTCATGTCCGCGATCCTGTTGATCCTGGCTGTGGGCATCCTGATCGAGCTCCTCGTTTTCGGCCCGATCGAGAAGCGCCTGCTGCAGCGTCGCGGTCTGCTGGCGGGCAGCAGCCGCTAAGCTGTCTGTTGGCTAGAATCACCGCATGGGCCTTCTAACGTTCAGCATCAACGTCACACTGGATGGTTGCATCGACCACCGGGAGGGCATCGCCGACGACGAGACGCATGCCCACTTCACCCGGCTCCTGGAGGAGAGCGGCGCGATGCTCTGGGGCCGCACCACGTACGAAATGATGGAGGACTACTGGCCCCTGGTGGCCCGTGGCGACGTCGACGCGCCGCCAGCCATGCGCGATTGGGCCCTCAAACTGGAGACCAAGCCCAAATACGTGGTCTCGGCGACCCGTAGCGACTTCCCGTGGACCAACAGCCATCACCTCGTCGGCGAGTTGCGCACTGCGGTGCAGGATCTCAAGGACGGGACTCCTAACGGCGTTCTTGTCGGCAGCGGCAAACTTGCCACCGAGCTGGACCGACTGGGCCTCATCGACGAGTACAAGTTCCTGGTCCACCCCATGATCACCGGCCACGGTCCCACTCTGTACCAGGGCGGACTGCCCAGCACCAGGCGCCTCGAACTGATCTCGGCCGAGCCGCTCAGCAACGGCGCAGTGGCCATGCACTACCGACGCGCCGACTGAGGAATTACCGGGCGCCTACCGCTGTTGTCCCGGACATGCACAACAAACGGATCGGCTTCCTTTCCTTCGGCCACTGGGCGCGCGTCCCGGGTTCGCTGGTGCCATCGGCCGGTGAAGCGCTCAAGCAGGGCATCGAACTGGCCGTTGCGGCGGAAGAACTAGGGATCGACGGCGCGTTCTTCCGTGTGCATCACTTCGCCCGGCAGCAAGCCTCTCCGTTCCCGCTGCTCGCCGCCATTGCCGCACGGACCAGCACCATCGAGATGGGCACCGGCGTGATCGACATGCGCTACGAGAACCCGCTGTATATGGCGGAGGAAGCTGCTGCCACGGACCTGATCAGCGACGGCCGGCTTCAGCTTGGAGTAAGCCGTGGTTCACCCGAGCCTGCCCTGAACGGAGCCGCCAACTTTGGCTATGTTCCCAACGAGGGCGAGGACACGGGCGAGATGGCACGGCGTCACACCGCGCTCTTCCGCAAAGCCATTGCCGGGCACGGGGTAGCCCAAGCTGATCCCCACTACGCAGGCGGAGCCACCGGGCTTCTGCCTATTCAGCCGCTCTCTCCGGGACTTCCACAGCGAATCTGGTGGGGTGCCGGCACCCGCAAGACAGCAGTCTGGGCCGCCGAGCAGGGCATGAACCTCATGAGTTCCACGCTCCTGACCGAAGACACCGGAGTCCCGTTCGACCAACTGCAAGCCGAGCAGATCCACATGTTCCGCGAGGCCTGGGCAGCTGCCGGGCACCAGTTCGAGCCCCGTGTTTCAGTGAGCCGCAGCATCCTGCCGATCGTCGATGAGGTGGACAACCGCTACTTCGGCCTTCGCGCCCAAGCGGACCGGCAGGACCAGGTAGGAATTCTCGACGGCGCGTTGTCACGTTTCGGGAAGAGCTACATCGGGGAGCCGGACGAGCTGGCAGAAGAACTCGCAGCCGATGCAGCCGTCCAAGCTGCCGATACTGTCCTGCTGACGGTGCCCAACCAACTCGGGGTGGAGTACAACGCGAAGCTCCTGGGGAACGTCGCGAAGTACATCGCACCTGCTTTTGGTTGGGCCCGCCAAAGCGCCTAGCGCACGCTGCGCAGGTATCCGGCCAGTCCTACGAAGCCGCGGGCAGTCGCCCGATGCCCGCCGCTGCAACAGCAGTCTCCGAAACACCAGCTTCGGCGGAGCCGGACGCCGAAACCACAGACCCCGAAACAGCAGACCCATCCACGAATACCCGGTAGCCACGTTCGTGATCGAAACCGTGGATCTCGCGGGTGTCCAAGGCAGCCATGAACTCCAGAGTCTGCCGGGTAATGACCTGGCCGGGGACGAGGATGGGGAAGCCAGGCGGGTACGGCGTGACGAAGCCGGCGGAAATGACTTCCTGCCCGGCCCGTACTGCAAGGGCAAGCTCGTCGGCGGACAAGTAAGCGGTGGATTCAGGCTTGTAGCTTTCGAAGTAGGCCGCACGGATATCGCCGTCTTCACAGGCGTCGTCCACACGGAACCGGGCCGCGAACGTGCTGAAGTCCGGGAGCGGCGGCGTCTGTCCAACCACCGCTGATCCTCCGGCCTGCGAAGACGCCGGCGAAAGCACGGGCACTGTCCGGGGTCGCGATGAGGGATGGGGGTTTTCGAAACCTTCGGCGAGTTTGACCAGGACCTCGATCAAGTACGCCACGGAACTTCGCGAGGTGCCGATGTTGGTCATGAACAGCACAGTGTTCCGGGACGTCTTGTTCACCTGGATTCCGTGATCGTCCATGAGGTAGCTGTGGCGGAACGTATCGCCGTCGATCCCTGTCCTGCTGATGTCCAGCGTAAGGCGGCTGGGATCAATGACGAACTCATCGCGTTGCCAGGCGTCCTCAAGTTCCGCCAATCCCTCCCGCAGCGGCATGGCGGCGCTGGTTTCCCGGTATTGGGGCTCAATCAGGTCCCGCGAGGTCAACACCCGGAAGTATTTCTTCAGCAGGGGATGCCGTGCGACTGCTTGTGCCACAGAGACGGCGAGGTCGGATTGCTTCTGGACCAAACCAAAACCTTCCAACTCCACCTGGCGTCGGCCAATGTCCAGGGAAGCCAGGATTTGGTAGTTGGGTGAGGTGGAGGTGTGGGTCATGTACGCCTCGCGGAAGGACTCCTGGTTGGACGCCATGAAGTCTTGGTCGTACACGTGAATCATGGAGCCCTGACGTAGGGACGTCAGGGTCTTATGCGTGGACTGGGTGGCGTAAACCCTGATGCGTGCCTTGGCAGGGTCGGGAATCAGCCGCCTGTTCAGCCACGCCTCGTCATCAAGTGGTTCACCGGTGGCCGGATCATGCAGGGCCGCTGCCTGCTCGGCATACCGGGCCGCGTAGGCGGGACTGCTGAAAGAGGCTTCCAGCGCGGCTGCTGAAGCCATACCCGTTCGACGCCGGTAGATGGGGTGGGAGCGGGCGAAGGCAAACCATGCCTCGTCCCAGAGGAACACCAGGTCAGGTTTGATGGCCAGGCATTCCTCCATGACACGCTCGACGTCGTAAACGATTCCGTCAAAGGTGCAGTTGGTGAGCGTGACCATCTTGACTTCGTGCAGCCGTCCGGCCCGCCGGTACTCAAGCAGCCTGCGCTTCAAACTCGCCAAGGGCACAGCACCATAGAAGGCGTACTTGTCCAAGGGGTAGGCATCCAGATATGAAACGCGGGCACCGGCGAGCACGAAGGCGTAGTGGTGGGACTTGTGGCAGTTTCGGTCAACCAGCACAACGTCACCAGGGGCCAGCAAGGATTGATGAACGATCTTGTTGGCCGTGGACGTGCCATTGGTAACGAAGTACGTTCTTTGCGCTCCGAAGGCCCGGGCAGCGAGGTCCTGCGCCTGCTTGATGGATCCATGCGGGTCCAGCAGGGAATCGAGGCCGCCGGACGTTGCCGACGTCTCTGCCAAAAGCAGGTTTGTCCCGTAAAAATCGGCCATGTCCCGGATCCAGGGGGAGTTCCCGACGGACCCGCCACGCGAAATGGGCAGGGCGTGGAAGACGCTTGCAGGCCGCCGGCTGTAATCCAGCAGGGCTGTGAAGAACGGAGCCTCATAGCGTTCTGCAACCCCGGACAACAGGGACAAATGCAGGTCCAGGTGATCCTGCCTGCGGAAAATCCTCCGGAATTTCCTGGTCAGTGATCCGGCCAGGGACTCGATGGAGACGCCCGCAACCAGGTAGACGTCCAGCTCAGGCCTGAGCCCGGATATTTCCTCGGCCAGGCCCAGGATCCGTTTGACGGGCCGCAAGGCCTGCAGGCCTTCGGGAGTGTGCCCAGCCAGGAACCGGCGAAGGTCACTCCCCAGCTGCTGGGAGCTGCGAACGGAGAAGCCCGGACGCATGATCACGGCTTGGATGTCGGGGTTAAGCAGGACAGCGACCAACGCGTCTTCGTAGCTGGGGACCACATTGATTTCGTAGGTGAAAGCATCGGAAGGGCGGCGCTGGGCTGCCATGTTGCCCTTCAATGCCTCCGCTTCCTGGGCCGTGATGTTGTCCACCACCAGAACCTCAAAGCGAGGACGGTCAGCCTGCTCGGCTTGTGCAACCTCGTCCTCCGGCGACTCCGGGAGAACCCCGGAAACTGGGCCTTGCTCCGCTCCGGAAGCCAGAGGAAGGTGCGCCAAACCGCCCAGAAGTTCCAGCGCGGCGTGGGGATCGCCGTCGTCGACCAATTGGCGCAACTGCGCCACAGCCGCAACGCCCGGCTCTGCCCAATAGGGCTCTACGGCATCCAGGAGCGCAAAAGTCCGGCTGATCTGGGAGTTCAAACCTGAGTCGGACGATCCGGCGTGACGGTCCAAGGCAAGCTGCTTGACGGCATATCCCAGGAACTCCCAAGCATCGGCGCGCGACCTCCAGGCGCGGCTGGGCGTGCCAATTTTTGGAAGGGGGGAGAGGGTGCTCATGTGACGTGTTTTCTCTTTCAAACTGAGGGCGGGTTCAAAGCGGACTGCTCATTACGGATTCGGCCACGGTGGGCATACCAGCCACCCACCAGCAGCGGTGCCAGTACCAGCAGGGAAGCGAGCACCCATCGGCCTGTTTCCGAGAAGCCCATGGTGATCAGGACAAAGGCCAGGAATCCGAGGGTGAGATAGGAAGTAAAGGGGGCGCCGAAGAGCCGGAATGCGGGCCTGACGACTTTGCCGCTGCGCACCCACGCCTGCAACTTGATGTGGCAGAGCATGATGGTGGCCCAGCCGCCGATGATGCCCAGCGCAGAGACCTCGAGCACGATTTCGAAGACCTGCGACGGAACGATCGCATTCAGGCCCACGCCCATCAACGTGATGACGGCAGTGAGCAGGATGCCGCCGTAAGGGACACCGGAAGCGCTGATGCGGGCGGTGAAGCGGGGAGCTGAGCCCTTGATTGCCATGGAACGCAGGATCCGGCCGGTGGAGTACAAGCCGGCGTTGAGGCTCGAGAGGGCGGCGGTCAGAACCACGAAGTTCATCACGGAGGCCGAGATCGCGCCGGCCTGGGGATCGCCAAGGTGGGAGAAAAAGGTCACGAACGGCGATTCGCCGGACTTGTAGGACGTGAAGGGCAGCAGAAGGGAGAGCAACAGGACCGAACCGACGTAGAAAATGCCGATACGGAGCACCACAGTGTTGACGGCTTTGGGCATGACCTTGTGCGGGTTGGCGGTTTCGCCGGCGGCCGTGCCTACCAGCTCAACTGCTGCGTACGCGAAGACGACGCCGCTGATCGCCAGGAGCGGGGCCACAGCGCCCGTCGGGAAGAGACCACCATTGTCCGCGATGACATTCAGGCCGGGAACGCCCACATCTGTCCTGCCACCAAAGACAATGAAGCAGATTCCGACGACGAGGAAGGCCACCAGCGCACCCACCTTGATGAGCGCGAACCAGAACTCCATCTCGCCGAAGATCTTCACGGACACAAGGTTCAACGCCAGCACTACCACCAGGGCGATGAGGGCGATGAGCCATTGCGGGACGTCATTGATGGGCTGCCAGAACTGGCCCCAAAACTTCACGTACAGGGCCACTGCGGTCACATCCACGATTGAGGTCATAGCCCAGTTCAGGAAGTACAACCAGCCAGCCGTGTAGGCCATTTTCTCGCCATAAAACTCACGGGCGTATGAAACGAATGAGCCCGAGGCCGGGCGGTAGAGAACCAGCTCGCCCAATGCGCGCAGGATGAGGAAGGCAAAAAATCCGCACACCGCATACACCAGGACCAGGGCCGGGCCTGAACCATTGAGGCGGCCGCCGGCTCCCATGAACAGCCCCGTGCCGATCGCGCCGCCTATGGCGATCATTTGGATCTGGCGGGGCTTGAGGGTCTTCCGGTAGCCCGACTCTTCCGTTGAGAAATCCTGGCCTGGCTCCTGGCCAACAAGCAGGGTGCCGGCCTCATCGGACCGGTCAGGGGCAGCAGAATGCTCTGAAACTGACGTGGGTATCACTTGGGGGTCTCCTTTGACTCCGGCGCCGCCGTCGGCAGCTCAACAGTCCCAAACGGCACAGACGTGTTCTCTGACACTGCGCGACACACAGCGTTTGTGGCGTTGGGGACAGTAAATAACTCTAGATCTCAGGCGAATCGCGCAAATTGGCTGGCGAACCAAATTCAGGGCCCGGCTCTTGTGCTGGCTGGACAACACTGGTGTCCTGAAGGCCCGGTAATGTTTCTGGCTGTGCGCGATTGCGCAGGAGCATGGGCAGGACTTCTTCAATGGCGAAGGACGTCCGGTTGACCCGAATTGAACACGAGAGGAAGCGATAGCTTCGTTGAAGGCCCTGGACATTGACGACGACGGCGTCGTCACCTTGCTGAGCGATGTACTTGAAGACCTGGGCGTGGACAACGCACGCTTGTTGCTTGCCCCGGACGCGGACAACCTGACAGTTCGTGAAACGGTCATTGTGGACGCAGAAGACGAGGATGCCACTCGCCCTGGGTCCTTGGTGATGCTCATCGGTGCCCGTGGCCGTGTGGCGCTGCCGGCAATCCGGCGGATCATCAGCGACAGGCCCACGGCCGTGGCCGTCAAGGGCAACGAACGTGAACTCGAAGCCGTGGCGGAACTGCTGCAATCCACCGGTATCGGACTGGTAGCCGTAGCCCCCGGCCTTCGCTGGGACAAGTTCGAAAGCGTCGCCATGGACCGTATCCGTGAACGCGGTGTATCCGGGGAGAACCCCACCACGGTGCACAGGGACTTGTTCGCCATCGCCCAAACAACCGCAACTCTGACCAACGGCCACGTAGTCATCGAGGATCCGGGAAACAGGGTCCTCGCTTACTCGCCTGCATCCAACGATGTTGACGAGCTCCGGCGCCTGTCCATCCTGGCGCGGCGCGGACCCGAGCGGTACCAGAAACTCCTCAAGGAATCAGGCGTCTACAAGCACCTTCAGGCCACCGAGGAACCCGTCCATGTGGACGCCAACCCTGAGGCCGGCCTTCGGGAACGCGTGGCCATTGGCATCCATGCCGGAAGCCGGGTGATGGGCTACATCTGGCTGCAGGAAGGCGCAGAGCCTTTGGCCGCGAACACTGACCGGCTGATGATCGGCGCTGCCCGGCATGCCGCGATTGAACTGGTCCGCCACCGCAACCAGCAATCCCAATCGATGCGCGAAGACCGTGTGTCCAGCCTGCTCAGCGGTACGGCACAGGTTCACTCGCAGGCCCAGTCGGCGGGCATAGATCCCTCCAAACCTGCTGCCTTGGTGCTGATTTCGGCGGGCGGATTGGATCAGAGCGCCCCCGGTCAACAGCTCCGAAGGGGTGAGCTCTCCAACCTCGCATCCATCCATGCGGCGGCGTACCGTCCGGGAGCAGTGGTGGGAGCCCTGGGCACGGAAACAGCGATCATCCTTCCCGATCTGGACCCGGTAAAGTCCCTGCCCGCCATCAACCGGCTGGTCAACACGATTGTGCGTGACGCCACCACGCACCTGCACTTCCAGGTCCAAGCCGCCGTGGGCCCGATTGTTCCGCGGCTGGACGCGCTCTACGCCACGCTTGACCACGTCCGCAGCGTCCTCAAGGTGCTGCAGAGCACCCCGTCGATCCGTGTTGCCTCCTACAGGGATGTGGAAACCACGGTCCTCACCAACGAATTACTGGATCTGCTGGAAACCCGGAAGGGGCTACGCCACCAGGGCATAGCGAAGCTCTGCGACCGCTACCCGGAGTTCGCTTTGACGCTGCTGACGTACCTCGAATTCTTTGGCGATGTGAACCGCTGCGCCGAGGAACTGGCCATCCACCGCAACACCGTCCACTACCGGCTCCGGCGCGCGTGCGAAGAGGCAGGGCTGGACCTGCAGTCTGCGGACGAACGATTGCTTGCCCATCTCCAGATACGACTGTGGACCTACGCAGAGGCCAGGAGCTAGAACCTTGGACATCCAGAATCTCCTCGACGACATCGTCGGGGCAGTACAGCCGCACGTCGGCCAGGGCAACGTGGCCGATTACATTCCGCAGCTCGGAGCCGTGGACCCACACCAGTTCGGCATCTCCGTCGCAACCCGGGACGGTGACGTCTACTCTTCAGGGGACGCGCATGTGCCTTTCTCCATACAAAGCATTTCCAAGGTGTTCGCGCTCGCCTTGGTGTTGGCCTTCGACGGCGACGGCATCTGGAAGCGAGTCTTCCGTGAACCTTCAGGCAACCCCTTCAACTCGTTGATCCAGCTGGAGAGCGAAGAAGGGATTCCCCGGAACCCCTTCATCAACGCCGGTGCGATCGTCGTCAGTGACCGGCTCCTGAGCGTCACGGGAAGCGCAGCCCTGGCTGTCCGCGACTTAATGCGCCGCGAAACCGGCAACTCCACCGTGGCCGCGGACCACTACGTAGCGGCGTCAGAACTCCGCAACAGCCACCGCAACGCCTCACTGGCCCACTTCCTTGCCAGCTGCGGCAACCTGGAGAATCCCGTGGAAGCTGTCCTCGAGTCCTATGTGGAGCAGTGCGCCCTGGCCATGACCTGTGAAGACCTGGCGCTCGCAACCCGATTCCTGGCTGCCAACGGTGTTGGAGCGGACGGCACCCGGTTGCTGTCCCCAGCACAGACCAAACGGATCAATGCCGTCATGCTCACGTGCGGGACCTACGACGCCGCCGGGGAATTCGCGTATCGCGTGGGCCTTCCGGGCAAGAGCGGTGTTGGGGGTGGAATCGTCGCAGTGGTCCCCAACAAATGCGCCATCAGTGTGTGGAGCCCAGGCCTTGGGCGGTCCGGGAACTCGGTGGCAGGTGTGGCTGCCCTGGACGAATTCACGACGCGCACGGGCTGGTCTGTTTTCTAGCGGCCCGGGTTTTAGCGGCACCGGTTTCTAGCGGCAGGGTTTTTAGAGCACGGTTTCCGGACGTTTGCCGGCGGAAACAAGGGATGACGCGTATGTGACGCTGGATTACCCAGCGTTACCGGGTGTTTCCGAGCCTTTGAAGCATATTACGGGCCCGCCCTACAGTTTTTTTATGGCAATACAGGACATTTACCCCACGGCACTGCGGCTGCTCGGCCGCCCGGTGCTGGTTGTGGGCGGCGGGCCCGTCGCGGAGCGCCGTGCCAAGGGACTGCTCGACGCCGGTGCGAAAGTTACCGTGGTCGCTCCCGTTGCCTCAGAAAACCTCCGCGGACTCGCCCACGCTGGACTCCTCACCTGGGAGCCGCGCGAGTACCGCACGTCAGACCTCAACGGCGTCTGGTTCGTTCAGACCGCCACGGGCACTGCCGCTGTGGACACCCAGGTAGCAGCCGACGCCGAAGCCCAGCGCATCTGGTGCGTCAACGCCTCGGACCACGAATCCTCAGCTGCCTGGACGCCCGCCGTGGCCGTGGTTGATGACGTCAAGATCGCCATCAACGCGGGGGGAGACCCACGCCGCGCCATGGCGCTCCGCGATGCTGTTGCCACTGCACTGGAAACCGGTGACCTGCCGCTTCGCCGTCATCGCAAGCCGGACGCTGCTGGCAAAGCGCCTGCTGGTTCTGTTGCGCTGGTTGGCGGCGGCCCTGGCGACTCGGGACTCATCACAGTCCGGGGTCGACGCCTGCTGGGCCAGGCCGACGTCGTGGTTGCTGACCGTCTTGGCCCGCGTGAGCTGCTCAAGGAACTTGCTCCGGACGTCCGCGTGATCGAGGTCGGTAAAACGCCCGGCCATCACCCTGTGCCGCAGCTTGAGATCAACCGGATCCTCGTGGACGAAGCCCTCAAGGGCAATCGCGTGGTCCGCCTCAAAGGCGGCGACCCCTACGTCCTGGGCCGCGGTGGCGAGGAAGCAGAGTTCTGCCGGCAGAACGGCGTCGAGGTTGAAGTGGTCTCCGGCGTGACGTCGGCGATTTCGGTTCCTGCCGCTGCCGGTATTCCCGTCACGCATCGAGGCCTGGCCAAGGGCTTCAGCGTTGTGACCGGTCATGAAGAGCTTTCCGAAGTGCCTGCCCGGCCGGATCACACTGTGGTTTTGCTCATGGGAGTGGCTCAATTGCGCGATTCCGCGGCTGCCCTGGCTGGCTCGGGTCTGCCTTTGGACACTCCAGTAGGTATCGTTGAGAACGGGTATTTGCCGGATCAGCGCGTCACGATCGGCACGTTGGGATCCATCGCGGACCAGGCTGAGGCCGTCGGCGTGGCCAATCCCGCGGTCATTGTGATCGGCGATGTTGTCCGTGTCAGCCCCTTCGCCCCACAGCATTTCAAGACCGCTGACTACAGCACGATTACCCCCAACCGTCCCCGCGTCCGCACTAACTGAGTCCGCACCAACTGAGAAGAAGAAGGAACACAGCCGTGTCAATTAGCACCCCCGTAGGTTCTGCGGACCGTCCGCTTCGCGTCGCCGTCATCGGCTCCGGCCCTGCCGGCGTGTACGCAGCAGACATCCTGACCAAGAGCGAGGCCGTCAAGAGCGGCGAGCTCAACGTCAGCATCGACCTCTTCGACCGCTACCCGGCACCGTATGGCCTGATCCGCTACGGCGTCGCTCCGGACCACCCCCGCATCAAGGGCATCGTCAACGCCCTGCACAAGGTCCTGGACCGCGGCGACATCCGCTTCTTCGGCAACGTTGACTACGGCACGGACATCTCCATCGAGGACCTCCGCAAGCACTACGACGCCGTCATCTTCGCCACCGGCGCCATCAAGGACGCGGACCTGAACATCCCGGGCATCGAGCTTGAAGGCTCCTTCGGCGGCGCCGACTTCGTCTCCTGGTACGACGGACACCCGGACGTTTCCCGCGAATGGCCGTTGGACGCCAAGGAAATCGCCGTCCTCGGCAACGGCAACGTGGCCCTTGACGTCGCCCGCGTCCTCTCCAAGCACGCCGACGACCTCCTGGTCACCGAAATCCCTGACAACGTCTACGCGGGCCTGAAGAATTCCCCGGTCACGGACGTTCACGTCTTCGGCCGCCGCGGCCCGGCGCAGGTGAAGTTCACCCCGCTGGAACTCCGCGAACTCTCGCACTCCAAGGACGTGGACATCATCCTCTACGCCGAGGACTTCGAATTCGACGAAGAGTCCGACCGCCAGGTCCAGACGAACAACCAGACCAAGACCATGGTTGGCACGCTCACCAACTGGATCGCCGAGCAGCCCGAGGACCTCTCGGAGCTCAAGGCCTCGCGTCGCCTCCACCTGCACTTCCTGCACAGCCCGGTTGAGATCGTTGACTCCCCGGAAACTCCGGGCAAGGTTGCGGGCATCAAGTTCGAGCGCACCGAGCTGGATGGCACGGGCAACGCCCGCGGCACCGGCGAGTTCGTCGACTACCCGGTCCAGGCCGTGTACCGCGCCATCGGCTACTTCGGTTCGGCCCTGCCGGACGTCGAGTTCGACCACAAGAAGGGCGTCGTGACCAACGACGGCGGCCGCGTCCTGGACGCCGACGGCCAGCACGTGCCGGGCCTCTACGCGACGGGCTGGATCAAGCGTGGTCCGGTCGGCCTCATCGGCCACACCAAGGGCGATGCCCTTGAAACCGTGACGTACCTCCTGGAGGACCGCCAAAACCTGCCGTTCGCCGAGGTTCCCGCGGCAGACGCCGTCGTGGATCTGCTGGACTCCCGCGGCGTGCAGTTCACCAGCTGGGAAGGCTGGCTGGCTCTGGACGCCCACGAGCTCGCGCTCGGCGCAGCAGCCACCGAGGCCGGCGGCTCCCACGGTGTTGAGGTCACGCGTGAGCGCATCAAGGTTGTCCCGCGTGAGGACATGGTCAACATCTCCCGCGACGGTGTAGCCGCAGAAGTTTAATTTCAACGCGGGGTCACTTACGCACCTTTCCGGGCCTCCGGATGGTGCATAAGTGACCCCGCGTTGCTTTAACCTGAGGTATGGACGTCGTCGTCATCGAAACACCCCAGTTGGGGGACCGGAGCTACCTGGTGCATGACGGCCGTGTGGCCTTGGTGATCGACCCCCAGCGGGACACCGATCGGATAGAGACGGCGGCGAGGGAAGCCGGTGTCCGGATCACCCATGTGGCCGAAACCCACCTGCACAACGACTACGTCACCGGCGGATTGTTGCTCGCCGAGGCACATGGCGCCGCTTACCTGGTCAATGCTGATGACCATGTGGAGTTCACACGTGTTCCCGTCACAGACGGACAGGTGCTTCACGTCGGCCAGCTCACTGTGACGGTGGTTGCCACGCCTGGCCACACGCACACACACCTCTCGTACGTGGTCCGGGATGACACGCACGACGGCGGCCCTGAGGCCGTGTTTTCCGGCGGCAGCTTGCTCTACGGTTCAGTCGGGAGAACGGACCTCGTCTCACCTGACGACACTGCGAAGTTGGCCCACGATCAGTATTCTTCGGTCCGGCGCCTGATGGATTCAGCGCATCCTGATGCAGCGCTTTATCCAACACACGGCTTCGGTTCCTTTTGCTCCGTGGGCCCCTCCAGCAAGGTGAATGCCTCAACCATCGGCGAGCAAGCCGCAGCCAACCATGCCCTTACTGATCCCAACGAGGACCATTTTGTGGCCGAGTTGTTGGAGAACATCACAGCCTATCCGGCCTACTACGCGCACATGAGCCCCCTCAACGCCGCCGGCCCCGGTGCAGCGAACTTTCAGGTGCCTGATTCCGTGGACGCCGGGGAGCTGAGCCGGCGCTTGGGGGCGGGGGAGTGGGTGGTGGATCTGCGGCACAGGGTGGCTTTCGCAGACAGCCACCTCCAAGGCAGCGTGAGCTTCGAATACGGACGAGGCGATAACTTCACCAGCTACCTCGGCTGGGTCATCCCGTGGAATCAACCCCTTACCTTGCTGGGCCCGTTGGATGAGGTGGAGAAAGCGATCCGCGACTTGGCGAGGATTGGCATCGATAGTCCGGATGCCGCCGTCGGGCCTGAGTCGGGTGATTCGGATATCGGCGCCTTGGCGCGGGACACTCCCCAAGCGAGCTACGAGCACGGGGACTGGGCTGCACTCCTCAAAGACCGGGAGCCTGGGGACGTGGTGCTGGACGTTCGCCGCCCGGAGGAATACAAGGCCTCGCACGTCAAGGGAGCCCTCAACATTCCGGTCTACGAGTTGATCGGCAGGACCACTGAGTTGCCGGACGCCAGGATCTGGGTGCACTGTGCCACGGGATACCGGGCGAGTGTCGCAGCGAGTCTCCTGGACCGGGCGGGACGGGACGTTGTCCTGATCAACGCGAAGTTCAGGGACGCGGCCGGGGCGGGAATCGAGACTGTGCCTTAAATCGGGACCGTGCCTAAGACGTTGCAGGCCCGCTATTTCGTGGTCGGCCCGCTATTTCGTGGTTGGGCAACAACGGATAAGCGGGCTGGCAACGGACTAACGACGAGCTAACGAGGGGTTTTGTCTGCGCAGAAATCCAGGTTCCGGTAGACGCTCTGGACGGCGGCGTCGGGATCGTGTGCTTCCAGGGCATCCACGAGTTCGTCGTGGCCTTCGCGGGGGATGCCGTTGAAGCCTTCCTTGCGTTGCTGCCGGAGGAGGTCGTTGTGGAAGACCCCGCCAAAGGAGACATAGAGCTGATGCAGCAGCGGATTACCGGATGCCAGGGCAACCCGTTCATGGAATTCCCAATCGGCCCGGGCCCAGGTGGGGTAGTCCTCGGACTGCCACGCGTCATGGCGCAGGGCCAGGAGGCGGCGCATCTCAGCCAGGTCTTCGACAGTGGCGTGCTTTGTGGCGAGGCGAGCCGCTTGGGTGTCCAAGCCAAGCCGCACTTCAACGATGTGTTCCTGGGTGTGCTCCAAGTACATGCGCTGCGCCGCGCCGGACATCTCACTGTTGGCACGCACGTATGTGCCGTCTCCCCGGCGGACTTCGAGCATGCCCGAGTGCGCCAATGCCTTGATGGCCTCGCGGAGGGTTCCCCGCGAAACGCCCAGGCTTGCCATGAGTTCAGGCTCTGCCGGGATGCGCTCCTGGAGCGGCCATTCGCCTGATTTGATCATGTCCCGCAGCTTGACGGTGATCTCCTCGGCGAGGGCCGGGCGATGCGAAGGAGTAAGGGTCATGCTGTCCTCGGTCCGGTCTTGGTGGCTGTGCGCTTGCTCGTGAGCATGTGGCAGGTAACCATGAGCGCCACCGCCACGATGGACAGCAAGCTCAGGGGCAGCGCCCAGCCGCCCGTTGCGCTGTGGAGCAGCCCCATGCCAAAGGGGCCAATTGCCGCAATCAAGTATCCCAGTGATTGGGCGATCGTGGAGAGCGCGGTGGTTTCCGCCGTCGACCGTCCACTACGGCTGATGATTACCAGGACCAGCGGGAAGATGCCCAAACCAAACCCAAAGAGCACGGCGGAAACGAATGCCAAGGAGGTCGGCAACCAGATCATGGCGGCAATGGCAACCAGGGTGGAGCTGCTTGCGAGGTAGAGGGCAGGCCGCAGCATTCCGGGCCTGGAACCGAAGGCGAGCAGGATCATGCCAGCGGCCACGGAGACCAGCTGCATGATGCCAAACTGCAGCCCGCTTTCGGAGGCACTGAGGCCCTGGGACGTGAGGATGTAAGCGAACCAGCTCATCACGGCGTAGGCGAGGAAAGCCTGGAACGTGAAGATGGCGGTGATCAGGATGCCCAGGCGGGTGCGGAGCAGGGGCCACATGGATACTCGCGGACGGTCCGTCTTGGTGGAATTCCGGTGCGAGTGCAGGACCACCGGCAGGAAGCCGAGCAGGGCTGCGACACCCAGGATGCCCCAGGCGGCAAGACCCATCGATGGCGAACCGAGCTGCTGCGCCAAGGGAACGCTCACTGCCGCTGCGAAGGTAGCGCCACCGGACATCGTGAAGGTGTAGAGGCCGGTCATCATGGAGGTGCGGTCCGCATAGTGCTCGCGGATGAACGACGGCATGGCCACGTTGCAGACGGCAAGTCCGGACATCGCCAGGACCGTTCCGCCGAGGAGCGCACCGGTGGCCGGGACGCCGCGCACCAGCAAACCTCCAGCGAGCAGGGCCAAGGCGATGGCGATAGCCTTCTCCACACCCACGCGGCGGGTCAGCCACGAGGTCCCCATCCCAGCAACCGCGAAGCACAGCAGCGGAATCGAGGGCAGGACTGAGGCCACCAAAGCGCCGTAGCCCAACACTTGCTGCAGCTCATGGAAGAGCGCCGCGGCGCTGGTGATTCCGGCGCGAAGGTTCAGTCCGATGAGGACTACGGCAATGATGCCGACGACGGCGACGACGCGCGTCTTGGGAACTGCTTGGCGTTGGTTTGTCGCCGTAGAAGAAGTGGCAATCGTAGGGATGTTTCCGGTGGTGGGGGTAAGAGGGGTCGTCGCAGCCATATCTAAAGGTTAGACGTTTGATGTTTAATGTCTACACTTTTGTGGCGAACCTCTCTGGGCGAACCTCTCTGTACGAGCTCGCGGATGGCCTACCGCGGGTTGCGCGAACCCAGCCGCTGCACCGCCAGGGCGAGCCAAAGCTGCACACGATCCTGGGTTTGCGATGGGTCGTAGCCAGTCAATTCGGTGATCTGGGCCAACCGGTACCGCACGGTGTTTCGGTGCAGGGTCAGGGCTTCGGCGACGGCGGCGACGGAGCCATTGTGATTTAGGTAGCTCTCCAGTGTGGCTACCAGTTCAGAGCCGTGGGCGGCGTCGAACTTCCTTAGCGGCGTGAGGGATTCGCTGGCCATGTCGGCCAACGGAACGTCCTCGCTGGCGAGCAAAAGAGACGTAAGGCTCAGGCGTTCCGGCTCGTTGACCGGCAAGCCGTGCGCCACGGCGTCGCGCGCTTCAAAGTAGCTCCAACGCAGGCCGTTTGGCTTCGTATAGGCGCCGCCGATTCCGATCACGGCGTGGATTCCGGCCTCTTGCAAGTGGTCGCTCAGGCTCTTGGCCAAGGACGTGGCGGAGCTGCCGTCGTCGGTGATGACGGTGACCAGATCCTTCCCGACGACGGCGCTAACGCCGGCTTCCAGCGCCTGGGGCAGCGAGATGCTCACCAGTTGCTTGTGGTGTGCAGTGGACTCCGCCACGAGCACCACGTTCTTCCTGGTGCTGTTGATTCCAACGCCTGCCAAACGGCGGGCGGCCTCTATGGTTTCCAGGGTCCCGTGGATGACGTCGTCAAGAACCTGCCCGGCCATGGCGCGCTGGGCCTGGCGCTGCTTGACCATATTGTTCAGCTCAACACTGATGAGGTTCTGCGCGTAGCTGACGATCCCCGAGTCCACGAATGGCTGCCGCAACCACAGCGTGCAGGCGTCCCTGCGGCCGGTGGGAATCGGGTACGAAGCCCAGCCGTCCGCCGACGGGGCCGGTTTTCCGGGAACGCTGTTGTAGAGCTGCGCGCTGAACTGGGTGAGCACAACATCAGTGCGCAGCATGCTGCCCAACTGTTTCAGGAGCTCGCCCAGGCCGCCGCCAGTAAGGAGCGATCTGGCCAGGATCTGGTGCCCGGCCAGAAGCCGTTCCAGGTTTGAGTAGTGGTCAGCTGAGTGTGACTCGGCAACGAGCTTTCCGATCGCGATAAAGGGAATCTCGTACGGCACTTCAACCAGGGGCAAACCCCAACGGTTGGCTTCGGCGATGAGCGCCTCCGGAACGGACTCGTGGGTGAGGCCGATGCCGAAGCCGATGCCCACTGCACCTGCCCGCTGGACCTGCCGGACGAATCGGCGCTGGTCGGCGGCGCTCTTCAGGCGCAGGCCAGTGGTGAGGACCAATTCCCCGCCGCTGAGGAAGCGTTGTGGATCCTCCAGCTCCGTCACGGCCACCCAACTGATGTCCTGGTTCCAGGTTGTTTCTGCGCTACCTGTTTTACGGAGCTTCAAGGATGGGACAGCGACGAGCGAGGAGAGGGACATTGCCATGGTTACAAGCGTAACCCGGCGCTGGTCAAGCGCACTAAGGAGGGTATGCCGGTGTGTGCAGCTGACTATTCCTTGGACCCCTTCGCTGGCATAGGCTCTGATCAGCTAAAACCCATGCCCCAGACACCGAAAGAGGGTTGCACACCGTGGTTCAAACCTTGCAGAACTTCATCAACGGCGAATTCGTTACGCCGGCAGGTACGGGTCTCCTGGACATCGTGAACCCCACCAACGGGGAGATCGTTGCCAAGTCGCCGATTTCGGTGCAGGCCGATGTTGACGCCGCCATGACTGCAGCCAGCGAAGCCTTCAAGACGTGGAAGCACGTTACGCCGGGCCAACGCCAGCTCATGCTGCTCAAGCTCGCCGACGCCGTGGAGGCCAACAGCGACGAACTCGTTGACGCCCAGCACCGCAACACCGGTCAGGTCCGGTCCCTGATCGCTTCCGAGGAAGTTGCCGCAGGTGCTGACCAGCTCCGCTTCTTCGCCGGTGCAGCACGCATCATGGAAGGCAAGTCCGCCGGGGAGTACTTTGAGGGCCACACCTCCTATGTTCGCCGCGAACCGATCGGCGTCGTAGCCCAGGTTGCCCCGTGGAACTACCCGTTCCTGATGGCAATCTGGAAGATCGGCCCCGCCCTTGCAGCCGGCAACACCGTTGTTCTCAAGCCCTCGGACACCACGCCGGAATCCACCTTGGTCCTGGCGCGCCTCGCCGGCGAGATCTTCCCGGCCGGCGTGCTCAACGTTGTCCTCGGCACCGGCGAAACCGGCGCGATGATGGTTGACCACAAGGTTCCCGGCCTGGTGTCCATCACCGGTTCGGTTCGCGCCGGCATCGCGGTCGCCAGCGGCGCAGCCAAGGGCCTCAAGCGTGCCCACCTGGAACTGGGCGGCAAGGCTCCGGCCATTGTCTTCAAGGACGCCGACATCAAGAAGAGTGCAGCGGCCATCGCCGAGTTCGCCTTCTTCAACGCGGGCCAGGACTGCACGGCCATCACCCGCGTGTTGGTGGAAGACTCCGTCCACGATGATGTTGTGGCAGCAATGGTGGAGCACACCAAGACCCTGCACACCGGTTCGCAGAACGACGAAGAAAACTACTTCGGCCCGCTGAACAACGTGAACCACTTCAACGCCGTCACCTCGGTGGTGGAGCACCTGCCGGCCAACTGCAAGATCGAGACCGGTGGCCACCGCGCAGGCGAGAAGGGCTTCTTCTTCGAGCCCACCATCATCTCCGGCGCCAAGCAGACCGATGACATCGTGCAGAAGGAAACCTTCGGTCCGGTCATCACCGTCCAGAAGTTCAGCACGGAAGCCGAAGCGCTCGAGTTGGCCAACGACGTCGAATACGCTCTGGCATCCAGCGTCTGGACCACCGACCACGGCACGGCCATGCGCATGAGCCGCGACCTGGACTTCGGTGCGGTCTGGATCAACACCCACATCCTCCTGACGGCAGAGATGCCCCATGGCGGCTTCAAGCAGTCCGGCTACGGCAAGGACCTCTCCATGTACGGCGTTGAGGATTACACGCGCATCAAGCACGTGATGTCTGCACTCGATGCATAACGCGTTCGCGTAACCCGTACGAAATTCCCAGAAAGGCAACCACCTCATGACTACTACCGCGAACGAACTCTCGTACCGCATCGAGCAGAAGCGCAACATCAACGGCGCCTTCCCCGGCCCCAAGTCGCAGGCACTGGCCGAGCGTCGCTCCGCCGTCGTTGCTGCCGGCGTCGCCTCCGGTGTCCCCGTTTACGTTGAAGACGCCGACGGCGGCATTATCCGCGACGTCGACGGCAACTCCTTCATCGACCTCGGCTCCGGCATCGCCGTGACCAGCGTCGGCGCGTCCGATCCCGCCGTCGTCGCCGCTGTCCAGGAAGCTGCTGCGCACTTCACGCACACCTGCTTCATGGTGACCCCGTACGAGGGTTACGTAGCTGTGGCCGAGCAGCTCAACCGCCTCACCCCGGGCGATCACGCCAAGCGCACCGTGCTGTTCAACTCCGGCGCTGAAGCCGTGGAGAACGCCGTCAAGGTTGCACGCCTGGCAACTGGCCGCGACGCAGTGGTTGCCTTCGACCACGCTTACCACGGCCGCACCAACCTGACCATGGCACTCACCGCCAAGGCCATGCCGTACAAGACCAACTTCGGCCCGTTCGCGCCCGAGGTCTACCGCATGCCCATGAGCTACCCGTTCCGTGAAGAGAACCCGGAGATCACCGGTGCTGAGGCTGCCAAGCGCGCCATCACCATGATCGAGAAGCAGATCGGTGGCGACCAGGTTGCCGCGATCATCATCGAGCCCATCCAGGGCGAGGGTGGCTTCATCGTCCCGGCCGAAGGTTTCCTCCCGGCACTGTCCGCATGGGCCAAGGAAAAGGGCATCGTCTTCATCGCCGACGAGGTCCAGTCCGGTTTCTGCCGCACGGGCGAATGGTTCGCCGTTGACCACGAAGGTGTTGTCCCGGACATCATCACCATGGCCAAGGGCATCGCCGGTGGCCTCCCGCTGTCCGCCATCACCGGCCGCGCGGACCTGCTCGACGCCGTTCACCCGGGCGGCCTCGGTGGCACCTACGGTGGCAACCCGGTTGCTTGTGCAGCCGCCCTCGCAGCCATCGACACCATGGAACAGCACGACCTCAACGGCCGTGCCCGCCACATCGAAGAGCTCGCCCTCGGCAAGCTCCGCGAACTGGCAGCAGAAGTTTCCGTGGTTGGCGACATCCGTGGCCGTGGCGCCATGCTGGCCATCGAGCTCGTTCAACCCGGCTCCAAGGAACCCAACGCTGAGCTCACCAAGGCCGTTGCTGCCGCTTGCCTCCAGGAAGGCGTCATCATCCTGACCTGCGGCACCTACGGCAACGTGATCCGCCTGCTTCCGCCGCTCGTGATCAGCGATGAGCTGCTCATCGACGGCCTCGAGGTCCTCGCTGCAGCCATCAAGGCCCACGCGTAAGTCTCCACGCTTGTTTGGGAGGAGGGCCGGGGTTTTCCCCGGCCCTCCTTGTGCGTTAAGGGGCGGCGCGCCGTGTTCGCGGGAGCGCGCCCGAGTTCGCCGAGTTCGCGGGAGCGCGTCCAGACCGCCGGAGCTATCCGGCGGTCTTGCACTGTTCCTGCGTCCTCGGCGCAAAGAACCAGCGGAACGCACGACGGCGGAGCCCGCCTAGGTGCCCAGGGTCAGGTTTTTCTGGTGGCCATGTCCGTCGAGTTGGACCTCGATGACCAGGGGATCGGAGCTCACCAGGGCCACCCCAGGATCCGACTGAGCCAAGGTGCGCCACTGGGTCCCTGGCAGGGTGATCCGGACGCTGGACTGGGTCCGGGACGGATCTGCCACGGAGACAGCGAGCTGGTCCCCGGTCTGGCGGGATGCCATGGTGCATGGGCCAGAAGCCGTATATCCATTGGCGGCGCCTGCGGCAAAGAAGTTGGCCAGCGTCAGCTTATTCCTGTCCATCTCGACCATCTGCACCTCCGCAGAGTTGGCCAGCACCTTCACGCCGGGGTTTGCGGATTCTGAGAACGTGACCTCATGGCTTGCGGCAGGCAACACCATGTATGCGTAGCCTGACCCCACAGGATCTGTGCCGTGGTGATGCGTGATGGTCACGTAATCCCGGGTGACGGGATCAGGGGATCCGCCGGTGTCTGCGCCCGAGTTGATGTCGTACCAGCTGCCCGTGCGGCGTACCACTGCCAGCTCCGCCGCACCGGAGACGCCCGGAGCATCCAGAAAAACGTAGCCGCCATGTCCGTCGATGTGGACTGATCGCTTCAATGGGACGGACACGTCCCCAGGTGCCAGGTTGCGGATCCTTGAATCCGTCCGCACCACCGGAATGGATCCCATGGCAAAGGACCTGTTCTCGATGGTGGTCCGTACCGCCGCCCCACCAGTGCCCGTGATGGCGGAGCCCAGGCAGACCACTGTCTCATCCAGGAAGAACCATGACTTTCGGCCGGATAGCGTCTTGTTGTGGTTGAGGTGGTCCATGCCGATCACACCCCATCTACCGTCTACTGTGAGGCCACCAGCGAACGCCTGAAAAGCGCGTGGGATGCCGGTTCCTGCCGTGCCTGCTCCGCTAGCCCGCACTTGATCGTTGACGGTGGTCCCGGGAAGGCTATAGGGGTCCACGGTGGGCCAGAAGTCTGCGCTGAACTGGGAGGGATCCTGGCGTGTGCAAAGGAAAGTCATGCCGTCACCTTGGTACCAGCCAAGGTTGTTCTCACTGTTACCCCACTCATAGCGGCCGATGCGCTTGGAGGAGAGGTTCACAGTGCAGCCCCACTGTGGCCTGTGGTGGACCAGCCGGTCCTGGTCGGCGAACATCCGGCTATACACCGGTGCCGGTGCTGAAACTACCGAGGAATCGGACAGGACGCCAAGCGACAACAAAGACTTTGCCAGGCTCTGCGTTGGATGCCCCACGAGTTTCTGGTCTGCACAGCGCTCGAGCCAGCCCTTGGCCAAGGCGAGGAACCTTGAACGGTAGGGCTCGTTGCAGCCGGGTGCCAGCAACAAGACGGCGGAGATTAGGGCAAAGCCGCTGACGTAGTCGGGCTCGCGCTGCCGGGACACGGCACGGCCACGGATGGTGTCCATGATGCGGCCGTCCCACACGAACGGGGCGTAGGTGTCCTCCACTGCGTCCAGGAGAACGGAACGCTTGGGGTCGTTGACTGCCCAGGTGCTTCCACCGAGCATCGCAATGATCTCGGCGATGCCAGCCAGAGCCACAACACCGTAGGTTCCGGCATATGGCAGATAACCGTGCTGCACGAACGAACCATCTGTGTAGAAGCCATCGCCGCTGGTTACGTACGTGAACACGCTGTTTTTCCCGCCGCGGACGGTGTCACTCAATGCGTCCCGGCCAAGGGCTATGTCGTCCACATTGTTGTCCAGGATTCCGCGCATGCAGCAGGCCAAGGATTTATCCACGCGGTTTGCACCGGTCTCTGCGAGCGACGTGGCGCGTCCACGCCAATTCGGATTCGGAGCGAACCAACGGACCGCTGCCAGCAATGATGTCCGTAAGTCTTCCGGGACTTCTGCATACATCAGTGTGAGGATGTCCGCTGTTTTGCGGGGTACGCCTATTTCCCAGAACCACCAGTTGCCGGCTGCCTTGATGGACGGCTTATAGGCGGTGTCGTTCAGGAGTTTCAGGCCAGCCACTATGTCTGCGGCCAATTCCGGGTTTCCGGCATAGGGATTGCCCGGAACTGCGTACCCCAGCGCCATATCGTAGAGCCGGTTGAAGTGCAGGCCCATGTTGCCCGTGGCGGCCGTTGACTGACCGATACCCGTCAGCGGAATGTCATTCCACAAGGACGTGCGGGTGGCGGAATTATCCATGGAAGTCCACCAATTTTCGGCGATTTTCCCCATTCCCTGTAGCTGGTTGGCAAGCTCCGGGATGCCCGCAGCACTTTGTCCTCCGGTGAGGACCAATCGGCGTCGGTCTATGAGTTCCTGCAGCCCGAGTGCCGGTTCCGCAAACGCTGGAGAGGAACGGGAAAGCAGGGCACCGGCTAGTGCCGCGGCACCAGCGGTGCGGAAGTCCCAGCGCTGGGAACAACCACTACTGCGAGTTACTTGGGCGGCGGGCGTTAAGGGCGTGTTGGGGTGGACGTGGCGGCGAGAGTTTCCGCAACTTTATGTCCGGTTAACGGACCCCTCAACAGAAATGAACAAAAGTGCTCAGGCCATGAGCTCGCCGGAGAGCTGCAGGTACGCCGGAAAACTCCGGCGTTCTCGACGCGCTCCAGCGCTGTGGCACTTCTCCGGCGTTCTCGATGCGCTCAAGCACGCCCAAAACGCCGGCAAGCTACGAGTACGCCGGCCAGCTACGAGTGCGCCGGAGAGCTGCGAGTACGCCGGAGAGCTACAAGTACGCCGGAAAACTCCGGCGTTCTCGACGCGCTCCAGCGCTGTGACACGCCTCCGGCGTTCTCGGCAGGGGCTAGTTCAGCAGGGCTAAGCTCCCGCAGCGGCCGCGATCCGGGCCTTCTTCTTCAGCGACGAGTTCTTCTTCGCTGTGCGCAGCATGTCCACCGTGAGCACCAGCAGGGCGAGCCACACCACGCAGAATCCGATCCAGCGGGCCGTGGTCATGGTCTCGTTGAAGACGGCCAGCGCCACGATGAACTGAAGAATCGGTGCGAAATATTGGAGAAGGCCGATGGTGGTCATGGGCAGGCGACGGGCCGAGGCGCCGAAGAATAGCAGCGGCACAGCGGTGATGACGCCGGATGCCAGAAGCAACCAGAAATGCACGGGCCCATGTGCGGTGAGGGTTGCGACGCCGCTTATGCCCAGGACAACCATGGTTGCGCCTGCCAAGGGAGCCAGGACCACTGTTTCAACGGAGAGGCTGGTGAGCGCATCAACCCTGGGACCGACGCGCTTCTTAACGAACCCGTAGAGGCCGAAGCTGCAGGCAAGGATCAACGCGATCCAGGGAAGCTGGCCATAGGAAAAGGTCAGGACGCCCACTGCGATGAAGCCGATGCCCACTGCTGCCCATTGGAGGGGCCGCAACTTCTCCTTGAGCACGAATACGCCGAGCAGGACCGACACCAACGGATTGATGAAGTATCCGAGGGACGTTTCAACGGCATGGCCTGTGGTGACGCCGAAGGTATAGGTGAGCCAGTTGATTGCGATCAATCCAGCGGCCAAAGCCAACGGCCCAAAGACTGAGCGGTCCTTCACGGCTGCGCCAAAGACCCGCCAGGCCCGCGTGACCGTGATCAGCAGCGCACAGAAGATCAGCGACCAAACGACGCGGTTGGCAACGATTTCGATGGCCCCGGCCGGTTGAAGCGCGAGGAAGTACAGGGGAAGCAGTCCCCACAAAGAGTAAGCGCCAATCCCAAAGAGGATTCCCGCCGTCGACTCGCTCCAGACCGGCTTTCGTCCGCGGGTGCTCCCGCCAGAGGCATGAAGTTCACTGCTGGACGCACTCGCAGTCGCGGGCTGGCTGGAAGTGGACGAGTTTGCGGTGATCTGCTCGGGTGTCGACACAATGTCGCCAACACCAAACGTGAGCGCAATATTCCGCAATGTTGGCATCAATCGCCTGTTTTCGTGTGACTCCCGCCATATAGGAGGCCGGGTGCGGGGCGGACATCTAGAATTGGAATCTGCGCGCCCCAACAACGGCGTGGCTTACTGCTTCGGAAGGGCTTACGGTGTCCAACTCAGCCGCAACCACCCCCAAACGTCCGCTTCGCGTCGCCATCGTGGGCGCCGGTCCCGCCGGCGTGTACGCCGCCGACATCCTGACCAAGTCCAACGAGGTCAAGGACGGGGACGTGGAGGTCAGCATCGATCTCTTTGAGGCGTACCCTGCGCCCTATGGGCTGATCCGCTACGGCGTGGCTCCGGACCACCCCCGCATTAAGGGCATCGTCAATGCCCTGCACAAGGTGCTGGACAGGGGGGACATCCGTTTCCTTGGCAACGTGACCTACGGTCGGGATCTGACGCTTCACGATTTCCGTGCATTCTATGACGCCGTGATCTTCTCCACGGGGGCCATCAAGGACGCGGACCTGAACATCCCGGGCATCGGGTTGGAAGGGTCCTTCGGCGGAGCCGATTTTGTTTCCTGGTACGACGGACACCCGGACGTTCCCCGCGATTGGCCGCTGGATGCCAAGGAGATTGCGGTCATCGGCAATGGCAATGTTGCCCTTGATGTGGCTCGTATGCTGGTCAAGCACCCCGATGAGCTGCTGGTCACCGAGATCCCGGAAAATGTGTATGAGGGGTTGAAGAAATCACCTGTTACCGACGTCCACGTGTTTGGGCGCCGCGGTCCTGCACAGGTTAAGTTCACGCCGCTGGAATTGCGGGAGCTGTCCCACTGCAACGACGTAGACATTGTGCTGTACCCGGAGGACTTCGAGTTTGATGAAGCCTCCGATGAGGCAATCCGTACGAACAACCAGATCAAGACCATGGTCAACACCATGACCAACTGGCTGGTGGAAGAACACGCGGAGTCCGAGCAGCCATCCTCGCGCCGTCTGCACTTGCACTTCCTGCACAGCCCGGTGGAGATCCTGGACTCGCCGGAAACTCCCGGCAAGGTTTCCGGCATCAAGTTCGAGCGCATGCAATTGGATGGAACCGGCAACGTCAAGGGCACCGGTGAATTCGTGGAGTACCCGGTGCAGTCCGTCTACCGCGCGATCGGCTACCACGGCTCGCCGCTTGAGGAGCTTCCGTACGACGCCCGCCGCGGTGTCATACCGAACGACGGCGGTCGCGTCCTGGAGGCCGACGGCAAGCCCGTACCGGGAATCTACGCCACCGGCTGGATCAAGCGCGGACCTGTAGGCCTGATCGGCCACACCAAGGGCGATGCACTGGAGACCATCGGCTGCCTCCTCGAAGACCGGCTCACGTTGCCTCCGGCAGAGAACCCGGATCCGCAGGCCATCATCGATCTCCTTGAGCAACGCGGCATCGAATACACCACCTGGGAGGGGTGGAACCGCCTGGATGCCCACGAGGCCGCCCTGGGTGCCGCGTGGTCCAAATCGGAGTCCGCATCCGGCAACGGCAACGGCGTGATCCGGGAACGCATCAAGGTAGTTCCGCGTGAGGAAATGATCCAGATCTCGCGCGGCTAACCTTTGGGTTTGTGCACGCCAACGCCCTCAACAGGCTTCGCAAACCCGTCAGCTGTACACAAACTCCACTCCTGGAACTAGACTTTCGGGTACTGTGCCGCCAGCACATACGCAGCGCACTGTCACTGCGGATTACCGGGGAGTTCGATGAGGAATCCAATCCATCCGCCTGTTCCAGGCAGCGAAGCCGGGAGGCTGGTGCAGAAGCGCGCCCTGGCTGGCCACGAACAATTGGATATGCTGCGGGCCGGGACTCCTGAGGAAATCTCCGGCCTCCGGCGCTTGGTGCGCGAATCCTGGCAGCGTTCGGCCAACCTGCTGGCCAATCCCGATGTTCCGGAAGCGCCGCTCGCGATGGACCGCGACGAACTGGAGGACTACCGCCGTCAACACCCGTTGGCCGCGATCATGCCCGTCATCAGGAAGTTGCTGGTCCAGCCCAGCCATGACAGTGGGCTGCTCGTGGCGGTGGGGGACGATGTCGGGCGGCTTTTGTGGGTGGATGGCGATCCCGTCATGCAGCGCAGGGCCGAGGGAATGATGTTCGTTGCGGGCGCCGATTGGTCCGAAGCCTCAGTGGGTACAAGCGCTCCCGGGACGGCGCTAGCCCTGGATCGGAGCATCCAGATCTCCGGTGCGGAGCACTTCAAGAGATCGGTTCACCCATGGAGTTGTACCGCCGTTCCCTTCCATGATCCCGATTCCGGTGCCGTGCTGGGCGTCGTGGACATCACGGGAACGGAGACCGCGGTGGCCCCGCACACGGTTTCCCTGGTGGAAGCAACCGTTGCGGCTGCACAGGCGCAGTTGCGCATCGAGCGTCTCCAGCTCGCCGCTGCCGTGCGGGAAAAACCACGACGCCGGAGCTCAACTTCTGCTTCCAGCCACACTCTGTATCGGAATAGCCTGCAGTTGTTGGGCCGCGATCAGGCCCTTCTCAGCATTGATGGCCGGACCGTTTCCGTGTCGGCCCGGCACAGCGAAATCCTGGCTATCCTCTGCAGCCAACCGGCCGGCCTCAGCGCGGATGACCTCTGCGCCCAGCTATACCCGGGAGACGGCTCGGCGGTGACGTTGCGGGCGGAAATGGTGCGCCTGCGCAAAGTTCTCCATGAACTCAGCCCCGAGGCGGTTCCCGAATCGAGGCCCTACCGCTTGCCTGTTGACTTGCTTCCCGATTCGGGTCAGGTGCTCAGTTGCCTGCAGCGCGGTGCCCACCGGATTGCCTTGGAGATCTACAAAGGCGCAGTCCTGCCGCGCTCGGAGGCGCCCGGCGTCGTGCAATTGCGTGAACGGGTTTCGCATCTGCTGCGGGAAGCGCTCCTGAGTGACGGCAGCGTTGATTCGCTCTTAAAGTACGCTGAGCTGCCCGAGGCCAAGTACGACGTCGATCTCCGCCTTGCCGTCCTGAAGCTGCTGCCGCCGCGCTCACCCAAGCGTGCCGCCGTCGTGGCTGACCTTGAGCGGATCGAAACGGAACTGTCGGCCTGAACCATTAAGCGTGAGCTGACTCACACGGTTGCAACGTAGCTGCAACCTGCCCGCTCCTAGGCTCGAATCAATGGCGACAGCCACCGTGATTCGCAGCAAAGGAGCTAGCAATGACCGTTTATGCACAGCCGGGTGCCGAGGGTTCGAAGGTCACCTTCAAGGACCGGTACGAGAACTGGATCGGCGGGGAGTGGGTTGCTCCCGTCAAGGGCGCCTACTTCGAAAACATCACGCCCGTCACAGGCAAGGCTTTCTGCGAAGTTGCCCGTGGCACGTCCGAGGACATCGAACTGGCACTCGACGCCGCGCACAAGGTCGCGCCATCCTGGGGCAAGACGTCAGCTACGGAACGTGCCGCGATTCTGAACAAGATCGCAGACCGCATAGACGAGAACGTAGAGCTGCTCGCGGTTGCCGAGACGTGGGACAACGGCAAGCCCGTCCGGGAGACCCTCAACGCGGACATTCCCTTGGCAGCCGATCACTTCCGCTACTTCGCATCGGCTGTCCGTGCGCAGGAGGGCCACCTTTCGCAGCTCGATGACGACACCACCGCATACCACTTCAAGGAACCGCTGGGCGTGGTTGGCCAGATCATCCCCTGGAACTTCCCCATCCTCATGGCCGTCTGGAAGCTGGCCCCCGCGCTTGCCGCGGGTAACGCCGTCGTGCTCAAGCCAGCCGAGCAGACGCCGACCTCCATCCTGGTGCTCATGGAATTGATCGGTGACCTGCTGCCAGCGGGTGTAGTGAACGTGGTCAATGGTTTCGGCGTCGAAGCCGGAAAGCCACTGGCTTCCAGCCCTCGGATCCGCAAGATCGCCTTCACGGGCGAGACCACCACGGGCCGGCTTATCAGCCAGTACGCGTCCAACAACCTCATCCCTGTCACGTTGGAACTTGGCGGCAAGAGCCCCAACATTTTCTTCGACGACGTCGCCGCCCAGAATGACGCTTTCTACGACAAGGCACAGGAGGGCTTCACGCTCTTTGCCTTCAACCAGGGCGAGGTCTGCACCTGCCCGTCGCGTGCTTTGGTTCAGGAGGGGATTTACGACTCCTTCATGGCTGATGTCGTAGCCCGCACCAACAAGATCATCCAGGGCAACCCGCTGGACACGGAAACCCAGATCGGTGCCCAGGCTTCCAACGACCAGCTGGAGAAGATCCTTTCCTACATCGACATTGGAAAGCAGGAGGGCGCAAAGGTCCTCACGGGCGGCGCACGGGCAGAGCTTTCCGGTGACCTTGCCGGCGGCTACTACGTCCAGCCCACGATTTTCGAAGGCCACAACCGGATGCGGATCTTCCAGGAGGAGATCTTCGGCCCTGTGGTCTCCGTGACCAGGTTCAGCGACTACAACGACGCTATCGGCATAGCCAATGACACCCTGTATGGCCTGGGTGCCGGCGTTTGGTCGCGCAACGGAAATGTCGCCTACCGCGCGGGCCGGGAAATCCAGGCCGGCCGCGTGTGGGTCAACAACTACCACGCCTACCCGGCCGGTGCCGCCTTTGGTGGCTACAAGTCCTCAGGCATTGGCCGTGAAAACCACGCCATGATGCTGGACCACTACCAGCAGACCAAGAACCTCCTGGTCAGCTACAACGAGAACAAACTCGGCTTCTTCTAGGAGTTTGTGGTCAGCCGATGCCCCTCATTATTCGGAAAGGGGCATTGGCTGTGCACCATCCCGCTCCATTCGTAGAGATCAAAGGAGATCGTCAATGTCCACAACCATGCAAGCTGCAGTAGTTACGGAGTTCGGAACCGACCTTAAGGTCATGGAGATGGAAAGGCCGACGCCGGGTCCCGGCCAAGCGCTGGTGCGCCTGATCACGTCGGGGGTATGTCATACCGACCTGCATGCGGCCGAAGGTGACTGGCCGGTCAAACCCACCCCTCCGTTCGTGCCCGGCCACGAGGGAGTGGGAGAAGTAGTGGCCCTCGGCGAAGGAGTTACGGACGTCGCAGTGGGGGACATTGTTGGCAATGCGTGGCTGTGGTCTGCCTGCGGAGATTGCCAGTACTGCCGCACCGGGTGGGAAACGCTGTGCGAGTCCCAGCAGAACGGTGGCTACAGTGTGGACGGCTCGTTTGGCGAGTACATGTTGGTGGACACTCGTTTTGCAGCGCGCATCCCGGAGGGCTCGGATCCCGTGGAGGTTGCTCCGGTATTGTGCGCCGGAGTTACCGTCTACAAGGGCTTGAAGATGACCGAAGCCAGGCCTGGCCAGTGGGTCACGATCTCTGGAATCGGCGGATTGGGACACATTGCCGTCCAGTATGCGGTAGCCATGGGACTTCGTGTGGCCGCCGTGGATATTGCCGACGACAAGCTGGCGTTGGCCAAGGAACACGGCGCTGAACTAACGGTCAATGCTCTGCATGAGGATCCAGCCGAGGTCATCCAGCGCGAAACCGGCGGCTGCCACGGTGTCCTGGTGACGGCGGTGCACCCTTCTGCCTTCGGGCAAGCAATCGGAATGGCCCGCCGTGGTGGGACCATCGTCTTCAACGGGCTTCCTCCCGGTGACTTCCCGGCACCCATTTTCGAGATCGTCCTTAAGGGCCTCACGGTGCGGGGATCGATTGTTGGCACCCGCCAGGATCTTGAGGAAGCGCTGGAGTTCTACGCACAAGGCAAGATCAAGCCCACGGTCTCCACCCGTGAGTTGTCTGAGGTCAATGCGGTCTTTGACGAGATGAAGCATTCCAAGATCGATGGCCGAGTGGTTCTGAAGTTCTGATGGACCACCCCGTATTGGAAGCTGCGGTGACGCTCTCCGGGGAGACCTTTTCCCGGGTGGCGCTCACCGCGGCCTCCGTCGAACTATTACGGAAGCTCTGGGAGCAGCATGGCCCGCTCATGTTCCATCAATCCGGTGGGTGCTGCGACGGCTCCGCTCCCATGTGCTACCCGGCGGGGGAGTTCCTCACCGGCGATTCAGATGTGCTCCTGGGCCGGTTCGATATCAGTGCAGGCTTCGGAACCGGAGCGGGCCAGGATCCAAAGCCTCTCGAGTTCTGGATGTCCAGGGAACAGTTCGCCTACTGGTCCCATACACATCTCACTGTTGACGTGGTCCCAGGCCGAGGAAGCGGCTTCTCTGTCGAGTCCCCGGAGGGTAAGCGGTTCCTGATCCGCTCCACGATCATGGACTGGGACGTTCCGGGTGTTTAGTGGTGTGACGGGGGCTACTCGCCTCCGTCACACCAGTCACATCAGTAACGTGGACTCGTGGGCCGTCTCACTATCTGGGATAAATATGGTCGTCCACTGACCGGACACTATTCTTGATGAGTCCTATACCACCCCCATCCAGAATGTGGCATTTTTATGAACATTTTCAGGACCAAGTCGATCGAGCAGTCGATCGCCGACGCCGACGAGCCCGGGCGCAAGCTGAAGCGAAGCCTCAGTACCTGGGACCTGATGATCATGGGTGTCGCCGTCGCTGTCGGTGCCGGTATCTTCTCCGTTGGTGCCAAGGCTGCTGCAAACTTTGCCGGCCCGGCCGTCACCATCTCCTTTGCCATCGCAGCCGTCACGTGTGCCTTGGCCATCATGTGCTATGCCGAATTCGCCACGGCAATCCCCGTGGCAGGCTCGGCCTACGTGTTCACTTACGCCACCATGGGCGAGGTTCTCGCGTGGATCATTGGATGGAACCTCATCCTCGAACTCTTTACTGCTGCCGCAGTGATCGCCAAGTACTGGGGCATCTACCTCAGCAAAGTCTTCGCCCTGATGGGCCTGGACATCCCGCCGGCGCTCAGCCTGGGCGGCGTTGACCTCTATTGGGGCGCCTTCCTCATTGTCGCGATCTTCACGGTGCTGCTGGTGCTGGGGACGAAGCTGTCCGCCCGCGTTGGCAATATCTTCACTTTGATCAAGATCGCGGTAGTGCTGTTCGTGATCGTTGTGGGCTTCAGCTACGTGAAGTTCTCCAATTACACGCCGTTTATTCCCGCCTCGGAGCCGACAACGGGCACAGGTGCCGCCGATGTCATGAAGCAGTCATTCTTCGGCTTCCTGACCGGTGCTGCTCCTGCCCAGTACGGCACATTGGGCATTTTCGCTGGTGCTGCCCTGGTGTTCTTCGCGTTCATTGGGTTTGACGTTGTTGCAACCTCTGCGGAAGAGGTCAAGAACCCGCAGAAGACATTGCCACGCGGTATCTTCGGTGGCCTGGCTGTGGTCACGCTGCTCTACATCCTCGTCTCCCTCGCCTTGACCGGCATGGTCTCCTACACCCAACTGGCGGAGGAAAAGAACCCCACGCTGACCACAGCTTTCGAGGCCGTGGGCAACAATGACGCCGCCAAGGTCATTGCCTTCGGCTCGCTGGTGGGCCTGACCACCGTGATCATGGTGCTGCTCATGGGCCTTTCCCGTGTGGTGTTGGCCATGAGCCGCGACGGACTGCTGCCACGGTCCCTGTCCAAGACCAGCGAAAAGCGCTCCACCCCTGCACGCCTGCAGATCATCTGTGGTGCAGCAGTTGCCCTGGTGGCCGGATTGACCAACGTGGATCTCCTTGAGGAAATGATCAACATTGGAACGCTGTCCGCCTTTGTGATGGTCAGCCTGGGCATCCTGGTGTTGCGCAAGAAGCGGCCGGACCTCAAGCCTGCGTTCCGGGTCCCCTTCGGCAAGGTCCTGCCCTGGGTGTCCGCGATCCTGTGCGTCTACCTCATGACCAACCTGGCAGTCGAAACCTGGATCTTCTTCGCGATCTGGCTGGTCATTGGAATGGTCATCTACTTCTCTTACGGGCAGCGCCACTCGCGGCTCAACGAGAAGTTCGCCTCAGCCAGGGCAGCCGTTAATGGCGGTTCTGCAACCCCCGCGGTCAAGGGCGACGAGGACGAAGACTCCTTTACCAGGGTCTAAACCAATCCCAGCTGCTTGTCAGACAGCTGGCTTGAATCACCATCGAAAGCGCTCGGGAGCGTCAATTCCCGGGCGCTTTTGGTGTTCCTAGGCCGTCACCCTACGGCACTGCGACCGGACACCGCGAACGGGACAGAGGCCTACGGTGCAGCGTGCTTCCCCACCCAATCCACCAGCGGCCTCAGCACTTCCCAGCGGTCAGCGATTTCCTGTTTTGCTGACGGCGTGGACAGCCATTCCGGCTCACCAACCTCCACCCCGGCAGACAAGGACTTGTGCTTCAGGAGCTCGCCGCGGGGATGATCTTTGTCGAAGCCCCGCGGTACGGTCTTGAGCTTCTCGCCTTGGATGGCGAAACCCGCTGCGGCAACTGAGTCCACAATCTGCTGCAATTCCCCTCCACTATCAGGAGCGTCCACAGCGGCGCGGAAGCGTGCCAATTGCGCGGGAGTATATGAATGGCAGCCGCCACCGATCAACAGGCCATCGGCACTGACCTGGAGGTAGAACCCGAGGCCTTCGTGTGACGCTGCGAAGGCGCCCTGGGCCGTTTTGTAAGGCGACTTGTCCTGGGAGAACCTGATGTCCCTGTTGGGCCGGAAGATCTTCGCCGGCCCGAACTCAGGCTCCAGCTCCGAAAGGAGGGCCGCCAGCGGCTCCTTGACGGCGGCGTCGTAGATGTCTTTGTGCTCCAACCACCACTCGCGGTTGTTGTTCTCTTCCAGTTCTTCATAGAAGCGGAAGGCTGCGGACGGAATTCCCTCGAATGTGCTCATGGAAGGATCCTATGGACCGCGGCGCCAGAGCAGCCAGAGCCCAGCCCGTCTATGTGGAAAACAAAGAAGAACACCCCGCTGCGGAGATCTGCAACGGGGTGTTCGGCGGTAATTCCTACCGATTCAGACGCTTAGAGCTTGTTGGCTGCTTCGGCGTCGGAGGAGGTCTGGCCTGTACCGAGGTTGGCGCGCAGCTTGGCGCCGAGTTCTGCGTCAACGTTGGTCCAGTACTGGATGGCGCGTTCCTTGATGTCGGCGCTCTTCACGCCGCCCACGGCACCGGTGATGGTGTCCAGAAAGCGGGCCTTGGCGGCGTCGTCGTAGACCTCGCGGTACAGGGTACCGGCCTGGCCGAAGTCGCTGTCCTCGGAGTGCAGGGTGTGTGCGGAGAGGGTGAGCTCGCCGTCGTTCTCCCAGCCACCTGCCGGTGAAGCGGGCTCAACAGCAGCCGGGCCACCAACGGAGTTCGGTGCGTAGACCGGGGTGGTGGGGGCGTTGAACAGGTAACGTCCGGCGCCGTCCTGGCTGTAGTTGTTGACCTGGTTCTTGGGCTGGTTCACCGGGATCTGGGCGTGGTTGGTACCCACGCGGTAGCGGTGTGCATCGGCGTAGGAGAAGATGCGGGCCTGCAGCATCTTGTCCGGCGAGGCAGCGATGCCCGGTACGAAGTTCGACGGCGCGAAGGTGGCCTGCTCGATCTGCGCGAAGTAGTTCTCCGGGTTCTTGTTCAGCTCCATGGTGCCCACGTGGATCAGCGGGTAGTCCGCGTGCGGCCAGACCTTGGTGAGGTCGAACGGGTTGAAGCGGTACGTCTTGGCGTCCTCGTAGGGCATGACCTGGACGTGCAGTTCCCAGGAGGGGAAGTTGCCGGCTTCGATGTTCTCGGAGAGGTCGCGGATGTAGAAGTCTGCATCCGAGCCTGCCAGCTCCTCAGCCTGGTCGCCTGTGATGGTCTTGACGCCCTGGTTGGACTTGAAGTGGTACTTGACCCAGAAGCGCTCACCAGCGGCGTTGATCCACTGGTAGGTGTGCGAGCCGTAGCCCTGCATTTCACGCCAGGAAGCCGGCAGGCCACGGTCGCCCATGAGCCAGGTGACCTGGTGTGCGGATTCGGGGGAGAGGGTCCAGAAGTCCCACTGCATGTCAGCGTCACGCAGGTGGGTACCCGGGAGGCGCTTCTGGGAGTGGATGAAGTCCGGGAACTTGATGCCGTCGCGGATGAAGAACACCGGGGTGTTGTTGCCCACGAGGTCGTAGTTGCCCTCGGAGGTGTAGAACTTCACGGCGAAACCGCGGGGGTCGCGCCAGGTGTCAGGAGAACCATTCTCGCCGGCAACGGAGGAGAAACGGATCAGCATGTCCGTCTCGACGCCCGGCTGCAGGAATGCTGCCTTGGTGTAGGCCGATACGTCCGAGGTGGTCTTGAACGTACCGAAAGCGCCGCCACCTTTGGCGTGCACTACACGCTCCGGGACCCGCTCGCGGTTGAACTGTGCAAGCTTCTCCACCAGGTAGTGGTCGGTCAGGATGATGGCACCGTCGGCGCCGACGGACTTGGAGTGCGCGTCGGAAGTAACGGGGGCACCTGACTGGGTTGTTGAAATAGCAGTCATTGTTCTCCTTGTTCTTATTTTTGAGTTACGGACGTTTGTTTGGGGAGCTGTTGTTTTGCCTGGCAATCCTGGCAGATGCCCTGATACAGGACGTCTGCGATCTGGATGGTCATTGGCTTGGAATTTTCATCCCAGTGCGGCGTGAGGCACGGTGCGTGTCCCACGGCGCAGTCCACGTCTTCCACGCGGCCGCAACTGATGCAGACAGCGTGGTGGTGGTTGTCGCCTACCCGGGTTTCGTAGAGCGCCGGGGAGTGTGGGGGTTCAAAGCGGCGCAGCATCTGCAAATCCGTGAGGTCGCTGAGCACAACGTAAACGGACTGCGCCGTCAGTTCAGGAAGCTCTTTGCGGGCAGCGGCAAGGATGCCTTCTGCCGGGGAGTGCGGATGGTGCTGGACAGCGGCCAGCACTGCCAGCCGCTGTTTGGTCACACGCCTGCCGTGGGCATGCAGGGCACTGGCCCATGCTTCCTGGTCGGCTGTGTGATCGGTCATGCACTCATTGAACCACTTATTTTGAGCAGTTCACAATAAGGCAAAGCTAACTTCCGGCAAATTAAACAAATCCACCATCGGATTGGCTTGCTCCGCGGCAGATCGACCCACGGCGTGGATGCGAAGGGCAGAACCCGGATTCCCTCCTTCGATAGCCACGCAGCTGAAGCCGGTGAGTCCACTGCTCAGCGGCAGGACAGACAGGGCGCTACCCATGGCAACGAGTTCCCCCGGCAGGACACTGGAAATCGCAGCCGCCCCGCTGGCGGGCTCAATCACGCTGTGGTGGCGGGCTGCATCAACTGTCGCGACCAAGGGGACCGGCACCTGGACGGGTACGACGCCGGACGTGGCCACAGGCGCGGATCCCACCTGAGCGGACCCCACCTGTGCAGGGGCTTCTTTCGCGATGCTGGCGGCACCAAGACCCAGCGAATCCCGGATCCGCGCATCCATGATGTCCAGGCTGTCCTCAGGCTCGGGCACCCGATGGTGGGCCGGCAGCGCGAGTTGGCGTCCCGGCGTCGTGCTTTCCGCCTCCCAACGAGCGAAGAGGTGAAACGTGGGCGTAGACGACTCAGCCACCGGCTCGCCGATAGCGGAACCCAACGGGTGCCAACGGTGGGCGAACATCACGGCGAACCGCTTCGCGCCAAGGACGTCGTCCAACGCTGCCCGGGCGAGGTTGTGGCAGAACAACCAATCGGCCGCCGAGGATTCCGTAAATTCCGTGGAGGGGTCCGAGAGGCGGATCAGCACGTGCCCGGCCGTCAAAGGGTGGCGCGGCCTGGCAATTTCCCAGATGCCCGAGCGGAACAGCAATCGTCGCGACAAGACCATGTGGACTCCTTCCCCCGGGTGAGCCTACCAACCAGCGCGTTACGGCGGGAGACGCACCATTCAAACCAAACGGACAACGACGTCACTGGGGTCGCTAGGGTGGCTAGGTGGCGAAACTACTGGCAGACATCACCCCGATCAAGGAGAGCCCGGCCTTCCGGAGACTTTGGCTTGGAGCCTCGGTGGCTGCCATCGGTACCCAGCTCACCTTGGTGGCCGTCAGCTTGGAGGTTTACCGCCTGACCCAGGAGAGTTTCTACGTGGGCCTCCTGGGTATCTTCGCCCTGGTTCCGCTTGTTATCGCGGGGCTTTACGGTGGCTCCATCTCAGATGCCTATGATCGCCGCAAAGTGGCGCTGATCGCATCACTGGTGCTTTGGGCCACAACCGCAGGCTTGGCACTGCAGGCTTGGCTGGAGATCGGCAACATCTGGATACTTTACGCGTTGGTTGCCATCCAAAGCGGTGCCCAAGGCATCAACGGTCCAGCCCGAAGCGCCATCATTCCGCTCCTGGTCCGCAAGGACCTGCTCCCGGCGGCGAACGCCCTGAGCATGCTGACGTTCGGCCTGTCCATGACCGCCGGACCACTCCTGGCGGGCGTGCTGGTGGCCACGATCGGTTTCGGATGGACCTACACGATCGATGTCATCAGCTTCACCTTTGCCCTGTGGGGCCTCGCCAAACTCCCACCGTTGCCACCGTCAAAGAATGCCGCCAGGCCCGGGCTTCGCTCCGTAGTGGAGGGTTTCCGGTTCCTGGGTACGCGGCCCAATGTCCGGATGACCTTCATCATTGACCTCATCGCCATGATCTGCGCGCAACCGCGTGCCCTGATGCCTGCAATTGGTGCAGTCATGATTGGCGGCGGTGAAACGACGGTGGGCGTGCTTTTGGCATCTACCGCCGTGGGTGCCTTCCTGGCTGGCTTGTTTTCCGGTCCCCTCGGCAGGGTGCGGCGCCAGGGCAGCGCAGTGGTGTGGTCGGTGGTCGGATGGGGCGCCTCGATTGCAGGCTTTGGCCTGGTGGTGTTGCTGGCTGGAGATTCGGGCCGCGAGGGCGTAACGCCCTGGCTCCTTCCTGCTGCCCTGTGTTGTGCGCTGGCGGGGATTTCCGATTCTGTCAGCGCGGTCTTCCGCACCACCATCCTCCAGTCCGCGACGCCCGACCACCTTCGCGGAAGACTGCAGGGAGTGTTCATCGTGGTGGTCGCAGGAGGCCCTCGAGTGGGGGATATGCTGGCTGGCGGTGTCACCCAATCCCTCAGCGAAGGCGGCGTGCTGCTGATCGGCGGGATCGTCTGCATTGTCTTGGCCTGGCTGGCGTCGCGCCTGCAGCCGGGATTCGTCGCGTACGATGCGAAGCATCCGGTGCCGTAGCCAGCAGGCCTCGGGCAGGACGGTGTTGGCACAAAAAGTCTGCGAGCCCAAAGGTCGACGCCAGCCCAGGCGTGCCAGCCCAGGCATGCCAACTGCGGAACACGGCGACCGCCGTCGGCGTTAATCCGTACAGAACCGTTCACGAGCCAACGAGAGTGGAAGAACAACCGTGCACAAACACAACAATGGACTCAAGACCGCAGCACTTTTCGGTGTGCTGTGGGCGGTGCTGTTGGGTTTGGGCGCCATTATCGGGGCCGGCACACGCAGCACCACGCCCATCTGGATCTTTGCCCTCATCGGGGTAGCCACTACCGCCTACGGCTACTGGAACAGCGACAAGATCGCCATCCGCTCCATGGCGGCCTATCCGGTCACCGAAGCGCAGGCCCCGCAGCTGTACCAGATTGTCCGGGAGCTTTCCGTGCGGGCCAACAAGCCCATGCCGCGGATTTACCTCTCGCCCACCATGACGCCGAACGCCTTCGCTACCGGGCGCAGTCCCAAGAACGCCGCCGTCTGCTGCACCGAGGGAATCCTGCATGTCCTTGATGCCCGCGAACTCCGGGGTGTCCTGGGGCATGAGCTTATGCACGTGTACAACCGGGACATCCTGACGTCCTCCGTGGCGGCTGCCGTTGCGGGCGTGATCACGTCCGTGGGGCAGATGTTGTTGTTCTTCGGCGGCGGGGATCGGCGCAACGCCAACCCGATCGCGATGATCGCCATGGCCCTGCTGGCGCCCTTCGCGGCCTCGTTGATCCAGATGGCGATCTCGCGCACCCGCGAGTACGACGCCGATGAGGACGGCGCGGAGCTGACCGGCGATCCACTGGCGCTCGCCTCAGCACTGCGCAAGATCGAATCGGGCGTCTCCCAGCTTCCGCTCCCACAGGATCAACGGCTCGTTAATGCCTCCCACCTCATGATCGCGAACCCTTTCCGTGGCGGTGGCATGCGGCGTTTATTCTCCACACACCCGCCCATGAAGGAACGCATCACTCGGCTTGAACGGATGGCTGGGCGGCCGCTTTCCTAAGGACGCCGCTTTCCAAGGCCTAAAACGTCGTGAACCCGCTATTCCGTGGTTGGCCAGCAACGGAATAGCGGGTTCACAACGTAATAGAGGAATCAGCCCAAAAGAGGAATCAGCCTACGCGAAAAGCCCCTCGCCGATGAAGCCGCCCTGCTGGATCCCCGGAGGCACAGCGAAAAGCCCCGAGCCCGTGTGCTTCAGGTATTCCACGGACAAGGTATCGCCCTTGGCCAGCGCCAGCTGCATGGGAACGTAATGGGTCCTTGGATCCTTGACGAACGCGATGAAGAACAGCCCCGCGTCCAGATGCCCGAGTCCGTCTGAGCCGTCGGTGAAGTTGTAGCCACGGCGAAGCATCCGCACACCCCCATTCTGGTCGGGGTGGGCCAGCCGGACGTGCGAGTCCAAGGGAATGAGTGGATCACCGTTGCGGCCCGCGAGCTTGAAATCGGGCGCCGTGAACTCTTCGCCACCGGACAACGGCGCTCCCACGCCCTTCGTCCGGCCGATCAGGCCTTCCTGCTCGCGCAATGACGTCCGGTCCCAGATCTCGATGTGCATCTGGATCCTGCGCGCCACAAGGTAGCTGCCGCCCCTCATCCACTCTTCATTCGACGAAGCAGGGGAACGTACCCAGACATGCTCATCGAGGAGGGCATTGTCCTCAACCTTGAGGTTGTTGGTGCCGTCCTTGAAGCCAAAGAGATTGCGGGGCGTCACCTGCGCACGGGACGTGGAGGACGTGCGGCCAAAGCCCAACTGGGACCAGCGGACACGCACCTTTCCGAAGCCGATGCGGGCAAGATTACGGATGGCGTGTACGGCCACTTGGGGGTCGTCGGCGCATGCCTGGACCACGATGTCGCCCCCGGTGCGGCCAGGTTGAAGGTCGTCACCCGGGAAGTGCGGGAGGTCGATCAAGGCTTCGGGCCTGCGACCGTCCAAGCCAAAGCGCACCTTGCCATTCTTCTCAAACAGCCCTGCGCCGAAACCGAAGGTCAACGTCAATTGCGCGGCGGCCAGGTCCAACGCCTCACCGGTGTCTTCCGGCGGGGCATCGTAAGGGCCATCGACGGCGCCAGTCGCACCCGTGGTGCGGCCCGCCGTCATGGCCTCAGCCGCAACAGTCCAGTCCTTCAAGAGCTTGATCAGCTCTTTCCGGTCCTCCGTGGTGACATCGAAGGCAGCCATGTGAAGGCGGTCCTGGGCCGGGGTGGTGATGCCGGCCTGGTGCTCGCCGAAAAAGGGAACAACAGCATCCCCTGCGTCGGGTTCCGCGGCCGATGCAGCACCGGCTGTGACCACGTCGTGTCCCAGGAAGCCTGCGGCGATGCCAGCTACTGCGCCAGCGCCGCCCACTCCGGCAAGGGAAAGAAGGCCACGGCGGGACAGGCGGGAGGTGCCAGCGCTAGCCGACGCACCGCCGTCGGACGTCGCCGTGGAACGTACGACGCCGGTCGCCTCGCCTGGGCGGGCGGAATCGTTCACATTCACAGGCTGTCCGGCACCTGGAGCCTCCGGGGCTTCGCCGGCGTGCCCGTAGGGGCAGCCGCTCACAGCACGACGGCCGAGGTGAGCTTGGACAGGGGTTCGCCCAAGGAATCGACCAGCGCGGCGAGCTGCTGGATCTGATCCTGGCTCAGCTCGTTGTAGTAGGAGAAGCCATCGCCCTTGGCGTGCTTCTTGAGCTCGGCCTGGAGGGCCGTGAACTTCTCGTCCAGGGACTTGGCAAGCTCGGCGTCTTTTTGCTCCAATGCCGGCTTCAGGCTCTCGAAGGCGATGCGGGCGCCGTCCACGTTGGCCTGGAAATCCCAGAGGTCGGTGTGGGACCAGATCTCTTCCTCGCCCGTCACCTTACCGGTAGCAACCTCATCGAGGAGTTCCTTGGCGCCGTTGCCCAGCTTGTCAGCCGTCAACTCCACTGTGCGGGTACGCGTTGCGAGGTCTGCAGTATCTGCAACGAGCTGAGTGGCAATCGCGGTACGTTCGGCCGACGTCATGGCGGTGTAGTCCGCAGGCGGGAACAAGTCCTTCTCTGCGCGGTGCCATCCGGTCCATTCCTGGCCGGGCTCCAGATCAGCCTCGCGTGCATCCAGCTTGGGATCGAGATCGCCGAACGATTCCGCAACGGGCTCGATCCGCTCCCAGTGCATACGGGTCGCGGCATAGAGCTCACGGGCCTTGGCGGCGTCACCCGCTGCAAAGGCGTCTGCAAAGGCCTTGGTGCCCGTGACGAGTTGCTCCGTTTGATCCTTCACATAGGCGGCGTACTGCTGGGAGCCGGTCTCAAGGAGCTTCTGGAAATCAGCGTCCGCGCTCGGCTTGTTTCCGGATTCCGTGACCTCGAACGAAGCCCGGATGCCTTCGCCCTGCATACCGGGCTTGCAAGCGGTGTTGTACTTGCCTGCAGGAGCCGTGACCACCAGGTTCCGGGTAATTCCAGGCCCGATGTTCTCCACTTCGCCGATGATCCGCAAACCGTCCTCGGCCAGCAGGTAGAACTCGGTGACCTCGGTGCCTTCGTTCTTCACGGCAAACGTCAGGTTGCCGCTGGGCGCAGTAGCTGTGGAGACCTTGCATTCATTCGCGGTGCTGCTGACCTGGATCGGCCCATCCGTGGCCGCCGTGGTTTTCGCATTGTCAGTGCAGCCCACCAGAACCATGGGGACGGCCGCAGCCACGCCGATGACGGTGAGGGTCCTGCGAAGCTTCGGGGAAGGGGACGTGGACAGGAACGTGCCAAGCATGGGGGTCCTTTGTGTTGGGGGAAGGCGCGGGGTGCGAGGGCTGCGCGCGGGTTGGGGTGGAGGTTTCTTACTGCTGAACGGCGACTGCGGGCTTCGGGGCTGACGTCTTCGCTGCTGCCGCCGGAGGTTGGGAGCGGTTGGCCCGGATGTACAGGAACAGGACCGGGACGACATACAGCAGCCAGGCTGCTGCTTCCAGCCACGTGGTGGCCGGGGAGAAGTTCAGTGTGCCCTTCAGCAAGGCTCCGTACCAGGACGACGGCGGAACGGCGGCTGAGAGGTCGAAGGCCAGGCTGTGCAGGCCCGGAACGATGCCGGCTTCCTGGAGATCGTGGATGCCATAAGCAAGGACGCCCCCGGCAATGACGATGAGTCCCACTCCCGTCCAGGTGAAGAAGCGGCCCAGGTTGACCTTGAGGACTCCCCGGTGGAGCAGGTATCCGAGTCCGGCAGCTGTCAGGAGGCCAAGCAGGGCACCGAGGAGGGGGAACGTGGTTTCGCCGGTGGCTTGCGCTGCCGCCCAAATGAAGAGTGCCGTTTCGAGTCCTTCGCGGCCCACGGCCAGTGCCGCAACCAGCACAAGGCCCCATGCGGCGCCGTCGGCTGCTTTGTCCACGTGGGACCTGAGGTCGCTTCCGAGGCTCCGCGCAGTGCGCGCCATCCAGAAGACCATCCAGGTCACGAGTCCTACGGCAACAATGGACAGCCCTCCGCCGATCGCTTCCTGGGCCTCGAAGGTGAGACCCCGCGGGCCGAAAGTAAGAAGGGCGCCGAAGGCGAGGGAGATGACAATGGCCAGCCCGACGCCGGTCCAGAGCCGGGGGAGCAGGGACTGCCGGCCGGTCTTGATGAGGTAGGCCATCAGGAGGACCACGATGAGCGAGGCCTCGAGGCCTTCACGCAGGCCTATCAGGAAGTTGGCGGTCATGTGCGTTTCTTTCACTCAGGGGAGCCATACTTAGGCTTGCCTAATGAAGAAGAATACTGCCATGGGGTGATTACGCAAAAACTTTGTGCCCTAATGTCTGCGGCCATTACGACAATCGATGTAGCCAGCCCATAAAAAACCGGGGTCCAGCGCCTGAGCGGCGCCGGACCCCGGCTTTTATGACGCTGGCGGTGCAGCGTCGGCAGTCTAGCTGCGGAAGTTCACGAACTGCAGGTCTGCCTCTTCGAACTTCTTGAGGATGTTCATGGTTTCCTGCAGGTCATCGCGGGACTTGGAGGTGACGCGAAGCTCGTCGCCCTGGATCTGGGACTTGACGGACTTGGGGGCTTCGTCGCGGATGATCTTGTTGATCTTCTTGGCGATGTCCTGCGCGATGCCCTCCTTGATGGTGCACTCCAGCCGGAATTCCTTGCCGGAGGGGTATGGCTCGCCCTGGTCCAGGGACTTCAGGGAGATGCCACGCTTGATGAGCTTGGACTGGAAGACGTCCAGGACGGCGAGGACGCGATCCTCCGAGTTGGCTTTCATCAGGATCTTTTCGCCGCTGAAGTCAATCTCCGCGCCGACTCCCTTGAAGTCGTAGCGCTGGGCGATTTCCTTCTGGGACTGGTTGAGCGCGTTGGCGACCTCTTGCTTGTCTACCTTGCTGACGACGTCGAATGTTGATTCGCCTGCCATGACTCTCCTTAGGTTGGGGGCCCGGTAAGGGCGGTTTGTCTGCCATCCAGCCTAGTACGGAAGGCGCGGGATGGGGCCGTGGATAACTTTCACAGTTCGCTCACAGCACATGCTTGGTTGGAACCGAGGTGGATGTTTGAGAGTTGTACCAGTTGGAAGAGCCCACCCACGGAGGTAAGCATGAGCCACAAGGCCGTCCACTACGTCACGAAATCCGCATCCGCGGCAGCTGGTTCGATCGGTACGGCAGCGGCAGCCGCGGCGAGTGCAGTGGCAGCGGTGACAGTGGCGGCGTCGATCGTCCTGAGCCCGGTGCCGGATGCGGCCTCGCGGATGGACGGGGTGCACGCCGATTTGCTGCGTGCTGTGGAGCTCAACCAAATCACGGCTGAGCAAGCAGAAAAGTTTGAAGCGAAACTGGCTGGCCGGATCCTCGGAGAAGCCTGAAATACAGGCCATTCCGGCGTGTCCGCCCTCGATTAGATTCTTGGCCGGAAGTTCTGTAAGGTTGTCTCTGCCTTCGGTTACCGGATCGAAAAGAAACGGTCTCCGGAAGTGATCTTCTTTTGAAGTTCGGCAGATTACCCGAGCGGCCAAAGGGGGCTGACTGTAAATCAGCTGGCAACGCCTACGGGGGTTCGAATCCCTCATCTGCCACCCAAAGGGAAATCCCCGGAACCAACAGGTTCCGGGGATTTTTCGCGTTCGGGGTGCACGCGTTCGGGGGGGCACGCGCCGCGAATGCAGGGGCCAAGGAACCCACGGCTCCCGCTCTCGTTCGCTGTACTCACCGTTGTGCGGCGGGGAATTCGAACGAGTCCGGGGATTCTCAGCTGGCTGGCGACTCCGTGCCAGTGTCACGCCTGGCAGCCGCGCTCTCCCGAAGCTCGGCGATCTCACGCCTCAGCGCTGCAATTTCAGTGACAAGGTCTGCCAATTCAGCGCGGACCGGTTCTTCGGCGGCTGCTGCTTTGGTTTCCGCGGCCGCCGCAACATCCTCCGCGTTTTCCTCGATTCGTTGCACCAACCACGAGGCAATAGAGGCCGTCACGATACCCAGGACGGCAATCCCGCTCATCATGAGCGCCGCCGCCACGATCCTGCCGATGGGGGTGACGGGGTAGAGGTCTCCGTAGCCAACTGTGGTGATGGTGGTGATGGCCCACCATGCGGCGTCTCCGAACGTCAGGATCTTGGCGTCCGGTGCATTCTGCTCCACGTCAAGCACTGCCAGGGCGCCGATGAGCACCAACATGGCGGCCGAGCCGGCAACGTATGTGGCTACGCGTCCGCGCAGGGTTTCTCCCACGGTGCGTTGCAGTACGGACAGGAGCGTGACCAGCCGAAGAAGCCTGAGTGGCCGGAAGAAGGGGAGCACCACGATGAGGAGTTCATGCAGGTTCCAGACGAACCATCGCCTTCGATCCTCCGCCAGCCAGAGGTTGGCGAAGTAGTCCAGCGCGAAGATCCCCCAGGTAATCCAGAGGATTATTTCGAAGGGGAGGCCGGCCGCCCCGTCCACGCGACCTATGACCTGCCAGGCATATGCGATGAGGAAAATAAGTGCAGTCGCCATGAGGGGCCATTCGACGAGGTCCCGGTATCGCGCTTGAGTCATACGGGAATCCTAGCCACAGCAACAATGCACGCCACTGGAAAACGGATCAGACGGTGGGAGTCTCCAGCCAGTATCCGTCCATGTGGTGAACCAGTTGCCGGCCCAAACCGCCCTTGAGCTGTACCCAGAGTGTGCTGTGGTCATCGGTCATGCCGTCGATGGTTCCTTCGATGCGGTTGCCCCGGGCGTCCCGGAGCACGACGTCCTGGTGCCGGGCGAGGTCGGGCCAGACGTCGGCGTGCGGCTTGGTGGTTTGCAGAGTGCTCAAAGGGATCCCCCTGGGTGTGAGTCGGTGTTTCCGGGTTTCAGACATTGTGCACGGGATGGATGAACTGGCGGTAAACGTTTGTGCAATCGTTGGACATAAAGCGCTGGATGTATTAATGCTGCGCCAACACCCTGTCCACTATGCGGTCTGTCTATTCCCACCGAAGTTACTCGCGGGTAACATAGCTCGCATGCATTTGCTTCTCCGCACCCTCATGCTGCTGTTCACCTCATCCAAGCGTTCACCCTTGGGTGCTTGGGAAACGTCCTCGCTGCCCCTGCGGGTTCTGCCGACGGACATCGACATCGCGATGCACGTGAACAACGGCATGTATTTCTCCTTGATGGACCTTGGCCGCTTCGACCTCATGGTTCGCAGCGGTATCTGGAGAAAGATGCGCAGGCGCGGCTGGAGTCCCGTTGCAGCCGCAGAGACCATCGCTTTCCGCAAGTCATTGCAACTCTGGCAGCGCTACACCATCGAAACGCGCATCATCGGGCTGGACACCAAAGCCATCTACTTTGAGCAGCGCATGGTGGTGGACGGTGAGATCTACGCTCGCGCCCACATAGCAACCCGCTTGGTGAACAAGGGGAAGCCGGTGACGCAGGAAGAGATCATTGCTGAGTTCGGTGCGCCACCGGCTGACTTGGAATTGCCGGAGTGGATCCATGAGTGGCGCGAGAACAATGCGCTCCTGGGAGCCCGCCGGCCAGCTCCGCACGTGTGGGCTTAGGCGAACTCAAACACCTACGTCCCGCCGCTGAAGTGCAACCGCGCCCAGGGCGATAAGCGCCGCAGAGATACCCAGCAAGCCTGCAGCCGCTCCCCAATCGGCACCGTTCGTTACCGGTGAATTACCGTATGCCCAGTGGTACGGCGAAAGGTTCAGCAGCCAGTCGACGTCGGGGCTTTGCCTCCCAACAGCGTTGAAGACATAGCCGAGGACGGCGACGGCGGCACCCGCCGCAATCGCATAAACCTTCCGTCCTGTCAGAGCACCTACGCACAGCGCCGCTGTTCCGCTCAGCAGTGCCAAAGCGGCAAACAGCACTACCGCACCGAAGAGATGCCCGACGTCGATGTCCAGTTTCGAGGGTCCGTTCAGCACCAGCACCAGCAGGAAGACCAAGGCCGAAAGGATCGCGACGCGCACCACGAGTGCCAGGGCGCGTTCAAGGACCACCTGGATTCGGGTCACGCTATGGGCCAAGGTCAATTCCAGCAGCCCCGACTCCTCGTCCGCGCCCACTGCGGCCGCGCCCCAACCCACGGACGCCATGGACATCAGCAGGAAACCGATCAACCCGAACAGGGTGGCCTGTGTGTAGCCAGGTCCGGTGGCTATCTGGTCATAGTTCAGGGCCTTGGTCATCTCCTGCGGGAGTGCGTCGATCATTTGCTGCATTTGCGCGCTGCCCCCGATGGACGGATAAAGGGGCAGGTACAGCATGATCGCAGCCGTCAGTCCCAAGGCCCACGCGACAGTGGACCGCCACGAGTCTGTCAAGGCTTTGGTGAAGAGGGGGAGGAACCTAGGCATGGTGTGCTCCTTCCGTGTGGCTCACGGATTTGTGCCCGTTTCCTCCGCGCCCGTTTCCGTTTCGTCCGTTTCCGTTGCCCACATGACGCCCCGTGTAGAGAGTCAGCACGGCTTCCTCCAGATCCGGTTCCTCCAGGACGAGGTCTGTGAGGTTCAGCCGCGCCAGCTCCTGCACCAGTGGCTGGACCAGACCCGAAAGTGTCGCCGTTGCTTCGACGGTGGCTTCCGCTGCGCCGTCACCAGGAAGCTCCCGCAGCACAACATTGGCGACGCCCGGCACCCGCGCCAGCAGCGCGCCGACGTCGTGCGTTTCTGCGCCGGTTGCGTTGAACCGCAACTGCCGTACGGCCGCGTTCCTCAAGGCCTCTACGGTGGAGATCGTCACGATGCCACCGTCGCGGAGGATGGCTACGGCGTCGGCGGCCTGCTGGACCTCGCTCAGTACGTGTGAGCTGAGGAAGACCGTTGCGCCATCGTCCACCACTTCGCGGACCAGTGCATGGAACTCCTGCTGGACCAAGGGATCCAGGCCGCTGGTTGGTTCATCGAGCACCAGGAGCTCGGGGCGGTGCATGAACGCCTGCAGGAGGCCGAGCTTCTGCTTGTTCCCTTTGGAGAGCTTGCGGGTTTGCCGGTCCAGATCCAGATCCAGCCGCTCTGCCAATTCGTTGACATATTTGGGCTGTACCGGGCCGCTGATGGCCGCGAAGTGTTCAAGCAGGCGTCGGCCTGTGGTTCGGTTCTCCAAATGGAGTTCGCCAGGGAGATAACCGATCCTGCGGCGCAGTCCGGTTCCGGCACGGCGTGGATCCTGCCCCAACACTGAAATGGTTCCCGCGCTTGGCCGGATACTATCCAGCAGGCAGCGCATGGTGGTGGTTTTGCCCGCTCCGTTCGGTCCAATAACGCCGAAGACCGTTCCCGGTTCAACGGCGAAGTCGAGTCCGTGGAGGACCTCGCGCTGGCCGAACTTCTTGCGCAACCCTTCGACGACGATTGCCTGGGTCACTGGGCATGCTCCCTTCCTTGGTTGATGGTGTCTTGCTGCAGGGCGTCGCGGGCCGAGTCCAGGAACCGCGAATCCGCGTAGAAGCCGTTGGTGTAGATGTCCAGCGCGGGGATGGTCAGTTGCCGCAGCAATTCGGGTCCTATGCCGTGCGGTTCTGTTACGTCCGCTCCCAGCGCCCGTGAGAGGTGCCTGCCCAGCATGAGCATTGAGAGGCTGTTTGATGCGACGACGACGGCGGTGGACCGGACGTCGTCGAAGTCACGGATGGTGCCGACGGCGATCCCGGCCTCGATGATGTCCTGCGTCTGGCGCACCACGGCGTCGAAGAATGCGTCCCCGGCCGTGGATTCATCGCTCAGGGAGCGGCGAATGTAGGCGATCTCATCGGCGTACTGGTCCGGGTGGTTGAGGTAGTCCTGGATCAATTGACGTGCGGTGGCAGGGTCTGTTTTCTCCCTACCCTGGCTGGCGGTCTGCGCGAGGACATGCTGGTCGCATGCTTCGCGCAGACCTGCTTTGCTGCCGAAATGATGGATCACCAGGCCAGGGCTGACCCCCGCTGCAGAGGCGACCGCGCGGACGGTAGCAGGGCCAAAACCATCGCGGCCGAACAGTCCGATGGCGGCATCACGGATCCGTGCACGGGTGGTTAAATCCTCTGCGGTTAAACGCATGTTTCATACACTAAACAGTTGTTCAATCGCTAGCAAGAGGCAGGGATTGGCTCCAACGGACGCGAGGCTACTTGCGCAGACTTCGGGCAGCTTCGCATAGAGAATTACGGCTCGATTCAGGCGCCCGGCAAGTGGATGATGCCCAGTTGCTGCATCAGCGCGAGGTCGTCGCGATCGGACCAATGCTCCACGATCCGTCCGTCCTGAATTCTGTGGATGGCGACGGCGGTTTCGTCCAGTTGAGCGCCTGTAGCAGGTAGTGGACCGGGCAACTCGCCTTCGTGTCGACCATGGGCGGTCAGTCTGGTGACTACCTTGTCGCCTTCGCAGATCTGATCCTCGATAACGTGATGTCCCGGCGTAGCTTTGAGGAAAATGCGGAAGGCCTCCTTCAGGCCCTCCCGTCCTGCCGAGAGCCCGGGGAACGGAGGGTGATGGTCCAGGTAGTCTTCGGCAACCAGGTCATCCATCGCTTCGATGTTGCCGGCATCGATCGCTTCGTAGAAGCGCCTCACCAGCGCTTTGTTATCCTCAGGCTCCACGTTCATCCCTTCATTGAATGCGTGGCCGCCGGGCAAGAACTGGTCAGGGCAGGCAACGCAACCCGTCCCCACGTCACCATGGGAGGCCAGTCTAGGACGAAGGATCCGGCGATGACAGGCCTTCCCGCGACTCAGCGAAACGGTGCCCGCCGTTCGGGGAACATAACGATGTGACACCAAACGCTGAGTCGTCGCCGTCTGAAGTGCCGCCGTCGAAGATACTGACTTCACTGTCTTCGTGGGGGAGCAGTGACGGGGCCTTTGGGCCCGAAGATGCAGGGGTAGATAAGTGGGTTGTGCGGGGTCGGCTTCGTCGTCGAAGAAAAGCAAAATCGCCGGATCAGTGGCGGCGCTGCTGTTGGTCCTTGGCCTGCTCGGAACCGAGATACCTGTGCAAGCTGCCCCATCGGGGAGCATCCAGCTTGAGACTTCCACCCCTCCCGTCGCAGGCGCCATCGGACAGCTTTACAGCACCAGCACTTGGGCCCGAAGCGTTCTGATCCGGCCCACGGCAGCGGAGGAATGCTCCAGCACCGGTTGCGTGCAACGGTTCGTCGGTGGCGATATCGCGTGGTCAGCCCGCACGGGAGCGCGTGTGGTGGTCAATGGGCCGGTCCGCAACGCTTGGTGGGAAGCCGATGGCCCCGCGGGCTATCACGGCTATCCCACAACAGACACTCTAAGCGGCCTGCGCAATGGTGGTTCCAAGCAACTCTTCGAAAGAGGAGCGATCAGTTTCTCGGCAGCTACTGGTGCCCAACGCACAACGGGGTCCATCCACTTGGCGTGGGGGAGAGCGGGTTTTGAGGCTGGTTTCCTCGGGTACCCCGCTGGCAGTGAACGCACAGGACTGCCCGACGGCGGTGCCTACCAGCTCTTCGAGCACGGCTTTATCGTATGGTCCCCGGCGACTGGGGCACATCCCTCCATGGGCGCCATACGTGAGCGCTGGCGCCAATCGGGGCTGGAAAGCGGGGAGTTTGGGTATCCCACTACGGATGAAGCGACGGGCCTGCGAAACGGTGGCTCGTCACAGCAGTACCAGCGTGGAACCATCATCTGGTCGCCCGCCACCGGCGCGAGGGCCCTGACCGGAGCTATCCGGAGCTACTGGTCCGCGACTGGAGGCCAGAACGGTGCCCTGGGATATCCGGTCAGCGAGGAATACCGGCAAAACGACTTCGTCTACCAACTCTTCCAGGGCGGCACGGTCTATTGGTCGGCGGCAACGGGTGCGCATTCGACCACCCACGGCGATGTCCACAACCGCTACGTTTCCCTGGGTGGAGCAGCCGGACAATTGGGCTTGCCCCTCACGGACAAACTTCCGCGGGCCGGGGGCCTGGTGCAGCAGTTCGCCAACGGCTGGCTTGTTTGGGGGCCTGCAACGGGAGCGCGGATTGTGGGGCACTCCACGTACAAAGTGTGGTCCATCAATCCGGGCGAATTCGGCTGGCCGGTGCGCGATACCTGGTCCGATGCCAGGGGCTCCCACGTTGCCTTCCAAAAGTTGGAAACCATCTGGAACGATTCCACGCAGGAGTTGTATTCAGCCGAAGCAGTGGACGCCTCCACGGTGGTCTTCCTTGGAGACTCGCAGCTGGATCTTGACTCATGGGGCGAACAGGGTGCCCGGGCCGCTGGCTACACCCACCAGGTGGTGCGGAGCATCGGTGGGATGGGATACGTTTCGGGCAGCCCCGCGGTCGGTGGCAATTCAGCGACCGATGCCGTGCTCCTGGACCGGATCCTCCTGCCCCAAGGCAACCCTGGGCTGGTGGTGGTGACGCTTGGTGGAAACGATGCCCGGATTTTTGCCACCGATGCCGCGATCCTGTCCCAAGCCAACCGGTTGTGGGATGAACTGCGCCGTAAATATCCCCGCAGCACGATCCTTATCACCGGTGTTCTTTCCCGCTATGACGCCAGCCATTTCCAGCGCCGATGGGTGGACGGGCTCCTGACCCGCGAAGCTGCTGTCCGGGGCTGGCCACGCATCTCGATGGCCGGCACAGCAACTATCGCCGGGGCCACCTGGAACTATCTGGATAATGTGCACCTGAACCAAACCGGACACAACAAGGTGGCTCCTCTCTACGCGTCCGCGCTCAAGTACGTCCTGGCCAAGTAGCCGTTTATTCCCGGTGACGCGGGAAGCGAACAACGGCCCTCTCCACGGGACTTAGCGAGCGGGGTCGCGTACCGTGGAAACATGGCTACAGTTGACATCACTGGAGAACAGTTCGCATCGACCATCGAAGGCAATGACATTGTCCTGGTGGATTTCTGGGCTGCCTGGTGCGCCCCGTGCCGCCAGTTTGCGCCCACTTACGGGGCAGCTTCCGAGAAGCACCCGGACGTGGTCTTCGCCAAAGTGGACACCGAGGCTGAGCAGCAGCTCGCCGCCGAAGCCGGGATTACGTCCATCCCGACGCTCATGGCCTTCCGCGAGAAAGTGCTTGTCTTCTCTCAGCCGGGTGCCCTCAATGGCCCGCAGCTGGAGCAGGTTATTGAGGCCGTGAAGGGCCTGGACATGGAAGAAGTCCACGCCCATGTGGCCAAGGCACGTGCCGAGGCCCAGGAAAGCTAGACCCATCCGGCGAAATCGCCGGAAAAGCATCGAGGTCGCCGGAAAATTCCGGCGACCTCGATGCTTTAAGGCGTTCCCGCAGTCTTGCGGCGATTTCGCTGAGCTGGTGCTGGGAGAGGCTAGAGCCGTTCGAGCTTGACCGGCTCAGCCAGCAAGGCGCTGAGGGACTCGTTCAGGTCCTGGACGGCAATGCCCTTGGAGTGCTTCTCCAGAGCCTCCTCAGACTCCCAGCGCTCGGTGAGCACCAGCTTTTCCTCAGTGGCTTCGGTCAGTTCATAACGGATGCAGCCGGGCTCGTTGACGACCTCGTCGATCGCGATTTCCAGGGCGAGCTTCACGCGGAAGAATTCGTCGTCGTTGGGGATGAACGTGGCCTGCAGGTCGATGGGTGCACTCATGGATCCAACCCTACCGGGAGGACACGGAGCCGATTGTCCACTTTACGGTTCTGTTGCGCGCACTGTCTTGGTAGCGTTCGGTCATGTTGTCCTACACCGCCGGAGACACTGACGTCCCGCTGCTCGAAGAGACCATCGGTGCCAATTTTGAACGCATCGCAGCGCAGTTTCCGCTCAGGGACGCGCTGATAGAAGCCGCTGCCACGCCCGGCGGGGACGCCCGTCGGTGGAGCTACGAAAAGCTTAACGACGACGTCGATCACCTCGCCCGCGCGCTCCTCGCCCTGGGTGTGGAGAAAGGCGAGCGCATCGGCATCTGGAGCCCCAACTGTGCCGAGTGGACCATCCTGCAGTACGCCACGGCAAAGATCGGGGCCGTGTTGGTCAACGTCAACCCGGCTTATCGCCGGCATGAACTGGACTTCGTGGTCAAGCAGAACGGCATGCGGATGCTGGTGACTGCGCCCTCGGACAAGAACAGCGATTACGTGGGCATGGCCAGGGAGACTGCGGGTACGTGCCCCGAACTCAGGGAGATCGTCTTCCTCCCCGGAGACCCGGTTGCGGGGCTCACGCCGGGTGTCCCCGAGGCCGGCCACGAGCTGACGTACGCCGAGCTCCTGACCCGGGCGGACGGCGTCGGGCCTTCTGCCCTACGGGACCGCATGGCCGAACTGGATCCGCACGATGCCATCAACCTTCAATACACATCAGGCACCACGGGCTTCCCGAAGGGTGCGACCCTCACGCACCACAACATCCTCAACAACGGACACTCGATCGGCCGCCTCCTGGGCTACACCGAACAGGACCGCGTGGTGATTCCGGTGCCGTTCTACCACTGCTTCGGAATGGTGATCGGCAACCTGAATGCCCTGAGCTTCGGGGCGGCAACCATCATCCCAAGCAGGGGATTCAACCCTTCTGCGGCGTTGGAAGCCGTGCAGGACTTTGGCGGCACGTCGCTTTATGGCGTGCCCACCATGTTCATTGCCGAACTCGCGCTGCCGGACTTCGCCACGTTCGATCTCTCCACGCTCAGGACTGGCGTCATGGCGGGGTCGTTGTGCCCCATTGAGGTGATGCGCCGGGTCATCGATGAGATGCACATGGTGGACGTGGCCATTTGCTACGGCATGACTGAGACGTCGCCGGTGTCCACCATGACCCGGGCGGGGGACACTTTGGAGCACCGGACCAGCACAGTGGGCAGGACCATGCCGCACCTTGAAAGCCGGATCGTGGATCCGGGTACGGGTGAAGTGGTGGAGCGCGGCGTCATCGGCGAGCTGTGCACCCGCGGCTACGCGGTGATGCAGGGCTACTGGGGCCAGCCGGACAAGACGGCCGAGGCCATTGACGCTGAGGGCTGGATGCATACGGGCGACCTCGCCCGCATGGACGAGGACGGGTATCTGGTGATCGAAGGCCGGATCAAGGACATGGTGATCCGAGGTGGCGAGAACATTTATCCCCGCGAGATCGAGGAGTTCCTGTATCTGCATCCGTCCATCCAGGACGTGCAGGTAATCGGTGTTCCGGACGCCAAATACGGCGAGGAGCTCATGGCCTGCATCATCCTCAAACCGGGCAGTGAGGCGCTGACTACAGAGGACATCGCCGAGTACTGCAAGGGCAAGCTTGCCCACTACAAGATTCCGAAATACGTGGATGTCCGCGAGAGCTTCCCGATGACCGTCTCGGGCAAGGTCCGGAAGGTGGATATGCGCCAGGAAGCCGTGTCCCGCCTGCACCTCTAGTGGGCGCGGTGGTCCTGGACGGTCATTCGTGGGCCGAAGGTTGGCTTCCGGAAGCCGCTCAAATACAGCATCCGCACCAGCCGCTGTCTCTGTCCCCGCCAAGGTTCCAGCAACTCCAGCATGCCGGCGTCGTCAATCTTCCGTCCCAGCAACGCGTAGCCCACATAAGAGGCCAAATGGTAGTCGCCCACGGAAATCGAATCCGGGCAGCCGTGGGTACGTTGGACCACTTCCGCAGCAGTCCAAACGCCGATGCCGGGAATGGTCTGCAGTTTGGCTCCGGCACGGGCTGGGTCCAGGTCAGCCAAACGTTCTAGCGCGACGGCGGATTGCAGCGCCCGCATCACTGTCGCCGAGCGTTGTGGCCCGACTCCCGCCTTATGCCACTCCCACGACGGAACGGCCAACCATTGCCGCGCCGTGGGAGGTACGAGGAGTCCTGCGGGAGCCACACTGCCCGGGGCTTTCGTTCCGAAGCGGTACATCAAGTACCGGTAGCCACGCCTTGCCTCCAAGGTGGTGACCTTTTGCTCCAGAATGGTGGGCACCAGCGAGTCAACCAGCCGCCCGGTGGAGGGCAGCCGCAGTGCCATGTTCCGGCGTCGTGCTTCAGTGACCAGGCGCGGGAGCGTTGCATGGAAGACGGGTTCGTCAAAAGCCGACCAGTCGTCGTCCGCACCGAGCAGGCGGGGAACGCCCGCAACGGCCTCCTCCGCTCCCGCCCCCCAGGCCTGGGCATCAACGAACGTATCCTCGCCCAGTCCACCCGCGGAGAGCCGCAGGGTGACAGCTCCTGAAGGTGTGGTGAAGGCCATCCAGAAACCGTTGGGATGGGCCGCGAAAGAGGGGTCGGCGTTGCCCCGCATCAGGGGAAACATGGTTTGGTCGAGCCTGTAGGAGGCGCCGGGGTGCCATCGTATGGAAGCGTCTGCCGCGGCCGCAACAAGGGGCGGGGCGTCTGCGATGGTCATATTTTCATGGTCCCACGGCTGGCTGACAATTCACTCCTTGTAAGCCTCTTACGGGGGCCGCTTCACGGGTCTAGACTCCCTGATGTGGCGCGGGTGGGCCGCGTCCGAAGCCCAAAATCCAGGAGCGCAAACCATGGCCGGAATAGTGCATTTCGAGATTCCCACGGATGACAACGAGAGGGCCAACACTTTTTACCAAAGTGCTTTCGGCTGGAATCTCAGCCCTATGCAGGAAATGGATTACACGATCGCCATCACGACTCCATCAGATGAAGAGACCGGCATGCCCAGCGAACCCGGAGCCATCAATGGTGCGCTGTTTCCACGCACAGACAACCTGAAGAATCCCATCCTCACCATCGATGTGGACGATGTGGATGCTGCCCTCGGCCAGGTGGAATCCGCTGGTGGCTCCATCGTTCAAGGTAAGGACGCCGTCCCCGGCATGGGCTGGTACGCCTACTTCAAAGACACCGAGGGCAACATCCTGGGCCTCTGGCAAACCGACTCCTCCGCCGGGAAGTGATGCTGCGCAAGTGAGGCACGGCAGGGCGGACTACGGGCAGGCGGTAACTTTGTACCTATGAAGTACGCCCAGTCCGTGTTGGACCTCATCGGTAATACGCCGCTCATCAAGCTCAACCACGTAACGAACGGCATCAAAGCCACCGTCCTGGTCAAGCTCGAGTACGTCAATCCCGGCGGATCCATCAAGGACCGCATCGCCGTGAAGATGATCGAAGAAGCGGAAAAGGACGGCCGGCTGCAGCCAGGCGGAACCATCGTTGAACCGACGTCGGGGAACACCGGAGTCGGGTTGGCGCTCGTAGCCCAGCAAAAGGGCTACAAGTGCGTCTTCGTGGTGCCGGACAAAGTGGGCGAGGACAAACGCGCTGTCTTGGCAGCGTACGGTGCCGAAGTCGTGGTGACACCCACAGCCGTCGCCCCGGACAGCCCGCAAAGCTACTACGGCGTCTCCGATCGCCTGGTCAAGGAAATTCCCGGCGCCTTCAAGCCGGACCAGTTCTCCAACCCCGCAGCCCCGGGCAGCCACTTCGAGTCAACAGGACCGGAGATCTGGCGCGATACTGACGGCAAGGTGACGCACGTGGTCATCGGCGCTGGAACGGGCGGCACCATCACGGGCACGGGCCGCTTCCTGAAGGAAGTCTCGGCAGACAGGCCCGCGTCCGACGGCGGCCGGGTCAAGGTCATCGGCGCGGACCCGGAAGGTTCTGTGTACTCAGGCGGCACCGGACGCCCGTACTTCGTTGAGGGCGTTGGCGAAGACATGTGGCCCGCAAACTACGACAAAACCGTGCCGGACCAGGTCATTGCCGTCTCGGATGCCGATTCGTTCGCCATGACCCGCCGCCTGGCACGCGAGGAGGGCCTCCTGGTGGGTGGCTCCTCCGGCATGGCCGTGGTCGCCGCACTTCAGGCCGCCAAGGACCTGGACGAGTCCGCGGTGGTTGTGGTGATCCTCCCCGATTCCGGCCGTGGCTATCTTGCCAAGATCTTCAACGATCAATGGATGCGCTCCTACGGCTTCCTTTCCGGCGGCGAAGAGTCCTCCGTGGGCGAGGTGCTGAAGTCCAAGACTGGCGAGATGCCGGACCTGGTCCACATCCACCCGAACGAGACTGTTCGAGACGTCATCAACATCATGAACGAGTTCGGCGTCTCACACATCCCTGTCCTCTCGCAGGAACCACCCGTGGTCATGGGCGAGGTCCTGGGCGCAGTTGATGAGCGCAGCCTCACCACCAAGCTGTTCCGCGGCGAAGCCAAACTCACGGACAAGATCGCCGAACACATGGGCGAGCGCCTGCCCGTTATCGGATCGCTGGAGACCATCTCCGCGGCACGCGAGCTGTTGTCCGACGTCGATACTGTCATGGTCACGTTCGTGGGGGCGCCCGTGGGCATCCTGACCCGCCACGACCTCCTGGCCTACCTGAGCAACTGAGCGCCACGCGCCCACTTCCAACCGTTGAACACTGAAAGAGGAGCTTCCATGTCCGTCAACAACAACGCCGGGTTCAACACGAGGGCCGTCCACGCGGGCCAGGCCTTCGAACCCCGGACAGGCGCTGTGGTGCCGCCTCTGCACTTCAGCTCAACCTACGCCCAGGACGGAATCGGCGGGCTGCGATCCGGCTATGAATACGGCCGCGGCGGCAACCCCACACGTGACTCCCTGCAGGAGCAGCTGGCAGCCCTTGAGGGTGGCTCCGCCGCGTTCTCGTTCGGTTCTGGCCTTGCTGCCGAAGACTCGCTGATCCGCGCTGTGGCACGTCCCGGGGACCACATCGTCCTGGGCAACGACGCCTACGGTGGCACGTACCGCCTCATCGACCGTGTGCTCGGCGACTGGGGCATCGGCAACACTCCTGTTGACATGTCCGATCTCGATGCTGTGGCACGTGCCGTTGCAGCGAACAAGACGCGCATGGTGTGGGTGGAAACCCCGTCCAACCCCCTGATGAAGATCACTGACATTGCCGCGCTCGCCGCGATAGCGCACGACGCCGGTGCCCTCCTGGTGGTCGACAACACCTTCGCGTCTCCCTACTTGCAGACCCCACTGGACCTGGGTGCCGACGTCGTGATCCACTCCACCACCAAGTACATCGGTGGCCACTCGGACGTGGTGGGCGGCGCGATCGTCGTCAACGATGCCGAACTCGCCGAGAAGATCGGCTTCATCCAGTTCGCCGTTGGTGCCGTTTCCGGACCGATGGATGCTTTCCTCACCACGCGGGGCCTCAAGACCCTTGGCGTGCGCATGGACCGGCACAGCGAGAACGGCCAGGCTGTGGCCGAATGGTTGCTGCAGCGCCCCGAAGTTGAAGCCGTGCTGTACCCGGGCCTCCCGGACCACCCCGGCCACGCACTCGCGGCGAAGCAGATGAAGAAGTTCGGCGGCATGGTCTCTGTCCAGTTCAAGGGCGGTGAGGCCGCGGCCCGTACAGTTGCCGAATCCACCTCGATCTTCACGCTGGCCGAATCACTGGGGGGAATCGAGTCCCTCATGAACTACCCCTCGGAGATGACACACGCCTCCGTTAAGGGAACCGAACTGGCCGTTCCCGTGAACCTCTTGCGCCTATCCTGCGGCATCGAGGAGTCCGAGGATCTGATTGCGGACCTTGAGCAGGCCTTCGCCAAGATCAGCAACGGCTGACACAGTGGCTTCTTCTTCACCCACGGTTGTTTCGGCTGCCCAGCGCGGCTGGATCCTGACCATCGCAGGCGTGCTGACCCTCGCCGTCGCCGTTTGGTTCCTCTACACGGACTACCAGCCGTTCCTGAACGACTTCGAAGTCTATTTCTACGGAGGTGGCAAGGTTCTCCAAGGCGGGGATCTTTATGCTGTGCGCGATGGCCTTCCGTTCACTTACCCGCCGTTCGCGGCCTTGCTCTTCGCCGGGCTGGCAGCAATGGGTTTCTTTGCCAGCAGCATGGTCTTCATTATCGCCGCCTTGGCAGGTGCCGCAGTGGTGGCTGCCTGGTTGGCACGCCACTACTTCGGCCTGACGACGTGGCGTTCAGCATTCGCCGACTATCGCTTCAGGACCACGGCTTTAGTGGGAACGGGAGCCATCCTGCTTCTGGGCCCATGGCGGGATACGTTCGTTTTCGGCCAGATCAACATCATCCTGATGGGCGTGATCCTGGCAGACTTCGCGCTCTACGGTAAGGCGCGGGCTGGCCTCATCCGGTGGCCCGCAGGACTCTTGATCGGCCTGGCCGCAGGTGTGAAGCTCACGCCGCTGGCCTTCGGCCTGTATTTCCTGGTCCGCCGCGACTTCAAGGCGCTGGCATGGATGGCCGCCGGATTCTTCGGATCCATCGCCGTCGCATGGGTCATCCTGCCGCAAGCATCCCTGGCATTCTGGACCCAGATCCTCCCCGATACCGGACGCATCGGCGGCCCGGCCTACGTGGACAACTTGTCCGTCAAGGGGTTGCTCCTGCACTTCGGCATGCCGGATTCCTCTCTCACCAGCGTGGTGTGGATGGTTCTTTCCCTGGGACTCGCGGCCCTTGCAGCAAAGATCATTAAGTGGGCCGTGGATGTGGACGAGAACTTCATCGCCGTCTCGGCCACGGCCATCCTGATGCTCCTGATCAGCCCCGTCTCCTGGTCCCACCACTGGGTCTGGGTGGCAGTGGCACTTCCGAGCATGGCGTTCGCGATGCATCGGGTCCCGTCCCGCAACGGGCGGATGCGAACAGCAGGGTGGATCATCGTGGCCTGTTCCACGGTTGCCTTCTATATGACGCCAAAGAACCTTGCCGTCTGGGCCGGTGCTGCCGAGTGGGGCAAGGACCCCCAAACGCAATGGCAGTTGATGGTGTCAAGCCTGGGTGTGGTGTGTGGAATCGCTCTGCTGGTGTACTGGGCGCTGGCATATCGGCCTTCGCGGACGGGCCTCGTTGCTACCCGGATTCGAGCCGGAGTCGCAGGGTCCCACGACATCAGGGAAGGCTATCCCCGCTCTTAGGGATTGCGCACCCACGCATTCGGGGCGGCCGCCCTGGAGCCGCGGAGTCCCGCCCTTGTTCGCTCTCTTCACCGTTCTGCGTTAAGTGGGACGAACAAGAGCGGGATTCTTCAAAGCGGCGGGGGTCCTGCTAGCCCGAGACACCTTCCCGGCCGTCTTCCTCACGGCCGGTTAGGCGCCTGCGGAAGGAAGCATCCTCGGGTGAGGTGACCTGAAGGTCGTACCAACCCTGCAGGGTCTCCCAACCGATCTTCCTGTTCTGCCCTGGCTTGAGCTTCACAGTGTCATTGCCGTCCGCATACTGCAGGGACTCAAGCCGAAGCGTGACGGTGGCCGTGCCGTTGTTGCGTACTTCCAGTTCCACCGCTTTGTTACCGCGCTGACCGTTCACGGTGACATCGACGCCGGCTGCAACACCCGCCGTCGAGCCTTTCAGCTCGTAGTGGTAGCGGTTTGGGCCGGTGACGACGACGTCGAATTCGCCGGACGGGACGGGAAGCTCCACCTTCTGGTTGCCCCGCACGTCCAGATGTCGGGGTTCGGTGACTTCGCCGGTGTACCCATAAATGGTGAAGTGGGTGGACCGGGTGCCGCTGTTTGCCAAGGCCAGGGTGATTTTTCCTGGCTGAACCGCGGCTGACACCTGGGGCCGGTATGGAAGCGGCCGGGCCGGGCGGCTTCCGGGCTCCTGGATGGGGGCCACCTGGACCGCCGGCGGGTTCGGTCGCCACCTGCTGATCTTGGCAGGCACAGCGCCGGGGTGGTCCAAAACCGGGGGAGTCCCCGGGGAATCGAAGTTGAAGACGCCTGTCAGGTCCCCACAGACTTCACGGCGCCAGGGCGAGATGTTGGGCTCTTCAACCCCGGTCCAGCGTTCCAGGAAGCGGAGCACGGAGGTGTGGTCGAAGACCTCGGAGCTGACATAGCCGCCCACGGTCCACGGGGAAACGATGGTCATAGGGACGCGCGGGCCCAAACCGATGGGGCGTGCGGTAGTCCAGTCGGTGGACTCTCCCGACTCCGGGCGTGGTTGGACCGGCGGTGGTACATGATCGAAGTAGCCATCGTTCTCGTCGAAGTTGAGGAAGATCGCGGTGGAGTCCCACGTATCCGGGTTGCTGGCCACGGTGTCCAGCAGCCTGTACACGAAGTTTGCGCTGCCCACTGGCGTGGATGCTCCTGGGTGCTCGGAGTCCGCCGCCGAGGGAACCAGCCAGCTGACCTGAGGCAAGGTGCCATCTTTGATGTCCGTGCCCAGGCGCTCCAGCAGGGTGTTGGGTCGCCCACGCCACATTGCTTTGTCGAAGAGGGCTTTCTCGGACTCGCTGAGCGAAGCCCGGCCCTGCTCCAGCTGGGCAAGAAGCCGGTCTTGCTCAGCAGGGGCCTTGCCAGCCAGCTTGTCGTAGAACTCCTCTGTGGTGTTCAGGTTGCCCTCTACTGAGGCCAGCATCTTCCTGCCGATTGCCTTGAAGGTTTGGAAGTACTCCACGGCGTTGTCCGTGAAATTGTCCCAGTCTTGATAGATCTGCCACGAAACCCCGGACTGCTCCAGGCACTCGGGGTAGGTGGTCCAGTCGTAGCCGCCGTGGGTGTAGCCGTAGGCCGCGTTGGTCACGGCCCGCTTGGTGCTTCCTGGCTCGTTGCCCGTGGTGCCGCTCCAGAGGTAGTTGCGGTTGGGATTGGTGGATCCGTTGACGGAGCAGTGGTAGGCATCGCAGATGGTGAACGTGTCCGCGAGTTCGTACTGCAGTGGAATGTCTGCACGCTCGTAGAACGTCATGGTTGAGGCGCTCTTGGCAGGAATCCACTTATCGCACCAGCCGTTGTTCCACGCCGTCGTAGTGCCGGTGAAGGAGTGGTCAAGATCGCCCAGGTACTGGATGTCGGAGCCAGGGCGGCCGGCGAGCTCCGCTGCTTTGCGGAGGGAGAACGGCAGGACGGTTTCCCCTGTCGCCCTGGGTTGCTCGAACATCGACTTCCCGTTGGGCAGGCGCGTCACGGACTTATCCCCGTAGCCCCGGACGCCCCGCAGGGAGCCAAAGTAGTGGTCGAAGGAGCGGTTTTCCTGCATCAGCACAATCACGTGCTTGATGGATTGAAGGTTTCCCGTTGGGACAGGCTTGGCCATTGCCGCCTGCACGGATGGAGGCAGCAGGGAGCCCGTGGCCGCAAGCGCCGTCGCTGCGGCCGCGGTGCCCAGGAAGCCGCGACGGGAAAGCCGGGAAGCGCTGATGAAACGATTAACCTGCTCAGGGATATTCGAGGACATTCAGGGTGCCTTTCGTGGTCAGAGTTGACGCAGCCAGCCTAGGCAGTCCGGGTAAACCAGTGATGAAACTACGGCAAACCAGTGGGGCGTGTCCCGAAGATCACATGCGGTGGTCTTCGGGGGGCGACCAGGAAGGGCGGCCAACGAGGAAGGGCGGGCTTCCTGACCTTCTTTGCCACGAACGTGGGGGCAAGTCAATCAAAATTGGGTGCTTTCGGGCAGTCCAAGCTCGAAAGAAGGTCAGGAGCCAACAGAGTTCGCTGCGGTGCCACCTGCAGCATAGCTTTCTTTAGAAAAGTCATGTACTTTGTCCACATGCCTTTGCGATCCGACTGGTCCGCCCGCACGTGCAGCCTTGCCCGTGGCCTCGATGTCCTCGGCGATCCATGGGGGAGCCTGGTTCTGCGCGAGATCTTCTTCGGAAACGGCCGCTTCGACGCCATCAAGCAGCGCTTGGAAGTCGCGGACAACGTGCTCAGCAAACGTCTTGCATGGCTGCTCGAGGCGGGGCTGCTGGCGCAACGTCCCTACCAGGATGGTGCCCGGACCCGCCAGGAGTACGTGCTCACACCCAAGGGCGAGGATGCTCTCCCCGTCCTCAATGCCATCATCATCTGGGCAGAGAAACACCTGGACGCCCCCGATGAGGTGTCCCATATGCGGGTCGTCCACACTGACTGCGGACAAGTCACAGCCTCGGCGGACACCTGCACGCACTGTGGGGTCCACCTGACAGCCGCCAATACAAGCTGGCATAGCTTCACACGCAGCGACCATCCCCTGCCCCTGGCCATAGCACCCGTACCAACAACTTCCCCTGAAACGGAGATCTCCGCATGACCGCTCCCGATGTCACAGGAACTCCGACAAGCAATGCAGCCGTCCCAACCGGCAAGCAACCCGGCAAGCGACCCAGCCGCAGGCTGCACCCGGCCTGGATGGTGGCCGCCGTAGCTTTCCTCGCCCTGGTTGGGGCGGCCGGATTCAGGGCCGCGCCCGGAGTGCTGATGGTCCCGCTCCAAGAGGAATTCGGCTGGTCCACCACAGTGTTGTCCCTTGCAGTAAGCATCAACCTCGTCCTGTTCGGGCTGACGGCACCCTTCGCCGCAGCCTTGATGGAACGCTTCGGCATACGCAAAGTCACCTCGCTCGCGCTTTGCCTGATTGGCCTGGGCTCAGCGCTTACCGTGTTCGTGAACCAGTCATGGCAGATCCTGCTCACATGGGGCGTGCTGATAGGCCTGGGAACGGGATCCATGGCCCTCGTCTTCGCAGCGACCATCGCCAACACCTGGTTCGCCAAGAGCCGTGGCCTGGTGATCGGCATCCTGACCGCCGGCAGCGCTGCTGGCCAACTCGTGTTCCTGCCATTCATCGCCGCCCTGGCCCAGAACCCGGGCTGGCGGGGAGCGTCGCTGCTCATCGCCGCCGGTGCGCTCGCGGTGGTACCGCTGGTCCTGCGGTGGCTGCGGAACTCACCCGCCGACGTCGGGGTGTTGCCTTACGGCGCGGAAGCACCTGACGCTGGTGCCGCCGGTTCAAAGAGCACGACGCCGGGCGTTGCAGTTGCGTCGCCACCGACGGGTTCCGTAACAGCCAAGCCGGATTCCGCGAACGCCGCCGTCCGGGCGCTGCAGGTCCTCAAACGCGCCAGCAAGGTCCGCACGTTCTGGGCATTGGCGGCGGGCTTCGCCATCTGCGGCGCCACGACCAATGGGCTCATCGGCACCCACTTCATTCCCTCAGCTCATGATCACGGCATGCCGGAAACCACAGCGGCGGGCTTGCTGGCCGTCGTCGGGATCTTCGACATCGTGGGAACCATCGCATCCGGTTGGCTGACGGACCGGTTCAACCCCAAGGTCCTGTTGGCGGTGTACTACCAGTTCCGGGGGATCGGCCTGCTGGTGCTCCCCCTGTTGTTGGGCTCATCCGTGGAACCCAGCATGATCATCTTCGTTGTGGTCTATGGCCTGGACTGGGTAGCTACGGTGCCCCCGACAGCAGCCATTTGCCGCTCGGTGTTCGGCGCCGATGGCTCCGTGGTGTTCGGCTGGGTGTTTGCGGCCCATCAACTCGGAGCGGCTGCCGCCGCCCTGGCCGCCGGGTTTATCCGGGATGCTACCGGGCACTACAACTACGCCTGGCTGGGCGCAGCTGCGATGTGCACGGTAGCTGCGGTGATCAGCGCAACCATCCGCAAGGATGCGGCCAAGAAGCAACCCGCCACGGTTTCCGCCTGACCCGGGCTACCCTACCCCCGGCCCAACTATGTAGCAGTTGAGCGCGTTTTGAACCGTCAGAACGCGCTTAACTGCGACTTACTTGGGTGCTCAGCCCCGGAACGCGGCAACCCCCGTGATGTGCTGCCCCAGGATCAGGGTGTGAACCTCGTCAGTGCCCTCATACGTGCGCACCGATTCCAGGTTGTTGGCGTGCCGCAGCGGCGAATAGTCCAGCGTGACGCCATTGCCGCCCAAGATGGTGCGGGCCTCCCGGGCGATTTTGATGGCCTCGCGAACGTTGTTGAGCTTGCCCACGGAGATCTGCTGGGGCTGGAGGTGCCCGGCGTCCTTCAGGCGGCCAAGGTGCAGGGCGAGCATGGTGCCCTTTTGGATCTCGAGGAGCATGTTCACGAGCTTCTCCTGCGTCAGTTGGTATCCAGCCAGTGGCCGCCCGAACTGGAGACGGCTACCGGCATACTCCAGCGCGGCCTCATAGGAGTCGCGGGCTGCGCCCATGGCTCCCCACGCGATGCCGTAGCGAGCTTCGTTCAGGCAGGAGAACGGTCCACGAAGTCCTGTGGCACCCGGGAGGATTGCCTCCGGACCCAGCTTTACGTCGTCGAACTTGATGTCGCATTGGATTGATGCCCGCATTGAGAGCTTCGGCTCGATCGGCGTGGCCGTGACGCCTGGCGTGCCCGCAGGTACCAGGAAGCCGCGGATGCCTGCCGCGTTATCTTCCGTTTGGGCCCACACCACCATGACGTCGGCAATTGAGGCGAGTCCGATCCAGCGCTTGGCGCCGTTGAGGACCCAGCCGTCGGAGGTCTCACGAGCGAAAGTGGCCATCGATGACGGGTCCGAACCCGCCGTCGGCTCCGTCAGCGCAAAGCAGCCGATCAGTTCGCCGGCAGCCATCCGTGGGAGCCACTGTTCTTTCTGTTCCTCCGAGCCCCACTTGTGAATGGCCGTCATGGCGAGCGAGCCCTGTACCGAGACAAAGGTGCGGATGCCGGAATCGCCGGCCTCCAGCTCCATGGCTGCCAGGCCATATTCGACGGCGGTCCGTCCGGGGCAGCCGTAACCTTCCAGATGCATTCCCAGGACGCCGAGCTCGCCCAACTCGGGTGCGATCTCCTGCGGGAAGACTGCGTCCTCATACCAGCGCGCGATATTCGGCCGGATCCGCTGGGTTGTGTAATCCCGGACCTTCTCGCGGAGAGCCAGTTCTTCGCTGGTCAACAGGGAATCGAGGGCCAGCACGTCCGAGGTGTTCGTCGTTGAATCGCTCATTCCAGCATCCTAAGCGGCTGGATGCCCGCATGAGGCGGACGCCCCCGGACCGTCACCCGAGACGCCCCCCCGCGCCGTCAGCCGGATCGGGCCGTCGCCGGGCGTTTAAGTAGTATGTATTTGGGGACCACTGGGATCCCACTGCGCAAAGAAAATATTGGGGGATAAAGACATGGCACTGCCCGGCGTCGATTTACAGGCTAAGGCGGGTGCCGGGAGGTCTGCATCCACCACTTCACGCGCACTGCATTGGCTCCCGTGGCCGCTCTTGATGTGGCCTGTGTGGCTGATGCTTGCCGAGTGGAGTAAGCAGGGCCTGGACTTCAGTGTGTACTGGTTCGGCGGAAGCATCCTCAACGACGCCGGCGCCTCGCCTTCGGACCTGTACGGCCCAAGCGTTGCCGCAGCCGGGGGACCGGAGCTTCCCTTTACCTATCCGCCGTTCGCAGCGCTCATCTTCGGGCTGCTGGCACTCTGGCCGCAACCCGCCGCGCTGATGCTGTTCAATGTGGCCGGCGTAGCGATTGCCGCCTGGGTTGCCGCCACCATTGTGAAGTACTGGGCCTCCAAGCACGACTGGCGCACTGCGTTGTCATCCGGCCGCAGCCGCTGGATTGCGGGGGGCCTGTTCCTGGCGGTCCTGTTCCTCGGCCCGTGGCGTGAGACGTTGGCATTTGGCCAGATCAACATCCTGCTCATGGGCTTGATGGCTGTCGACTTGCTGGGCGCCTCCCGTCGTCGGGGGTTCCGTGGCAGCGGCTTCCTGGTGGGCATAGCGGCGGGTATCAAGCTGACGCCCCTTGTCTTTGGCCTGTACTTCCTGATGCGTAAGGATTGGCGCGGACTGGCTAACATGTCCATCGGTTTCGCCGGGACCGTCCTTTTGGCATGGGTGGTTCGGCCAGCTGAGTCGCTGCAGTTCTGGCTGGAAATCCTCCCTGACACGTCCCGGATCGGTGGCGCCGGCTACGTGGACAACCTCTCCGTCAAGGGCGCGTTGCTGCACTTCGGCGTGCCGCAGGATTCAGTAACCGTTCCCTGGCTCGCGCTTAGCCTCGCCACGGTTGTGCTGGCGGCCTTCCTGATCCGCGCGGCCAGCTCGCAAGGAGCCCGAGTCATTGCGATGTCGACGACGGCACTCACCATGCTGCTCATCAGCCCGGTCTCGTGGTCCCACCATTGGGTCTGGATGGCTGTGGTCCTGCCGGCATTCGCCTGGACCATCAAGGAAACTCCTGGCCGGTACAGGGCGCAGAGAATTGTGATGACCGCTGTGCTGGTCGTTTCCACGCTGGTCTTCTTTTATTCGCCAAAGACCATCGGCTCGGCGCTGGGTGCCGCGGACCTGAACGTCCAGACGCCGGGGCTCTGGATCATGGCGTCCAGCGCGGGGGTGTTCTGCGCCGTGGCGATCCTGGTCTGCTGGTTGGTCGCGCTGCGGCGGGATGCCGTCCAGATCGAGGTCCCGGACATTCCCACCCGGCTGCGTCAGTGGACCGCAGCGCGACGCTAGTCCGCTCGCCGTTTACTCGCCGCGCACCAGCCCGGCGTCAGCGCGCTCCCCAGTGAAGAAGCCACGCGTGGCAGGTGCGAAACGGCACACGATGGCCAGCACCACGCCCAGGAGCAGAAGCAGGACCCCGCTGACAAAGGCTCCGCCGATTCCAAAGATCTGGGTATCCCCATACACCGGATCCCACATCTGCACCGCCGAAATGAAGAACGCCACCGTCAGGGACACGGCTCCCAGGAAGGGCAGGATGCCTCGGAACCACAGGTTGCGGGCAGAATCCCGAAGCGTTGAACGGAAGAACCACACGCACGAGAAACCGGTCAGGGCGTAGTAGAACGCGATGAACAGGCTGATGGCACTGATGGAGTCCGCCAGCAGGTCCTCGCTGAGGAAGCTCATGGCCACGTAGTACGCCACGGCAGCCACGCCCATGACCTGGGTTGAGAAACCCGGTGTCTGGAACCGTTCGTGGACCTTGCCAAAACGCGCCGGCAGGGCACCATGCACGCCCATGGACAGGGTTCCCCGGGCTGTGGGGAGGATGGTGGTCTGCGTTGAGGACAGCACGGATGCCAGGACGGCCACCACGATCAGCCAACCCCACGGGCCCAGCACTACATCCTTCATGGCCAGGAAGACGTCGTCCTGGTTTGCTTCATTGCCCAGGCCGATGCCTTCGGTCCCGACGCTCGCGTACATCATCACCAGCAGGGCCACCGAAACGTAGATGGCCACCAGGACGAACGCAGAGATGACGGCACCCCGGCCCGGAGTCTTCGCAGGGTTTTCGGTCTCCTCGTTCAGGGCCAGGCAGGTGTCCCAGCCCCAGTAGATGAACAGGGCCAGCAGGACTCCGTGAACCACGGCGCTGGGATCGGCGAAGGCACCCGCGGGGTTGAACCACTCAAGGTCGAAAGCCTGGATGGTGGCGTCGCTGCCGTTGGCTTCGCCAGGCGCGCCACCGGCGATCCCAACAATAATGGCCACCGCAAAGATGCCCAGTGAGATGTACTGGATGTAGGTCAGGGTCCGCTGGACGTGCTCGCCCAGCCGAATGCCCCGGTGATTTACGTAGGTCATGAACGCGATGAACAGGACCCCGGTGGCGGTAACCAGCCAGGTGTTGCCGGCCAGGGAACCGTCGCCGATCAGCAACCACAGATATTTCCCGGCAATTTGGGCCAGGTTGGCGAGGACGACGATGCCGGCCAGTGCCACGCCCCAGCCGCCCAGCCAGGCCGCCCACGGACCAAAGGCCTTGCGGGCCCAGAAGAACGTGGTGCCACAGTCAGGGAGCGCACTGTTCAACTCGCGGAATGCATAGGCGATGAAGAGCACTGGAATGAAGGCAAGGACCAGGATCAGGGGAGTGTAGTTGCCGTTGACGGCGACAATGAGCCCCAGCGTAGCGGCCAGTGAATACACAGGCGCCGTTGACGCCAGCCCGAGCATGACGGAGTCACCAAGGTCCAGGATGCCTGCATGGAGGCCTTTGGAAGGTACGACGGCGGTACGGTCGCCGCCCGCTGAACCGCCGTCCGGCGTCGAGGTTTCAGTGCTCATGGTTTTCAGTGCTCATGCTTTCTGTGTTCACAATGCAGCTCCGTAAGAAGTAGTTGTGGGCGCGGCAGGCGCCGGGGCGTCAATGGTGTTGGGAACGAAGCGGCAGAAATAGTCCGTGATAGGGCCATCCGATTCACGGATACCGCAGCCCACGGACTCGCCGTCCACCACCCACAGACCAAGCACCGGATGGTTTCCATCGAAGTCGGGGAGTGCGTGGTACTGCTGGAAGCACCACCCTTCACGGCCATAGCCGCCGGGCTGCTGCAGCTCGATGCCGGGGGCGTGGATGCGGATGTTATCGCCCTCGCGGCCATGAAGAGGCTTGGCCACCCATTCCTTGAGCGGGCCAGGATCGCCAAGGTAGGCCGGCAGGAGGTTCTCGTGGCCGGGGTAGAGGTGCCACAGGGCAGCCAGCAGGGCTTTGTTGGAGAGCAGCATCTTCCACGCGGGCTCCACCCACCGGGGGTTGTGGGCCCGCGTCAGCAACCGATGCCCGAAAGGTTCCTTCATCATCAGTTCCCACGGATACAGCTTGAACATGGTGCTGATCATGAAATTGTCCAGGTCCACAAAGCGGTTCAGGTTCGGGTCCCAGCCGATGTCGGACATATTGATGCCGATGGTCGTCCACCCACCCTGGCTCGCCACATCCCGCATGTAGGCGGCAGTCATCCAGTCCTCACCGGACTCTTCGGCCTCCGAATGAGCCACATGCAGTGTGCTCATCCCGGTGCGGAACTGCAGCTTTTTCCATTGCCGGATCAGCGCCTCATGGATTCCGTTCCACTGGTCCTTTTCCGGGAACACATCCTGCAACCAGAACCACTGCGCAACGGAGGCTTCAATGAGGCCTGTGGGGGTATCGGCGTTGTACTCCAACATTTTTGCCGGCCCACCCTTGCCGTCATAGATGAAGTCGAAGCGACCGTAGATATCCATGTCCCCGGCCTGCAACGATTCGCCGGCGAGCTCCAGCGCTTGTTGCCCGATCCCAATATCGCCCATGGCCCCGGTGGCGAGGAACTTTGCTGCTTCCAGGCACATGAGGTGCATGTCCTCGGCAGTCTTCTCGAGTGTCTCCACCTCGTCCATGGTGAATTCGTAGTACGCCGACTCGTTCCAGTATTCGATTTTGCGGCCATCGGGCATGGTGGTGGTCGAAAAGACCAGGCCCTGTTCTTCGATCTTCTTTTTCCAGTCGGGCCTGGGCTCGGAGGGCAAACGCTGCACGCCTAGCCTCCTGAGCTTCCGCCGCTTTTGGAGCTGCTGCCAAAGCCGCCACGGCTGACTGTGCCGCCCTTGGTGCTGTAACCCGTGGACGTCTTGGCGCCCTGCGGAACTGTTTTGGTGTAGCTCGGGTAGGAGTTGCGGTTCTGTCCCACAGCGGGCACGGTGGCTCCCCGCGAGTAGAAGTACCAGGCGTAGATGGCTGAGCCGCGACCATCCGAGCTGCTGTTGTTGCACTGGGAATCGTCCACGCGCTCGCCGGTTTCATCGTTGAAACAGACCTGCGCGTAGTCAGCCTCTTGTTCGCTGCTGGCAACTACTGCGGTGATGGTTCCGGCCAGAAGGGCGGTAACACCCAAACCCACGACGACGGTGCGGCGCCGGGAGCGCTTCTTCCGGGCCTCGGCTTGGGCTGATTCGCGTTCACGTTCCTTGGCAAACGGGTCAATGATGGGGAGCGGCTTGCCGGGCTCGGGCTTGGAGGAACCTGACCTGGAGGAATCTGGCTCCTGTCCGCTCGGAGCTTTGTCCCTGTCAATGGCAGGAGGGATCAGCTCAGGATGGAGCTCGGGTTTGGGCACCTGCCACGGTGGAGGCTTGGGCGGACTCTTGCCCGCGTCAGGGCCCTGGCCGTCCCCGGCAGCGCCGCTGCCTGACGCGCCGTTGCCTGACGCGCCGTTTCCTGAAGCCCCGCTGCCTGCGGCGCCTTTGTTCGGGTCCATGTATATCCCCCTGGATAGACCTTTGGATTGTCCGGCGCCATGCCGGACCAGATACTGAATGCAAGCCTAGTCCTTGAGCGGACCGCGGGCACTGGTGGCACAGCAGGGTGGGTAGAACTGCCCACCCTGCCAACCGTGGAAGGATGTAGCCATGCCAGGTCCTGAAGCACAAAGCAGCGACTCCGACGCCGTTCTGCTGCGCCTTCCCGCGGTTCGGGGAATCGGCCGTGGACGCATCGTGACTGGCCTTGTCCTTGCCCTGTTGTTGCCGCCCGGCGTCGAAGTCATGGTCACTGTGCTGGGCTTCCGCAACTTCGCCATGATCATGCTCCTTCAGCTGGCAGCGGCCGTGGCCGTTGCCGCCATCGGAGGCCTGTGGCCCGCCGTGGTCGCGGCGGTGCTGGGCAGTTTCCTGTTGAACTACTTCTCGGCCGAACCCGTGGGTTCCCTGTCCATCGCTGATCCAACCACCCTGTTTACCCTGGTCGTTTTCCTGGCGGTGGCTTGCGGCGTGGCGCTCGCGGTGGGACTGGCAAGCCGCAGGGCCCAGGAGGCTGCGAGGTCCGAGGCCGAGGCCACGGCCCTGAGCGAGTTGGCCCTGCGCATCCTCAGCTCGGACGGCAGCCTTGAATCCTTTCTTGAGAAAGTCCGCGGAAATCTCGGCATGGAGGCTGTGACACTCCTGGGCTCCCCGGGACCGGACAGTGTGACAGTGCCGGGAGCACCGCCGCAGTGGCGGATTCTTGCGAGCGCCGGCCCCAATCCGCCGGTGACCCATGCCGCGGCCGACCATGCCGCCGTCGTCGATCCCCATTACACGCTGTTGTTGCGCGGTGGTGCCCTGTCCTCCCAACACCAGCGGCTGCTGGCGGCCTTCGGAGCGTTTGTGGTGGCTGTGCGTGAGCGCCAGCAACTGGTCAAGAGCCGGCGGGACAACCTTCGCCTGGCCGAGGGAAACAAGATGCGGACGTCCATCCTTCGCGCCGTTTCCCACGATTTGAGGACGCCTTTGGCCGGAATCAAATTGGCTGTGAGCAGCCTGCGGCAGGAAGAGGTCCAGTTCCCTCCGGACGTGGAGAAGGAGTTGTTGGAGACGATCGAGAATTATGCTGACCGCCTGGACCATTTGGTGGACAACCTGCTGGATATGTCCCGGATTACCGCCGACGCCGTGAACCCTTTGCTCGCGGGCACCACCTGGACCGAAATATTGCCCGAAGCACTTCGCGGGATCCCGAAGGATCGGATACGCAGCGAGCTGCAGCCCAACCTGCCGCCCGTAACAGCCGACGCCGGCATGTTGGAGAGCGTGGTGGCAAACATCGTTGAAAACGCAGTGAAGTACGCACCTGGTTCGGACGTCATCCTGACTGCGCGTGCCGGTGCCGGGATCACAGTGGGGGACAAGCCTGCCAGCGAACTGAGGATCGTGGACCACGGCAGCGGGGTGGGACACAACGAAGTGCTTGAGATGTTCCAGCCCTTCCAGCGGCTTGGCGATTCGCCCTCCCCGGCAGGCGGCGCGGGCGGCGGAATCGGGTTGGGACTTGCGGTGGCCAAGGGTTTCACGGAAGCCATGGGCGGCACGCTCAATGCGGAGCCGACGCCAGGTGGCGGCTTGACCATGGTGGTTACCTTGCCGCTGTGGACCGGTCACGGGGGAGGCAGGGCATGACCCGTGTGCTGATAGTTGAGGACGAAGCCCAGATCGCGCGGGCAATGCAGGTCACCCTGCAGGCCCACGGGTACCAGGCAATGACCGTTGGAAACGGTGCCGATGCCTTGAACGCCGTGGCGAAACAAAGCGTGAACATTGTTGTGCTGGATCTTGGATTGCCGGACATGGACGGAGTGGAGATCATCCGCCGCATCCGCGGGTGGAGCAGCATGCCGATCATCGTTTTGTCCGCCCGGCATGCCTCGGAAGACAAAGTGGAAGCGCTCGACGCCGGTGCGGACGACTACGTGACCAAGCCGTTCGGACTGGATGAGCTGCTTGCGCGGCTTCGGGTTGCCTCGCGCCGGGTCCTTACCGATCGGGAGGAACCTACGTTGGCGACGTCGGACTTCATGGTGGACCTGGCCGGCAAGAAGATCGTGAAGGACGGGTCAGAGGTGCGGCTGACCCCCACTGAGTGGAACATCCTGGAGTTGCTGGTCCGGAACAAGGGAAAGTTGGTGAGCCAGCAGCAGATCCTGACGCAGGTCTGGGGGCAGGCCTATGCCAAGGAGACGCAATATCTGCGGGTCTACATTGCCCAGTTGCGGCGAAAGCTGGAGCGGGACCCGGCCGCGCCGCGGCACCTGCACACTGAAGCGGGAATGGGTTACCGGTTCGATCCTTAAATCCGGCTTCCCGTCCGTAAACTGTTGTCCATGAACACCGCATCCCTCCTCGCTGTCTGCCGTGTCCACCAGTTGTTGCCGGACCCGGAAGGAAGCGTTGGCGTCACCGCGATAGATAAGCGTCCTGTGGAAGGCCCCGTTAAGATCCACAAGCTCGGCGTCCATGGCGACGTCCAAGCCGACAGGTTCAATCACGGCGGCGAAGACCAGGCGCTGTATGCCTATTCCCAGGCAGACGCCGATTACTGGTCAGCCGCACTGGATCGTGAGCTTACAGCCGGCGTCTTCGGGGAGAACCTGCGGGTGGACGGAATCGAGACCACGGGAGCCGTGATTGGTGAACGTTGGAAGATCGGGCTGGATGTGGAAGTGGAAGTAACGTCACCGCGCGTGCCGTGCGCCACCTTCCAGCGCTCGCTGGACGAGCCGCAATGGGTGAAGCGCTTCACGCAGGCCGGGCGGGTAGGAACCTACCTTCGTGTGATCAAGACGGGGACGGTCTCCGCGGGAGACCATATTCACCGGCTCTTCGTACCGAAGCACGGCATAACTGTTGGCCAGTGGTTCAGCGAACCCACGCCGGACATGGTGCAGACCCTGCTCGATGCCGAGGCGGACGGGGAGATCCGGCTTCAGGACGAATACCATGAGAAGTTCGAGAAAGTCCTGCGGCGCAACGGGTTGTAAGCCTTCTTGAATGGGCTGCAGGGTTGCCTTGAATGCCGCCTTGAGTTCTGCCTGGTGGTGCCGAAGAGTCCGGGTGTGCTCAAGCTCACCCGGTCTTCATCAGGACTCAACTCGCGGTGAGGGCACCCTGTGCCCTACACTTGAAATATCCCCCACTCCGGAAATCCCTTTATCCTGCCCAATTCTTGAGGCAGGACTGGTAAGTGTTGGGGCCCGCAAATGTGTGCGGGCATTTTCATAGGGAGAGCCGGCTAAAGAAAACGCTGTACAGACTGCTGGGATAGCAGCCAAGAGATGCAGCGGGAAGTCCTGCCATGGGATTGCGATAGCGCCGGACTTCTTGCGAAAGCAGGGCACCTTTGCCTTGCTCTTCGCGACGAGTAATGCGGCCAAGCCCAACCGGGCCGCGCCGACTGCCCTATGGATGAGGAATTTCCCCCTATGACCGAAAATCTCAACGAAAACTTCGACGCCACCACCGCTGAGTCTGCTGATGTAGCAGAGACCGCCGCTGAAGGCACCGTAGTAGAAGCAGCGGCCCCCGCCGCTGCCCCCGTCGAGAACGCTGCACCCGAGTCTGCAGCCCCCGCCTTCACCGAAGCTCCTGCCCCCAAGGCAGAAGACGAGGAAGAAGAAGGCGTCCGCTTCGTCGATCTTGGCATCGATGGCCGCGTTCTGGCCGCACTGCAGGATGTCGGGTACGAAAAGCCGTCCCCCATCCAGGCAGCCACCATCCCGCTGCTCCTCGAAGGCCGCGACGTCGTCGGCCTGGCCCAGACCGGTACCGGCAAGACTGCAGCCTTCGCTGTTCCTGCCCTGTCCCGCCTCGCTGAGCTGCACGACCTCAACGGCCCGTCCCGCAAGACCCAGGCATTGGTCCTGGCGCCGACGCGTGAACTCGCCCTGCAGGTTGCTGAAGCGTTCACTTCCTACGCCAAGCACATTGACGACTTCACCGTGCTCCCGGTCTACGGTGGTTCCGCTTACGGTCCCCAGCTGGCCGGCCTTCGCCGCGGTGCACAGGTTGTTGTCGGTACCCCCGGCCGTGTGATCGACCACATTGCCAAGGGCTCCCTGGACCTCTCCGAACTCCAGTATCTCGTGCTGGATGAAGCTGACGAGATGTTGCGCATGGGCTTCGCCGATGACGTAGAGCAGATCTTCCAGCAGACGCCGGAAACCCGCCAGGTTGCGTTGTTCTCTGCCACCATGCCGGGCCAGATCCGCCGCATGTCCAAGCAGTACCTGAACAACCCTGCTGAAATCTCGGTGAAGTCCAAGACCACCACCGGCGCCAACACCAAGCAGCGTTACCTTCAGGTCATGGGCCCGCACAAGCTGGACGCCCTGACCCGCATCCTCGAGGTCGAAGAGTTCGACGGCGTTATCGCCTTCGTGCGCACCAAGATGGCAACCGAGGACCTCGCTGACAAGCTGAAGGCCCGCGGTTTCCAGGCTGCCGCCATCAATGGCGACATCCCGCAGCAGCAGCGTGAACGCACTGTTGACGCGCTGAAGGAAGGCCGCATCGACATCCTGGTTGCTACCGACGTCGCAGCCCGTGGTCTTGACGTTGAGCGCATCAGCCACGTCATCAACTACGACATCCCTCACGACACCGAGTCCTACGTCCACCGCATCGGTCGCACCGGCCGTGCAGGCCGTTCCGGTGACGCGATCCTGTTTATGACGCCGCGGGAGAAGTACCTGCTGCGTTCCATCGAGAAGGCTACGCGCCAGCCGGTGGAGCAGATGCACCTGCCCACGGCCGAGACCGTGAACACGCTGCGCCTGGGCAAGTTCGCCGAGCGCATCACCGAGACCCTTGAGTCCGAGGATGTTGCAGCATTCCGCGACCTCATCTCCTCTTATGAGGAAGAGCACAACGTACCGGCCTCGGAGATCGCCGCTGCACTCGCCGTCATGGCACAGGGCGGACAGCCGCTGCTGGTCAAGGAACTGCCTGCAGCTCCTGAGTACCAGAAGCGCGAACGCTCCAAGGACGGCTTCGGCTCCCGTGGCCCGACCCGTGCACTCACCGAGGGCAACGCTACCTACCGGATCGCCGTCGGACGCCGTCAGCGCGTCATGCCGGGCTCCATCGTGGGCGCCATTGCCAACGAAGGTGGCATTTCCTCCGCACAAATCGGTGGCATCGACATCCGCTCGGACCACTCCCTGGTGGAGCTTCCGGCTGACCTGAGCCCCGAGCAGCTGCGCGCACTGTCCCGCACCCGCATTGGTGGCGAGCTGATCAACCTCGAGCTGGATAACGGACGCAAGCCCAGCGGCGACCGTGGCAGCTACTCCGGTGGTGGCGCCGGTGGCCGTGGTGGCTATGGCGACCGCGAAAACCGTGGTGGCGGCAACTTCAAGGGCAGCGGTGGGTTCAAGAAGGACTTCCGCAAGTCTGAAGGTGGCGAGCGCTCCTCTGCCGACCGTGGCGGCCGCACGTACAGCGACCGCTCCGAGCGCACTGCAGGCAGCTTCGGCGATCGTGACCGTGGCCAGACCAGCGGCTCCCGCTTCGGTGGACACGGCGACGGCGCCCGCAAGCCCCGCAGCGGTGGCGAAGGCGGACACCGCGACTTCAACCGCAAGGGCAAGTGGTAAACACTGGCAAGTGGTAAACACTGGCAAGTGGTAAACACTAAGTAGTTCCCGTCAGGGGGTCGGCTTTCGGGCCGACCCCCTGACGTGTTTAAGGGCCGTAAGTGGTGCGGGTTGGGGCAACTCCCGGGGTTGTTGGATATCCGAACCCTTGTACGGCGGGGATTTCGAACAAGACCGGGTTCCGTGCCACCTGCGGGTTCCATGCCACCCGCGGGCCGCCGTACGATCAAAGTGCTACGAGCCGCGTAGTTGCGAAGAGCCTGATGGTCGCACGCTGAATGCAGGAGGGTTCCCCATGGGATTGCTCGAGAATTTGAAGAAGAACCTGGGAATGGGCGGAAAGGGCGGTGGCCAGGAAGACCAGACGGCCGTAACGCAGGCCGCGGAGGATGCTGCCGCCGTCGATGCTTCTGCTTCGAGCAAGGCCGCCGCAGAAGCTGCTGCAGCCCAAGCGGCCGAGCAGCAGGCGGCAGCCAACGCTGCAGGCGCTCAGATCGCCGAGCAGGCGGGCTTGGAGCCCGAAGCCCCGGAGGTCCAGCCAATGGCCCAACAGGCAGCTTCTGAGGCCGCTGCGGAGGCAGGGCAGCGTGGTCCAGTCGCCCCACGCGTCACAGAGGTTGTAGTGGAGCCCGGCGACACCATGAGCGGCATCGCTGCGCAGTTCGGAGTGGACCTGGGAGCCCTGATCGCAACCAATGCTGATACGGTGCCCAACCCGGATCTCATCTACCCCGGACAGGTGCTCCGACTGCCCTGATTTGGACGGTATCTGGATCAGGAAAATGGCGTCTGCGCAAATTGTGTCGGCGTCGTTTTTCCCCGGATTTTCGCCGATTTGTAGCTTCTGAAAACGTCCGGTAGAGTATTTACTCGTTGCCCCCCTAGCTCAGTGGTAGAGCGCGTTCTTGGTAAGAACGAGGTCACCGGATCGATTCCGGTGGGGGGCTCTGAATGAGGGCCTGTGTCAAGGCGGTTTTGACCGGCTTGACACAGGTTTTTCTCATTCGTGGCGGTGTAGCTCAGTTGGTTAGAGCGCACGACTCATAATCGTGAGGTCGGGAGATCGAGCCTCCCCACCGCTACAGAGCAAGCCCTCGGAATCCGCGAGATTCCGGGGGTTTTCTTTGTTTCGTCCCAGTGCGTGAAACGAGATGTGTCTCTTAGCTTCTCCCGGGTCGCCCCAAATTCTCCGCAAGGTGGCTACTAGGTGGATACAAGCTGGCCTTAGCATAGGGCCGCCATGCCGCGCGCAGCGTCCAAGAGCACATTTCAGTAGGACAACTACTGACCTGATGTGTAGACTGTCTCAGTAGTCAAGCTACTGAAGGGGGAGTAATGCTGCTGGCCGATGTTGCGCGGATCACCTCAGGACTAACCGTGCGCGAACGTCTTGACGCGAGCTTCAGTGGTGTGTTGGCAATCCAGATGGCGGACCTCTCCATCAACCGAGATCTGGACGTGCGGAGCATGGCCCGGGTGCCATCCCCCCATCCCCGGTATATGGTCTCCCGCGGCGATGTTCTCCTTCGGTCACGGGGCCATGCGACGACCGCGTGGGCCGTCCCAGACGATTTGCCGGAGCCAGCTATAGCTGTCCTGCCTCTGTTCATCATCCGGCCTAGCACAGACATTTATGACCCGGATTTCCTCGCATGGTGGTTAAACCAGCAGAACGCGCAGACCCACCTGCGCCGCGCCGCGCAGGGACAGAGCATCCAGATGGTGTCCAAGACGGCGCTCGAATCGGTCCCCTTGCACCTGCCGCCGCTTGCGCAACAGCGCCTTATCGCCAAGGCCTCACACCTCGCCACCCGCGAAGCACAACTAATGCACCGTCTGGCGGAATGTCAGCACACGCTTCGACGATCCCAATTGATAACCGCTGCTGCCCTTCCGGGGCAGAACCACACGAAAGCACCCTAAATGACCGAGCATCCCACCCCCCGCCTCTCGAACGACGTGAAGGACCAGGTCACTCAGGACCAGATCAACAATGCCGCTTGGGCAGCCTGCGACACCTTCCGTGGCGTGGTTGATGCCACGCAGTACAAGGACTACATCCTGGTGATGCTGTTCGTGAAGTACATCTCTGATGTCTGGACCGAGCACGCCGAGAAGTACCAAAAGCAGTTTGAGGGCAACCCTGAGCGTGTGGAGTCGCTGCTGAAGCGCGAGCGATTCCCGCTTCACGAGACGTCAACGTTCAACTATCTCTACGCCAACCGGAACGCTGACAATATCGGCGAGCTGATCAACATTGCACTGGAAGCAATCGAGGAAGACAACCGGGCAAAACTGGCGGGCGTTTTCCGCAACATTGACTTCAACTCGGAGGCGAACCTGGGACAGCCCAAGGACCGCAACCGGCGCCTGAAGAACCTGCTGGAGGACTTCGCCAAACCAGAACTGGACCTTCGCCCTTCCCGGGTGAGCGATGACATAATCGGCGAAACCTACATCTACCTGATCTCGCGGTTCGCTTCGGACGCCGGCAAGAAGGCCGGGGAGTTCTACACGCCGCGCTCCGTTTCTGAGTTGTTGGCACGCGTCGCTTCACCCAAGGAAGAGGAAAGCATCTACGATCCGGCGTGTGGATCCGGCTCGCTGCTCATCCAAACCGCCGCCCAGGTGGGCAGCAACAACTACACGCTTTACGGCCAGGAGGTCAACGGCTCCACGTGGGCACTGGCACGCATGAACATGTTTATGCACGCCAATGACAGTGCGCACATCGAATGGGGCGATACCCTTAACGACCCGAAGCTGTTGGAAGGCGATCAGCTCAAACAGTTTGATGTGGTGGTGGCCAATCCGCCCTTCTCCCTCGACAAGTGGGGGTCCGAGCATGCGGAGTCGGACCGATGGGGCCGGTTCTGGCGCGGCGTCCCGCCCAAGAGCAAGGGCGACTACGCCTTTATCTCGCACATGATCGAATCAGCCCGACGGCAGACTGGCCGGGTGGCAGTGATTGTTCCGCACGGCGTATTGTTCCGGGCTGGTTCCGAAGGGCGCATCAGGAAGTCGCTGATCGAAGAGAACCTGCTGGATACAGTGGTTGGGTTGCCGGCGAACCTGTTCACCACGACCGGCATTCCCGTAGCAATCCTGATCTTCGACCGTTCACGGGAAAAGGGCGGCGCCAACGAGGATCGCGACGTCGTCCTGTTCATTGACGCCAGCCGGGACTATACTGCCGCGAAGGCACAGAGCCTGCTCGAGGAGAAACACATTAGTCGGATCGTTGAAACCTTCCGCGCCCGGACCGAGGCTGAGCGTTACTCTCGCCTGGTAGAGCGTGCGGAGATCAGGGAAAACGATTTCAACCTCAACATCCCCCGCTACATCGACACCTTTGAAGAAGAGACTGAGATTGACGTGGCTGCTGTTCAGTGCGAGATCGAACAGATTGAAACCGAATTGGCGGAAGTCCGTGCCCGCATGGCCGGCTACCTGAAGGAGCTGGGCCTCGATGACTGAATCAGATGGCGCATCAGGGGAACTTGCACTGGGTACCATCACGGAAGGCAAGGAATGATTCCCGAGACACCGTGGCCGGTTCGCGAGCTGCTTGAAGTTGCCTCGATTTCCTCAGGTGGTACGCCTTCGAAATCTCGATCGGAGTATTGGGAGGGTGGCAATGTTCCGTGGATCACGGCTAGGGACATGAAGACGGTGCGGATAGGTCGGACGTCGTCAATGTTGACGCCGGCAGGGGCAGGCGCGGCACGGCTGATGCCCCCGGGCACGGTGTTCGTCTTGACTCGTGGAATGACGCTGTTCCGAGATCTCCCCGTCGTCCTGAATATACAGACAGCCGCTTTCAATCAGGATGTCAAAGCGTTGACCCCGTCGGCGGATTTGGATGCTGAGTTCTTGGCCGCTGTCCTCACTCAGCGCAAGTCAGAGCTATTGCAGCACGTCAGCACAGCAGGCCACGGCACAGGAAGGCTCGACACTCAGCGACTCGAATTGTTTCCTGTTCCGGTGCCTCCGCTCTCCGAGCAGCGAAAGATCGCCGAAATTCTCGGCGCCTGGGATGAAGCGATAGAGCACGCAGAAACGTTGGTTCGGGCTGAGACTCAGGCATTTGGCGTTCTGCGTCGCCGGCTATTCGTTTCCTGTGGCCACGAAGTCCCATTGAGCGAGGTGTCGACGCGCATCACGACGAAATCTGATGGGTCGTCGCACACGGTTATGACTATCTCGGCGAAGAAGGGATTTGTTGCGCAGGCTGACAAATATCGCAGGGATATGGCAGGCGCTAGCCTGGCAAACTACACGCTACTTCGGCATGGGGAATTCGCTTACAACAAGGGCAACTCGCTGACCTATCCGCAAGGGTGTATCTACGCACTCAAGGCAGATTCTGCGTTGGTGCCGAATGTCTACTACTCGTTCCGTCTGCGATCGGATCTGAATAGCAGTTACTACGAGCATTTCTTCGCTTCAGGAGAGCTCAACCGGCAATTAGCTCAGAAGATCACATCAGGAGTTCGGGGGAACGGTCTGCTGAATCTCAACGCTGACGACTTCTTCAGCGTCAAGGTTCCCGTTCCGAATCGAGCCACGCAGGATGGCACCGCGGATGCCTTGGAAACGGGAGCTCGAAAGATCGAACTGCTGCAGCTCAAAGCCGAGCTCCTCCGTACCCAGAAGCGTGGACTCATGCAGAAACTACTCACAGGGCAGCTGCGTGTGGATGTCGCTGCTGGTATCGAGCAAGGGAGACCAGATGATGACTGACGAAACCTTCGACGCTTCCGAGCTAACCCAGTCTCAGGCCCCGGCCGTGCAGCTGCTGGAAGCGCTTGGGTTCACCCAGCTCCCGCCAGCCAAAGCATTGAAAGAACGCGGCGGCAGGCGGAGCAATGTGCTGTTCACCGGAATCCTCACCGCGCAGATTCTCAAGATCAATCGGTTCACCCACAAGAAACGCCAGTACCCCTTTGACCTGTCGGACGCGGAAGAAGCCGTGCGTCGCCTCGGGCCGGGGCTGGAACAGGCCAAGGGGCTGCAGGCGGCCAGCTTGGAGGTCTACGACCGCCTCCTCCTCGGCACCACCATCAACAAAACCGTTGGCGGTGACAGTAAGAGCTACTCGCTGCGCTACATCGACTGGCAAACCCCCGCCAACAACGTCTTTCACGTCACCACCGAAATGCGCGTGGAACGCACGGGAACCACTGGAACGCAGCGCCTCGACATTGTCGGTTACGTGAACGGCATCCCCTTCATCGTCATCGAAAACAAGCGGCCAACGGAGGACCTCAAGAAGGCCGGCAGCCAGCTGATCAAGTACCAAAACAGCGACCGTATCCCACAACTGTTCCACTATGCCCAGCTCCTGATATCGGCCAACCGCCAGGAAGCTACGTATGCCACCGTTGGAACGCCGCGAAAATTCTGGGCCAGCTGGCACGACGCCGAGGACACGGACGCAGACATCCGTCCACTAATAGGCGGACGAACCGTCAGCGAACAGGACCGTCTGTTTTACGCGCTCTGCCGCCCCGATCGGCTTCTGGACCTTGTCCGCCGCTTCACAGTCTTCGACGCTGGCGTCCGCAAGATCGCCAGGCACCAGCAATACTTCGCCGTGCGCAAAACCGTGGAACGCGTGCTGGCAGCCGGCCCGGACCAACGCCGCAACGGCGGCGTCATCTGGCACACCCAAGGCTCCGGCAAATCACTCACCATGGTGATGCTGGGCAAAGCCCTAGCGATGGACCCCCGGGTAACCAACCCGCGGATCGTCATCGTCACGGACCGCGATGACCTCGACAAACAGATCCGCGACACCTTTCTCGCCTGCGAGCTGGAACCCGTCCGTGCCAGGAGCGGCAAACACCTCGGCGAACTCATACGTGACGGCGCCTCAATAATTACCACTCTCATCAATAAGTTCGATGGCGCAGCCAGTCGCGAAGCCCGAGGTGAATCAAGGGACGTCTTTGTCCTGGTCGACGAAAGCCACCGCAGCCAGACGGGCCGCTACGGCGGCTATGGCCAGTTCCATGTGGCAATGCGCCGGGTACTGCCCAACGCCTGCTATCTGGGGTTCACCGGAACGCCGCTTCTGAAACGGGAGCGGAACACCGCGGATACTTTTGGCGGGATCATCCACAGCTACACCATCGACGAAGCAGTACGGGACCATTCCGTGGTGCCTATCCTGTACGAGGGGCGCCTGGTCGAGCAGCAAATTACCGCCGGTGTCATTGACGCCTGGTTCGAGAAAATCAGCGCCGGGCTGACGGACGAACAAAAGCACGACCTCAAGCGGAAGTTCAGCCGCGCCGACGTCCTGGGCAAGACAGCCCAAGCCATTCGCGCCAAGGCCTTCGACATCTCCGAGCACTATCGGCAACACTGGCAGGGCAGTGGATTCAAGGCACAGCTGGTGGCACCTAACAAGGCCGCGGCGATTCGCTTCAAGCACGAACTCGACGAGATCGGCCACGTCAGCAGCGAGGTGATCATCTCTCCACCCGATGATGCGGAAGACCGCGAAGAAGTGGATGTCGAATCCAGAGAAAGCGTGCAACGATTCTGGAAATCGCAGATGGCCCGTTACGGCACCGAGGCCAACTACAACGAGCAACTCATCAAACAGTTCAAGGGCACGGACGGGCCCGAGCTCATTATCGTGGTGTCCAAGCTGCTGACCGGATTCGATGCTCCCCGCAATACAGTCCTTTACCTCTGCAAACCGTTGCGGGAACATACCCTGCTTCAGGCCGTGGCCCGCGTAAACAGGCTCTTCTCTGACGAGAAGGCCGAAAAACAGTTCGGCTACGTGGTGGACTATGAGGGCCTCCTCGGCGAATTGGACCAGGCGCTGACGTCCTACAGCGCACTCGGCGGCTTTGATTCCGAAGAGATCGCCGGGGCCGTAGTGGACATCCGCGAACAGATTCGTCTGCTCCCGGTTCGGTGGAGCCACGTCTGGGATCTGTTCAACACCGTCGCCAGGAGAGACGACATGGAAGCGTTGGAGCAGCATCTGTTTGATGAACCGCTGCGGCACGAATTCTATGAGCGGCTCAAGACCTTTGGCCGTACCCTTCACCTGGCACTATCCAGCGACAAGCTACTCGACGTCGTGACCCAGGCCCATGTCGACCGCTACCGGAACGACTACTTCCAGTTCGCCCAACTCCGCGCGTCGGTGCAAAAGCGTTACCAGGAAACCGTCGATCTGCGCGACTATGAGCCGCGAATACGCCGCCTGCTAGATGATCACGTGACGGCCCTGCCGGCCGAGACGATCATTGAACAACTTAACATCAACGATCCCGCCGCGCTGAAGGCCGTTGTGGACGAGGAAGGTACGACGCCCGGTTCCAAAGCAGACCGCATCGTCAGCGCCACGAAAAGGACCATCACCGAGCGCATGGACGAGGATCCGGCCTTTTACGCACGGTTCTCGGAGCTGCTGCAGCAGGCAATTGACGAGTACCGACGCCGACGGGACGGTGAAAGGTACCTCTTCGAGGTCCGGGAAATCGCTGAACAGCTCGCCAGCGGTAACCGCGGTATGCCTTTGCCCTCCGCAGTGAGGCACGATGACGATGCCGCCGCGGTTTACGGTGCACTCGGCAACAGTTTTCTCGAGCCGGCACTACAGGAAATCTTTGCAGTACCCGACGACGAAAGAGCGGACACGGCAAAGACGGTGGTGGACATGGTCCGCGGCCGGATGGTTGTTAATTTCTGGGCCAAGCCAAATGAGCAGAATGCCCTTGCTACGGAACTGGACGACTTCTTCTATGACTTTGGTGAACGCCGCGGCATCCAGATGAGACAACCCATGGTGGACTGCCTAACAAACGCGGTCTTGACGGTAGCAAAGGCACGCTTCAGGAAATGATGCTCGAGCAGCGGCAGGTTGAATACGGAACCCAGGTCATTGGGTACCGTTTGGAGCGCCGGGAGCGCGTCACACTTGAGATCACGGTGGAGCCAGATGGGTTAGTGAGGGTCATTGCGCCAAGCAAAGCGGCCGTGGAAGATATCGCTGCCCGGGTCCGGAAACGCGCGCGATGGATCCTTGCGCAACAGGCATCCTTTTCCAGCTTTCGGCCACACACGCCCCCCCGCATCTACGTGCCTGGCGAGACTCACCTCTACTTGGGCCGGCAACACCGCATCCGCGTTGTCCCACCCGACGCGTGCAAGGGTGCGTCCAAAGAATTGTGTACACCAAGCGTCAAAATGGTTCGGGGGTTCCTCGAGGTGCGTTGCGTCGACTTTCACGACACCGGCGCCATTGAGAAGTACATCAAAGAGTGGTACCGGAAGCGTGCTCAAGTCCAACTTCGCAGCCGTTTGGAGCTGAACAGGCAGCGATTCCCGGAGCCACGGACCGTGCAACCGACGTCGGTGAGGCTGCAGCATATGCCAACCCGATGGGGTTCTACGTCACCGAGGGGCAATCTTGTGTTGAACCCAGATCTCGTCCGTGCGCCAATGGAGTGTATTGATTACGTCGTTACCCACGAACTATGTCATTTGGTGGTCCCAAACCACGGAAGACAGTTTTTCGAGCTGCAGCGGCTGGTGATGCCGGACTGGGAGCGGCGTAAGCAGCGGCTTGAAAAGGTCATGGCATAGACGGCACGTACATATGCCCGGTCGGCGAGTGTTGTCGGTCAGGGGACATAAGAATCGCGCCGCCATGCAAGAGGCCGGGCAGTAAGGATTACAGGCCAAGCTCACGGCAGGCTTAGGTTTCCTGGGCTGGATAGCCCAAGGGGTTGGTGACCAATCCGGAACATGCAGTAGTGCATGTAACATCGCTCTGTGGGTGGAGCGAAGAGGGAATGGGAAGAGCGGATGGATCGCGGCTGGGAATCCAGTGAAGCGAGAATCTGCAGTGAGTGCATTACCGATGACTCGCTGAAAGAGGCCGTGCGGGAGCAGGAAACGGCAGAATACAACCCTTGTTTTGCGTGCGGGCAAGAACGTTCGGCCCCCTTTGATACATTGACCGAGGCGTTCGTTGAGGGTCTTAACTACCTGTACGACGATGCCCTGAACTCAGTCCCATATGTTTCATCGGAAGGTGGTTTCGTTGGAGCAACGACATGGGATACGTGGGACCTCCTGGAGGACTTCTACGACTGCTTTAGAGATGAAGTCAGCGACAAGGTCATTGAGGAACTTAGGGCGCGCCTGGACCCCAAGGATTGGGTCGATCGTGACGACCCCGATTACGGGCCGCAGGCATTGCTGGACAGGGCTTGGTTGCAGTTCTGCGCGAAAATAAAACACGACACAAGATTTGTCTTCTGGCTGGAATCCGCTCCGGGCGGCTCTGACGAAATGGCGCCGTGGGACATCGAGCCCGCAGCTGCTCTCCATCATGTCGGCAACCTGATAGACGAACTGGGCCTCAGGAAGTTCTACGAGGAAGGCCATAGCTTCTTCAGGGCTCGAACCTTCGCGCCGGAAAGCGAAGCGCCTTCCTCGGCTAAAAGCTTGGGGACACCTCCCGTGCTTTCTTCGGTACAAGGTAACCGCATGAGCCCCGCCGGAATTCCTATGTTCTATGCCGGTGAGTCTGAGGCGGTTGCTCTTGATGAAGTCAGCGTCCGAACTGCGCACCGATTGGCGTCTCTCGGCGAATTCAGTGCAAGTCGAAGCTTTGTCGTCGTGGACCTTACTGACATTCCTGCACTGCCGAGCCCATTTGACCGCGCACGGCGGCATCAACGCTGGATGATCTCGTTCTTGGAGTCGTTTGTTGAAAGGATTTCGGAGCCCATCGAGAAGGGGCGCGACCAAGTCGACTACGTCCCCACGCAAGTGATGACGGAGTACCTACTGCGCATTCACTGGGGCCGCAACGAGATTCACGGCATCCGATATCCGTCTGCTGCGCGCCAGGGTGGCCAATGCGTCGTGCTGGATGTGTCGGGCGCCGATTGCCTGGCGTTTGAGGATCAACTTGATCCGGAGAAACTTCAGATGAGGCTGCTCTCCAGCGGACTCTATGGCGCTGAACTGACGTGGGCCAAGGACACAACCGTAGACTGACCTTCTGCTCGCTGGGGAACGCCCAAAAACGTCCCAAGCAACACGTGTTCTGTTTTGTTGAGCACAGGGCAAACAGTTCCCCCGCGAGCGGGAGGGGTCCCTGGCGGCTGGAGACTCTTGCTGCCACCTCGAAACCCCGCCGGGAGGCGGCCACGCGTGGCGGCGGGGCCCGTTCGTTGTTTTCGTGGCGAAAAAGGGCAGGACAACAACTGTGTCCGCGATGAACGGGTGCGTCCAATAGCACTACGTGTGTTCGAACGCCTCGGAATGAACAGGCTTGTTGTCGCTCGAGATCGACCAGCATCTCGGGCTGGATTTTGAGCGCCTACTTGCTCTCGTCATCCATGGACCGGCGGCCTCCCCTGTAGGGTGTGCTCACTGCCGGACTATCGGGTTCCTTGAGGAAATCTGATACGTGCACACCCAGAACGTCGGCGATGTCCCACAGGCGCTCGTAGGCGACGCTCTTCCGTCCCCATTCGATGCCAATGATCATGTTTCGACTGAGTCCCGATTCTAACGCCAGGGCTTCCTGCGAAAGCCTCTGCTCCAGCCGCAGCTCCCTTATGCGCCCTCCCACGAGTGCCCGCCGTTCTCCCCAGCGGAGCGTCTGCTCCGGGGTTGACTGCTGAGGACGAGTGGGCATGAATCAATGCCAACCAATAATGTCAGCCTTGTCTGCTCCACTAGTGATACATAAGAACTGCGAGTCTGTAAGGACAATCGATGATGGTGGCAGCCGAGGATAGCGGCGCAGGTCCGGCAAACTTCACAACTGGTGTATTCACAATCGGTGTAATACAGGAACCTGGAACGAGACGGACTTCGAGGGCTCTTAGCCCAAAGTTCCGGACCGAGGACGTGTATCGGCCCAGGACGCAACGGCCTCCAGTATTGCGGCAGGCCCACTGACGCAAAGACGTCAGAACTGTGCCGTTCGCATAGCCTCCAGCAACAGAAGCAAGGGACCCTCAAGCCGCTTCGGACGCGGACAGAGAAGTCGACCTGCATCGGTCCCGGTCAGGATGGGGGTCTGTGCGGGCGACGGGTGTACTTCCGCGAGCCTGGGCAGGATGACGGCGTTTGCAAGACGCACTACGATCAACTGAAACGTCGTGGATCCATGGGGCCCATTGAGCCGCGGCTGCCTCCTCTGAGGAGTACCTGCGACGGCCCTGGTGGCGATGGCCAGGAACTGTGCGGGCGCCCGTCCGAGGCTCGCGATACGCTCCTGTGCTCCGCGCATGACAGGCAGTCAAAGAAAAACGACGTCCTCAAGCCGATCCGAAAGGTTAACACTCCTGATGGCCCCTGTGTTGGCCCCGGACCTGACGGCAGCCTGTGCGGCCGTCCTATCGAGAATAAGGGTCTCAGCCTGTGTCAGAGTCACTACGCGCAGCAGCACCTAGGAAAGGAACTGACGCCCCTTAAGGTTGTTCGCAAGCGCGGCGAGGTTGCGTCGTGCCTTTTTCCCCGCTGCCGGTATAACGACGCTCCCGGTTGCGAGGGATACTGTCGCCACCACTGGAGGCAGTACAAGAACGGCCAGCCACTAACCCCTTTGGAGGGGAAATCCAGACGGGGCCAATCCGTGCTGGAGCGAGACGAAAACGGCAATAAGCTCTGCATCGGCTGTGAGGAATGGAAACCTGAAGATGACTTTTCCAGGGCGGCCGCAGCCACGGATGGCCTCAATTACGTGTGCCGCGAATGCCACGCACTCAAGAGGCGCAAAACGGTCTACGGCTTGGAACTTGATGCCTACGAGGCCCTCTTAGTTGCACAAGACGGGCGCTGCAAACTCTGCGAACGTGCCCCATCGGACGGGTCGCCCCTCGAGGTCGATCACAATCACAAATGTTGCCCCGGACCAGCTTCCTGTGGGCACTGCGTCCGGGGCCTCCTGTGCCAGACCTGCAACAAAGGTCTGGGACTACTACAAGAAAACGCCGACATACTGATGCGCGCCGCAGAGTACGTCCTGCTCAACGACTCAGCACTGACCCTTCTCCTGAAATCTTCACTTGTTCCTCAAGCGCTTCCGACTTGCTGAGCTGATCGGCACGCGAACTGCAGGGCAGAGTTGATCCACCTGTGTCTCTGCGTGCGACGCGTAACTGAATACGTCCGCGTCTCCTGGGGCGGACGAGGCGCTGGGGGTGCCAAGCCAGCGCTCCAGCTCACCTGCGTCTCTCACGCGGGAACGATATGGCGTACGGATGTCTTTTGTGGCAGGCGTTGCGCCGCGCCGTTCGGGCCTCCCATATTCACACCCGTACGGCCACGCCTGCCCGTAGAGGAAGTCATGCTCGCTCCGAAACGGACGTGCTGTCGGAGGCGACCACTCCGAGCAGGCGCCAGCGGGCCGTTGTCAAAATTTCGGCTCACAAGGCCTCGTAGAAGGGCTCAGGGTGCCAGGCTCACTGGGAAGCACGCCTGCGCCAGGGCGCCTGCGGGATCCGACCGTGGGGGCTGCCGCGTACCTTGGCCGAGTGTACTGAAGCCCAACCGATGACTTGCGACGCTGGTCGGCTCAATCAACGTTCAGTTGGCGCGTCCGCTCCTGCCGGGCTTGCTCACGGTCCCGCAGCGTCCACTCGGTAATCGAGAGAGCCGCGATGCCGACGGCCCACACTGAGCCCCAGAAGGGGCTCAGCACGCCGGTCACCAATAGAAGCAGGCCGACTGTGATCAACGCCCCGCCTGAGAATCTCAGTACCTGCTCGACGCGCAGCATGTCCTGATCACCCCTTTCACCGCCGTGTCCTTTGCCCAAAGAGTACGCCCGCAGCAACCAGAGCGCAGGAGGCATGAGGATGGCCTTTGGAGTGACAACCATATTGTTGATCTTGCCCTCCGAATGAGGTCGCTGGCGCACATGCCTGTGACCTTTGCAAAAAGGGAACGGCGTCCGCGATGGGGACTCCCCTGGCCAGGCGTTTCGGGCTGCCCCATTTGCCCATCGCGGAGTGGTCTGGTCCGTTACTTGGCGATCGAAGGGGGTGGGGGTATACCCTTCGATCCTCCGGGCACCTGCCCGCCCGTGATAGCGGTCAGCTAGCTGTACGTGTTTGAGACTGATTCTCAATTACGAGTATCTCGTCCAGCCCGCCGGGTCGCTCTCCCGGCTTCCCGGGTATGACAAAAACAGGTCACCCCAATCGCTGGGGTGACCTGTTGTGAGTATCGGGAGCATCAGGATCGGACTAGACGGAAAACGTGGAAATAAACGTGGTTAGAAGGAGGGCGGGGTCTGCGGACACTGGCTTAAGACCTCCACGCATAAATCGCGTTCTACGGCTTCCGAGAGGGCATTGCGGAGGGCATCTCCCGTCCGAGCCTGCGGCCGTAGCTGCGCCAGGGCCCTGGCTCGTCGATGGGGAACGTATCTACGATGGGCTGGCACGGGTCGCAGGGTGGGTGAATGGTAGAAAAGCCGTTCTGGTGTCCCCACGCGGCCTGGCCGGCGCACCCGTTGCAGAGACCCAGCCTCTTGTAGTGCTCCATATTCCGTCCATGTTCGAGCGCCTGCGACAGCGTTTCCGGGTCCGAGAATTTCGCCATACGTTTCCTTTGGTTGATCTGGTTATGAATGGTGCGTGTCATGGATGTTGCGAGGTGGACGTCGGGCGATGACGGGTGGAGTTGCTGCTGGCCGTGGCGTTGACCCGAGCGGTAAGCCGTAAAGTTGTGCGAAGTTGATAACACCCAGGTTGTTGACATAGTCGGGGTTGCTCCAGTTCCACTCGGGGCCGTTTCGCTTTCTGCGCTGGTTGACGCTCCGTGTGACAGGCTCAAGGTGCAGTGGGTTGGCGCAGTTGGGCCGTTTGCAGGTCCGATGGTCCAACTCAAGGCCAGGCTTGTGGCCGCCGATCAGTAAGTCCCACACGACGCGATGGGTAAGCCACTCGGCAACGTTGGCGCCTTCGGGGATGAAAGTGCCATATCCTCCGTCGTTCCTGGAGAGGTACCAGAGCCAGCACCCGTTGTCGTCGCCGGTCAGGTTATGCCCGAGCCGCCGAAGGTTGAGCTCAGCGGCCTCTGCGGTCACGCGGAGGTGCAGGTCTTCGTGTTGCCGGCAGTAGAACCGTCCGTTCATCCTCCTGCCGCCATCGTCCTGGTGATTGCCACAATTCGCGACGTTGCATCGCAGATGCCCACATTTGCGTTGCCATTGTTTGTAGTGCTTCCAGCACATCCGACGGCTGTGAGCATCGTTCTTGCAGCCTCGGATTTTGCACTTAGTCTGCGTCTTGGGTCTGCCCAGGTATCCTCCCGATAGTGTCCAAGAAATTTGCGATGGTTTTGGTGCAGGGGTGGGCTTGCTGGCCTACTGACGGCGGGGATCAACGCTGCCGGCGGAGATCCAAAGGTGCCGCTGCATTATTAGGGTGAGGGTGTGCGTGAGCTGCCTACATGCAATGCCGGCGTCCGCCGGAGCCCGAGCGAAGGCGGACCGGGCATACGTGCGTCAAAGTCGTTACCGCGTCACCTCCTGCTGCTTCATCCAGACCTCGACGTCAGACAGGCGGTAGAGAATCTTCGAGCCGACGCGAAGCCGCTTCGGACCGTCACTCAGATGGGTGGCCAAGAACTTCTCGCTCACGCCCATGAACTGGGCGGCCGTCCGGCGATCCATGTAGGCCGACTGGGTCAGCTCCCAGGCCTTATCGACGGTAACGACGTTGTTGTGGTTGTTGTTGGACAAGCAAACTCCTGATGTGAAAAGGGCATGCGCCATAGGGCGCGGGGGAACATGATTGCGCAGGCTGCGTCGGGGGCAGAGTGCTTAGCTGGAGCGTTCCCGCCGCGTTAGGGATTACCCGGGAACGTCCTATATCTCTATGAGACGGACCAATACACCGCTCGTCCACAGGCAAAAGTCGACAAAGCGGGAGTGTTCTGGCCCTGGCCCGGAGTTTGGTTGCCGGTGGCTAAGTGTGATCGATGGATGCTCGCGAACCTGCGACTTGATGGCTATTGTTGGGTCATGGCCATCAACAAACTTCCGAATGGGACGTATCGTCTCGACTATCGTGTGGACGGAAAGCGCCGCTACGAGTCGTTTCCGACAATGGCTGCAGCAAAGAAACGTGAGCTGGAGGTAAAGAACGCCAAGGCGGGCGGGACGCTCACGGACACGCGCGTCGGGGGCAAAATCCGGTTCCACGACCTCTACGAGGAATGGCTGACCCGTATCGAACGGGTGGGAGCCAGGGGAGTGCGACCAGCATCACCGGTGACCGTGGCAGGATACAGGCGGATTTATCAATCCCATCTCCGGAACCATTTCGAGCACCGCACACTCGCAACGGTCACGCTGACGGTGATCAATGAATGGTTGGCCACGTTCGCCAGCGACGATGCGCGCCAGCGGGCGTATCGCCAGCTTGGACGCATGCTCCAATTTGCCGTCGACTCGGGATATATCGCCACGAACCCAGCACGCAATCCAACGATCAATAACGTGCCTCACCCCACCCCCACTCGCGAGCCCGCTGCCCTGACAGCAGCCCAACTGCGCTCGCTTGCCCGGCAGGTGGCAAATGGCGGACGCTATGCCGAGGCTCCCCATGATGCCTATGGCCTTTTGGTTCTTTTCGCCGGCACAACTGGTCTGAGGTGGTCGGAGATTGCGGGGCTGAAGTCTGATGCGCTGACATTCGGAACCGCTCCGCAGGTGGTTGTGCGGACGTCGCTAGTCCCAGTCGATGGGCATCTTGAATTCAGGCAGACCACTAAGGGGCGGAAGCCGCGCACGGTGCCTATCCCCGGGTCTATAGCCGAGGTCCTACAGCAGCACGTCAGTGGCATGCAGTCCGTAGGGTTGGTATTCACGTCACCGTCCGGCACTGAGTTAAGGGCGTCCAATTTCGCACGCCGGGTATTTCATCCCGCTGTTCTGCGGTGCAGGGAGCTCGATCCGACATTCCCGGAGATCGTTTTCCATGACCTGCGGCGCACCGCCGTCACGTTGGCCGTGAGTGCCGGGGCCAACGTGAAGATTGTCCAGCAGATCGCAGGTCATAGCTCTGCCGTGACAACCCTGGACGTGTACGCGCAGCTCTTTGCCGATGATGCCCAGTCATCCGCGAAAGCTGTGGATGCTCGGCTGCGCGAGGTCATTGCCTAGTACGAGAGCTGTTGAAAGAAAGTTCCAAGGCTACAGGATGGCTACAACGAAGCTCAAGTTCCACGTTATTCAGCGGATTTACCGCACGACTCATAATCGTGAGGTCGGGAGATCGAGCCTCCCCACCGCTACAGAGCAAGACCCCGCAGATTTCGTCTGCGGGGTCTTTTCATTTCCCCGCCCGCGCCACCTTCCCAAGTGGGACAGAATGGGTGCATGAGCCGAATCGCAATCATTGGCGGCCACGGCAAGGTGGCCCTTCATTTATCCCGGATTCTTAGTGGCGAAGGTCACGATGTCACGTCGTTCATTCGAAATCCCGATCATGTGGCAGATGTCACGGAGACGGGAGCCACTGCGCAGGTGTTGGACGTGGAAAACTCGACGACGGCGGAACTCGCCCAGGCGCTGAAGGGCCACGACGCCGTGGTCTGGTCGGCAGGGGCCGGTGGGGGCAACCCGGCCAGGACGTATGCCGTGGACCGGGACGCCGCCATCCGATCGATGGACGCAGCCCAGGAAGCCGGCGTAAAGCGGTACGTGATGGTGTCCTATATAGGCAGTGCAAAGGATCACGGCATTCCCCAGGACCATCCTTTCTTCCCCTATGCCGAGTCCAAAGCAGCGGCTGATGACTACCTGCGCAGTAGCGGCCTGGAGTGGACGGTGCTGGCACCAGGAACCTTGACGGAGGAGCCGGCGTCCGGGTTGATCGAGGTCAACCCGGCAAACCCCGGCAACGGCACCGCGACCTCCCGTGCGAACGTTGCCCTGGTGGCCGCTGCCGTCCTGGAACTTCCCGACACTATCCACCGGACCATCACTTTCAAGGATGGAACAGTTGACGTGGTGGATGCTCTGACCGCGGATTGACGTGGCAAGGGATCCGTGGACCCCGGGATAGGTTGGTAGGTAGCTTCCCCTAGGCCAGGCCTACGGGAAGCTCGTACAACTTCTGGGGAAGCGGGAACATGGATCAGCTGGCACTCATTATCGGATTGCTGCTTGCCACGGTGCTGGCCGTCGGCTTGGGGGACAGGCTTCGGCTTCCTTATCCGGTCCTGATGCTGCTCCTGGCTGTTGCGCTGACGTTCATTCCCGGCTTTCCTGAGTTTGAGATTTCTCCGGAGCTGATCCTGCCGATCTTCCTCCCGCCGTTGCTCTTTGCCACTGCGCAGAAGAGTTCCTGGGCCGTATTCCGCGTCCGGTGGCGGACGCTGCTCCTCATGGCTGTCGCCTTGGTGGTGGTTTCCACCGCGGTGGTGGCAGGTGCTGCGTGGCTCATGATTCCTGGCATCGGGATTCCGGCAGCGATTGCTTTGGGGGCAATGGTTGCGCCGCCGGATCCGGTCGCAGTGGAGTCCGTGGCTGGCCGCGTTCACATGCCGCGGCGGCTCATTACTGTTCTGCAGAGCGAGGGCCTTTTCAATGACGCGGCCGCCATTGTGATCTTCCAGGCAGCGGTTGCCGCCACGGTCTCCGGCAGCGAGGTGGGGCCAAATGTCATCCTGCTATTCGTGGTGGGTGCGGCCTTGGCAGTGGTCATCGGCATCGCCATGGGCTGGCTGACCAAGTTCATCACCAAGCTTGTGACGTCCATGGTGGCACGCAGTGCGGTCACGCTTGTGGTTCCGTTCGCTGCGTACATCCTGGCGGAAGAGCTGCACGCTTCAGGTGTGGTGGCCGTCGTCGTGACCGCCTTGGAACTGCAACGCCACGCACGGCCTCAGGACGCTGCTGAGCGCATCACGAGGACAGCCTTCTGGGACGTGGTGGAACTGCTGGCGACAGGACTGGCCTTCGGCCTGGTGGGCTTGGAGATCCGTCACGTCATCCGTGACGAGGGGACGGCGATTTTCGGGATGATCGGCGTTGCTGTGGTGATTTGTATCCTGGTGTTCGTTGTTCGCTACCTATGGCTCGGGCTGCTTGCGCTGACCGCCCACCAGCGGCGGAATCTGCTGCAGCCAACCTCGCCCAAGGAAGTACTCATCCTGACATGGTGCGGAATGCGTGGGCTGGCTACGCTGGCTCTCGCTTTGGCGCTCCCGGTGACCTTGCCTGACGGGAGTGACTTTCCTGCACGGCACGAAATCCTGGTCATCGCCTGCGCCGTGCTGCTGGCCACGTTGGTACTGCCGGGCCTGACACTTCCGTGGCTGATGCGGGTCCTCAAAGCCAAGGAGGACGGTTCCCATGAAAAGGACGCGGCACGTGTTCTGGCCAAACGTGCCCAGTCGGCAGCGGTGTCGGCGCTGAAGGACCACGAGCTCATGAAGGAACTCCCCGCGGACAAAGTGGCACTGGTCAAGGAAAAGATGCGCCGGCTCCATGCAGAGCTGCTGGATGGGACGTTGCGCAACGAGTCGGCGGCGGAGAAACGTAAGCGGGGGCGTGAACTTGCCATTGCCGTGCAGACGATCGCGCTGGATGCAGCCCGCCAGGAAGTGGTGGAGGCGCGCAATGAGCCTGGGACTGATCCTGAAGTGGCAGATCGTGTTCTGAGGCAGCTGGATTTGCGCACCATGTCAATGCCGGAATAGCGCGTAGCCCGGGTTGCCGCCGGGCCAGGACAAGATCAGGAAGCGTCCGCGCGCTTGGGCAATGACGAGGGGGAGAGATCCAGCGCGTGCTCCTCGACGTAGTCCAGGGCGTGGCGGATTGCGCCCAGGGACACAATGCCGTCACTGAGCGTGGAGGTTGCCAGCCGCGGGGGAGTGAAGGTGAAGTCCGGCAACTGCTTTTCAATGGCTGGGATCAGGACGTGGGCAGAGGCTGCAACGGCTCCCGCAATGACAACCAGCTCAGGGTTGACCAAGGTACTGATCGAGCCGATGACCCGGGCCATGCGGTGCGCCAGGCGGTCCAGGGCCTGCCCGGCGGCGTGGTCGCCTTCCGCGGCTGCCTTGAAAACCATCTCTGCTGTCAGCGCTTCAGGATCATCCCCGCAAAGTTCCCTCAGCTTCGTGCTCGGGGTAGCGTCAAGCGCTTCCCGCCCCCACAGCGCAGCGTAGTGGGCGATGCCGTAGGTGTCACCCACGCCGTCGACGGTGTCCAGATATCCCAGTTCCCCAAAGCCACCAAGCTGCCCGTGGAGCAAACGGCCGGATTCCAGGATTCCGGAACCCAGGCGGTCGCCGGCGAGCATGACAACGAGGTTGTCGACTCCTTGCGCGGTGCCCTGCCACCGTTCCGCGAGGGCTGCGAGGTTGGCGTCGTTTTCCAGGAGCACCTGCCAGCCATGCCTCTCTGAAACAATCCCGCGGACGTCGAAGGATTTCCAGAATTCCTGGACTGTGAGGACCTCGCCGTCGCGGCTTACCGGGGCAGCCACTCCCACAGACACAGCAAGGATCGAGTCTGCAGGTACGCCTGCCCTTTTCAGGACGTCTGCTGCGATCCGGTCCAGCACATCTGCGCGCTCATTGGCAGAGACGTTGTACGTGCGGAAGGGCATCGTGACCTGGGACAAAGGTGTTCCGGCCATGTCAGCCACTATGGCGGTGATCTTATTGGCACCGATGTCGATTCCGAGCACGCTGGCCGCGCTGTCGTCGAAAACAAAGCGGCGTGCCGGCCTGCCCTTAATGTAGTCTCCGGCCCCTCGCTGGTTTTCCAGCTCCTGGAGCCAGCCGAGCCGGACAAGTTCGTCGCAGATGGAAATGACGGTTGCGCGGGAGAGCCCGGTGGAAGCCATGAGTTCGGTGCCTGTTACCACACCGGCACCACGCATGGCCTTGAGCATTGCGCCGGCATTGACCCTGCGAACCAGCTGTGTTGACGGCGCAGTCCCGATCAGCATTCGGCGCTCCCACTTTTCAGCCGCCTACCGGAGTGATAGAGCGGTCTCTCTAAATTTAGTACATAAATTTAGATGACGACGCATTTCCCCAAAAGCTTGACCGTGTGGCGCTCCTCACTAAATACTAGCGATAGGTCATAAATTTACCTCCTATCTAAATCCGATTGAGGCTGAATGCGACCACCTCCCCAAGGCACAGCGGCCACTGGGGGTCCGCAAGACGAAAGGACTATGGAGTCTGTGAAAGCTACGCGCAAGAAACGCATGGCAGCGATGGGCCTGGGTCTGGCTCTGCTGGCCGGCCTTCTCTCGGGCTGCACCGGGGAACCGGGCAAAGAGACCATCCGCTTCACCTTCAGCAAGCGGGAAGCCATCGGCTTCATGACCAAGCTGGTGGCCGACTACAACGCTTCCCAGAACGAAACCGAAGTGGTACTGGACACTTCGGGCGTCGACGTCGTGTCCGCAAGCTTCGTACGCGGCAATCCACCGGACATCGCGCTTGCAAACTACAACATGGAGACGTCCCGCTTTGTCCAGCGCGGAGCGTTGAGCGACTTGTCCGGCACGCAAGCCGCCTCTCGCGTCCGCGAGGACCTCCAACCACTGATGGATCAGTACGGTTCCTATCCGGACCGGACCAGTGCCCTGCCGTACTCAGTCATGGCGTCCTCAGTGATCTACAACAAGGAGATCTTCGCTGCGCACAACATCGCCGTGCCCAAGACCTGGAGCGAGATGATCGCGGCGTGTGAAGCACTGAAAGCCGCTGGGGTGACGCCGTTCTATGCCACATGGAAGGACGACTGGACGATCGCCCAGGGGTGGTTTGACTACTCGGTAGGTGGGCAGGTGGACACCATCGACTTCTTCAAGAAGCTTGCTGCCGAAGGCACGGAGGTTGGGCCGGAATCCCCGGTGTCGTTCCAGAAGGACTTCAACCAGCCGGTCGAGAAGATGCTGACGCTCGCAAAGAACTACGTCAACAAGGATGCTGCAAGCCGCGCCTACGGTGACGGCAATCTTGCTTTCTCGCAGGGCAAGGCCGCCATGTACCTGCAGGGCCCGTGGGCATTCAGCGAGATCGCCAAGACCGCCCCGGACCTCAAGCTTGGAACCTTTCCCCTGCCGATGACCGAGGATCCCAAGGATCTGCGCGTACGTGTCAATGTGGACCTCGCGGCCTGGATTCCCGAGGCGTCCAAGCACAAGGACGCTGCCCGTAACTTCCTTGAGTACCTGTACCGGCCAGAGGTAATCGATGCCTACAACAAATCACAGTTGGGCTTCACACCCACCAAGGAGTCTGCAAACGTCCCGGACCCCCGGATAGAGGGAATGGTGGAGTACTACGAGAAATCTCAGGTTTATCAGGGCCCCTCGGTACTCGTTCCACGCACCATCCCGATCATGAACTACACGCAGGCAATCGTGTTCGGCGCGTCCCCTGCATCCACCCTCCGCACACTCGACGCAGATTGGGCGCGCCTGGCCTTCCGCCAGTAGTGCAGAACATAGGAAGTCAGAAACATGTCCAGCATCAGCACCTCAACCACATCCGGGCAGAGCCTACAAAAGCAGGGGCGCCAAAAGCAGCGTCCCCAAACCCAACGCAGCAGGCGGCGTGTGGAACCGATCTTCTACTTTTTCCTCGTGCCCAGCCTCATCCTGTTCACACTCGCCATCACGATTCCGGGCATCATCGGTATCTTCTTCAGCTTCACGGACTCCATCGGAATTGGTGATTGGGAGTTCATCGGCCTGACAAACTACATCGCGATCTTCAGTGACCCCGCTATCCTGCAGAGTTACCTGTTCACCTTCGGTTTCTCCATCGTCACAGTGATCGCCGTCAACGTGATCGCCTTCCTCCTTGCAGTCGGGCTCACCTCCCGCATCCGGATGAAGTCAGCATTGCGGACCATCTTCGTTATCCCGATGGTGGTTTCCGGCATCATCATCGCCTACGTGTTCAACTTCCTGTTTTCGAACTCCCTGCCTGCCGCGGGTGCTGCGGCGGGGATCCCGTGGCTGGAGAGCAGCCTGCTGGCCAACCCCGACCTCGCGTGGATTGCGATTGTCCTTGTCACAGCCTGGCAGGCAGTACCGGGGGCGCTGCTCATCTACATTGCGGGCCTTGTTGCTGTGCCCGGGGACGTTTATGAGGCCGCGGAAATCGACGGCGCGAGCAAATTCCAGCAGCTGCTGAAGATCACCCTTCCGTTGGTGGCCGGATACGTGGTCATCAACATCATTCTCGGGTTCAAGGGCTTCCTCAATGCCTACGACATCATCGTCGGGCTGACGAACGGTGGCCCGGGGACCTCCACCAGGAGCATCGCGATGACTGTCATTGCCGGCTTCAATGGCGGCGACTACGCCTACCAGATGGCCAACGCGACGATCTTTTTCGTGGTCGCCATCCTTATCTCACTCCTGCAGCTTTCGCTGACTCGCGGACGGAATGCACTCTGATGACGAAACAAACCACCCTCGCAATCGAGGACTCCTCCCACGTTGAAACCGCCACCGCTCCAACCAGCCGACGGCGGTCTGCTCCGGCGATCGAGCGGGTCAACTGGCCGGCAACCACCGTCCTCGTCCTGTGCGCTGTGACTGTGCTGCTTCCCCTCTATGTCACGGTGTCCATGGCTTTCAAGACCCAGGGGCAGGCTGTGGATGGCAACGCCTTCTCATTTCCCGCCCCCTTCAGCCTCGAGGGTTTCGTCCAGGCCTGGACCCTGACGAATTTTCCCGTGGGTGCCGCGATGTCATTGCTGGTGACTGCGGGGACCGTCCTTGCCACCATCGTCCTTGCTGCGTTCGCCTCCTACGCGATTGTGCGCAACTGGGAACGCCGGCTGTTCAGGTACTCGTTCTTCTACCTTCTTGGAGCGATGTTCATTCCGTTCCCGGTGGTTGCACTGCCGCAGATCCAGCTCACCGGTCGTCTTGGGCTGGACAACCCGCTCGGCGTCATCCTCCTGGCCACCATGTTCCAACTGAGCTTCAGCGTGCTGCTCTTTACCGCATTCCTGCGTTCCATACCCATGGAACTGGAAGAGAGTGCCCGGATCGATGGCGCTACAACATGGCAGACATTCTGGAAGCTGATCTTCCCGCTGTTGGCGCCGATGAGCGCCACCGTGGGTATCTTCGCATTCCTTTATGCATGGAATGACTTCATGATGCCGTCGCTGATCATTTCCGATCCGGCACTCCAGACCCTGCCTGTACGGCAAAACCTGTTTCAAACGCAGTTCAGCAACAACTACCACGTGTCTTTCGCCTCCTACCTGATGGCGATGGCGCCCGCGATCGTCGCGTACCTCTTTACACAGAGGTGGGTCATGGCGGGCGTGACACAAGGTGCCGTTAAGGGCTAGTGGATGTTGACCTTCCGTGCCCAGCGTTTCATACTGGTCCGGGATATAAATTTAGATTCTAAATCAAAGGAGTTTCGTGAGCACTTCCGCCACTCAGGCACACCGTACCGACGCAGAGCGAATGGCTGATCCGAACTGGTGGCGCCAGGCAGCCGTGTACCAGATCTACCCGCGCAGCTTCGCCGATTCCAATGGTGACGGCATCGGTGACCTCAAGGGCATCACTGCCAAGGTCCCGTACCTGAAGGAACTGGGGATCGACGCCGTGTGGCTGAGCCCGTTCTACCCGTCGGCGCTTGCGGACGGTGGCTACGACGTCGATGACTATCGCAATGTGGACCCCAAGCTGGGGACGCTTGAGGACTTTGATGAGATGGCAGCAGCATTGCATGCCGCCGGCATCAAGCTGGTAGCCGACATCGTGCCCAACCACTCTTCGGACCGCCATGAGTGGTTCAAGGAGGCCCTGGCGTCGCCCAAGGGCTCTGCAGCGCGGGAACGCTACATCTTCCGTGACGGCAAGGGGGAAAACGGCGAGCTTCCGCCCTCGGATTGGGACTCCGTGTTTGGCGGACCGGTCTGGGAACGCATCACTGAGCCCGATGGCACTCCCGGCCAGTGGTACATGCACATCTTTGCCAAGGAGCAACCCGACTTCAACTGGGACAACCCTGAGGTTCGCGAGGACTTCCTGAAGACCCTGCGCTTCTGGTCCGACCGCGGCGTGGACGGCTTCCGCATCGACGTCGCCCACGGCATGGCCAAGGATCTCTCCGAGCCGCTGCCCATGAAGGCCGACCTCGAGGCCCGGGCTCACGGCACGGACGGTTTCGTGGACGGATCGCACCCGTTCTGGGATCGCGACGAAGTCCACGAGGTCTACGCGGAGTGGCGCAAGCTCTTCAACGAGTACAACCCGCCGCGCACCGCCGTAGCCGAGGCCTGGGTCCACGAATCCCGCCGTGCCCGCTATGCCAGCCCCGAGGGACTGGGCCAGGCCTTCAACTTCGACCTCCTGCAGGCCGACTTCGATGCGCCTTCCTTCCGGAAGATCATCACGGAAAACCTCATCGCGGCCAAGGAAACCGGGGCGTCCTCCACCTGGGTGTTCTCCAACCACGACGTCGTTCGGCACGCCACCCGCTATGGACTGCCCAAGGGCGGTTCAGTTGCACAGGGAACCAACGCCGCCCAGGATGTCTCGGCCACCAAGCCAAAGGGCCAGGACGGCAAAGGCTGGCTGCTGGCCGGTGCACCGGCGGAAGAGCTCGACGTCGAACTCGGCTTGCGTCGTGCCCGCGCCGCCACGTTGCTGCTCCTCGCCCTTCCCGGCTCCGCCTACCTTTACCAAGGCGAAGACCTTGGCCTGCAGGAAGTAGCTGAGATCCCGGATTCTGAACGGCAGGACCCGTCCTTCTACCGCAACCCAGGGGTGGAGATCGGCCGCGATGGCTGCCGCGTCCCGCTGCCGTGGACCGCAGAAGGACCCTCCTTTGGCTTCGGGGAAGGCAAGGCACACTTGCCGCAGCCGGAATGGTTCGCAAACTACGCGGTGTCCGAGCAGGAAGGACGCGAAGGCTCAACGCTGGAGCTCTACCGCAAAGCACTGCACCTGCGCAGGGAACTGCAGACCGACGAGGAACTCGAATGGGTTGAGACCGGAAACCAGGACGTCCTGCACTTCAGCCGTCCGGGTGGTTGGGAAACAGTAACCAACTTCGGAAGTGAGCCCTTCGCACTTCCGGCGGGCACCGTCGTCGTGAGCAGCGGACCGCTGGAAGGCGGCCTGCTCCCGGCCGACACCACCGCCTGGGTGGTTCGCGACGCGTAAGCGCGGCTGCGAATCGACTGGTTGAATACTGGAATGAATAATGCGAACGGGCGGGGACGCCTCATCTACGGCTGCATGGGCCTTGGCGGTGCCTGGGACGGTACGTCCTATGGCGCGGCGGAGATCGAACAGGCTGCCGCAGTCATCGAGGCAGCACAAGGTATCGGCATTGAACTGTTCGATCATGCTGACATCTATCGCAGCGGCAAGTCCGAAGCCGTCTTTGGGGAAGTCCTCGCCCGTTCGCGGGGCCTGCGCGAGAAGATCCTGCTGCAAAGCAAATGCGGGATCAGGCTGGGGGAGCGCGGGCTGGATACGCACTACGACCTCAGCCGGGAAGCCATCCTTGAACGGGTCAATGAAAGCCTGAAGCGGCTTCAAACAGATTACATAGACGTCCTTCTCCTGCACCGCCCGGATCCTTTGATGGATCCGCGCGAGGTGGCGGACGCCGTCGGGCAGCTTGTTGCGGAAGGCAAGGTGCGGCAGCTGGGTGTGTCCAACATGTCCGGCGCGCAGATCGAGTTCCTGCAGGACTGCCTGGAGATGCCGATCGTTGCCAACCAACTGGAGATGAGCCTGCTGCGGCGGGACTGGCTGGAAAGCACCGCGCTGGTCAACCATGCCGACGGGCTGGGCTTCAACTTTCCGCAGGGGACGGTGGAGCTATGCATGGCCAAGGGGATTGAGCTCCAGGCCTACGGGTCCATGGCTCAAGGGCGCTACACGGGGGCGCCGTCCGAGGAAATGTCGCCGGCCGAGTCGGCGACCGCTGGCATGCTTCAGCGGCTCGCGGAGGAGAAGGGCACCACGCCTGAATCGGTACTGCTGGGGTGGCTGATGCGGCATCCGGCGCGGATCTCTCCCGTGCTGGGAACCACCAACCCCGGGCGAATCGCTGCCTGCTCTGATGCCGCGTCCGTGGCTGCCGCCATGTCCAGGGCCGAGTGGTACGGCCTGTGGGTGGCAGCGCGGGGAAGCAACATCCCTTAAGGCGCGTTAAACCCAACTGAGTCGCAGTTGTGCGCGTTATGACGTCTCAAAACGCGCTTAACTGCGACTCAGATGGGTTACAACCGCAACACATATGCGCCCCTACGAAACGGCGGAGACGGTCACCGGGGCCACCACCGAGTAGGTGCTGGAATCACCCTGGATGGCCTGGCTTGCCTTGCCATCGATGCTGACAGGAATGTCGCCGGCAATGGTGACGCGATTGAGCTTGCGCGGCTGCCCGTCGTAGTTGTCCGGGGCGTAGTGCTGGGTGATCCGGTTGTCGAACAACACAACCTGGTTGGGCTCCCAATTCACGCGGACCACGTTCTCCGGGCGCGTCACATAAGCCTGCAGCAGCCGGATGATGTCCCGGGATTCAGTGTTGGACAAGCCCACGATCCGAAGCCGCTGCGCGAAGCCCCCAATGAACAATCCGCGCTCGCCGGTCAACGGGTGGACCCGCACCACCGGGTGGGCGGTTTCGAACTTCAGCCGGGTGAATTCCTTGCGTCGTTCTTCCGCGTTGGAGTGCTCAAGGTTCTTGGGCACCGAGTAGTCGTAATCGTTGGTGTGGATGGCCCAGAGGGTGTCCGCGAAGTTGCGCAGTTCCTCCGGCAGGTCCTGGTAGGCGCCAGCGGAGGAAGCGATGAGGGTCTCCCCGCCGTAGGCAGGCAGGTCGATGCTCCGCAACGTGGAGGCCTGCGGCGGATTGACCACGAACGTCACGTCCGTGTGCCAGTTGTTCGCGGAGCCGTTCTCGCTGTCCACCGGCAAGACGTTTTCTTCACCTTCCACGGACGCAACCGTCGGATGCGCTTTGGTGAGCGGGCCGAAATGGCTGGCGAACTTCACCTGGGCTTCGTCGGTGAGGATGTTGGCCTCCCTGAATACCAGGGCCTTGTGCTCGTTGAGTGCGGCCCGGATCTGCGCGATCGTGTCCTCGCTGAGGTCTCCACTGATATCGAGTCCTCGGATTTCCGCGCCGATGCGGGAGCCTAGCTTGGCGAATTCAAGCTTGGTTTCGGTAATGACGGTCATTATTCTTTCCTTACTTTGTGATGGGTTGTGGCAGGTGCCACGGGGGTGGTTTTCAGGGTGCGTCCGCGCCCACGGCCGTCCGCCAGCGGGAGAAGTGGCGTTCCAGGGCGACCAGCAGGAAGTTCACGCCAAGGCCCAGCAACGAGACTGTGAGGATGCCCGCGTACATATCAGGGATCAGGAAGCTGCTCTGCGCGTTCACGATCAAGTAGCCAAGTCCGGCCTTGGCGCCGACCATTTCGGCGGCGATCAGCACCAGGATGGACGCGGTGCCGGCCATCCGGATACCGGTAAAGATCGTTGGTACGGCCGATGGCAGGATGACCTTCTGGAAGAGCCGGAAACTGTTCAGTCCCAGCGAGCGCGCAGCCCGGATGAGCAGCGGATCCACGGTTTTCACTCCCGCGATCGTGTTCAGCAGCACCGGGAAGAAGGCCGCATAAGCCACGATGCTGATCTTGGATTCCTCACCGATGCCCAGCAGCAGCGTGAACACAGGCAGCAGGGCCAGTGCGGCCGTGTTGCGGAAGAGCTCAAGCAAGGGGTTGAGGACGGCGTTGAGCCGTCCGTACCAGGCGATCAGGAGTCCCAGCAACACACCTGCAACGAGCGCAGCGCCGAAACCGGTTACTGACCTGGTGAGGCTGGCCGCGATGTGGCCTTGGATGGTGCCGGCTTCAAAGAGCTTGCCCCATGCCACCAGCACGTCATGCAACGGTGGCAGGAATACCCTGGTGGACGGGCTGGCGAGGTACGTCGGGCCGAATTCCCACAGTGCCAGGAAAACCAGGATGCCGGCGGACTTCCACACGCCTGAACCGGCTGCTGCACCAACCCGGCGCACGGTGGTGAGGACCGGCGTCGAACGCTGCGCGGTGGTGCCCTGCGCGGTGGTTTCCTGCGCGGGTGCGGCAGCAGTACCGGAAGGCCCGACGGCGTTACCCGGCTCGGTCGTGATGCTTGCCTTGCGCGCTGCCGCCGCGGTTTCTGTCTGCGTCAATGTGGTGCTCATCAGGCCGCAGTCCTTTCACTGGTGACGGTTCCCTCTTTGGTGACGTTTGACGGTTCATCAGGTGCGCTGCCGTCCGGGAGGATCTTCCGGTGCCCGGCGTCCTGCGCCCGGCGGACCTCATCGTGCAGGAGCGTCCATACCTCGTGCCGGTGCTCGACGAAGGCCGGGTGGGAGCGGATGTCGTCCTCGCCGTCGCGATCGGGGATGTTGATGTCCACAATTTCCTTCAGCCGGCCGGGGCGGGCGCTCAGTACAGCCACGCGCTCGCCGAGGTAAACGGCCTCGTCAATGCCGTGCGTGATGAACACGATGGTCTTGCCGGTGGCCTTCCAGATGCGCAGCAGTTCGTCCTGCAACTGCTCGCGGGTTTGGGCGTCCAATGCCGCGAAAGGCTCGTCCATCAGCAGGACGTCGGGCTCGTACGCCAGGCTGCGGGCAATAGCCACGCGTTGCTTCATGCCTCCGGAGAGCTCATGGGGATACCGGTCCTCGAACCCGGCCAGCCCGACCAGTGCCAGATACTCCTTGGCCTTCGCTGCCCGTTCGCGCCGGTTCAATTTCCTGCCGTCCGGCCCGGCTCCTTCCAGGCCGATGGACACGTTGGCCGAAGCTGTCCGCCAAGGGAACAGTGCGTACTGCTGGAACACCACTGCGCGGTCCTTGCCGGGACCCGTCACGGGCTTGCCGTCAACGAGCACCTCGCCGGACGTGGGCGTTGAGAGACCCGCGAGCAGGTCCAACAGCGTGGTCTTGCCGGAACCGCTTGGCCCTACCAAGGTGAGGAACTCGCCGTCGCGCACGTCCAGGCTCAGCGTATCGATGGCCGTGAGCGTCGTTGCGGCAGTGGACTTCGTAGCCCGGACCGTGAATTGTTTGGTCACATTGCGGAGGCTGATTTTGGCTGTCATGGCTATCCCTTCTTGGCTGCGTCAGTAGCTGTGCCGTTCGTGGCGCCGGCGAGATCGTTGAATTCATTGGTGTAGTACTTGGACGGCGTGAGCTTGTCCTTCACGATCCCGGCGGAGTTCAGCCACGCCTCCCAGCGGGTGAAGTCCTCGTCCTTGATCACACCGCTGTCCGGAACACCAGGGCTCTTCCAGAACTTCAGGTTGGCTGTGCTCTCATTGCGTCCGCGGTTTTCGATGATCTTGGTGAAGCGGGCAATGACTTCGTCGCGCGGTGTTTCTGCTGCCCATTTGATGGCTTTGGCAACGCCGGTGGTGAAGGTGCGGGTGGTGTTCGGGTTCTTTTCGATGAAGTCGTTCCGGAGCACGATCTGACCGCCTGCAAAGTTGCCGAACAATCGCACATCGCTGAACAGAGAACGTAGTCCTCCAGCCTCAATGGCCCTGTCCTGCAGCACTCCACCAAGGGTTCCCGCGTCTACCTGGCCGCGGCGGATGGCCTCCTCGGTATCGTTCGGAGCCAAGGGGACGAGCTGGACCTGCTTGATCTCGTCCTGGCTGAGACCGTTCTGCGTCAGGTACGAATTGATGACCGCTTCGTGGTGTGCGCCCAATGTGTTGACCGCGATCTTCTTGCCGATCAGGTCACGGGGTCCCTTGATGGAGCTGTCCGCCTTCACGTAATAGCCGTTGAAGGTCTTCTCGTCCGAGCCGTAGTAGTTGACCACGGCCTTCACGGGGGCGCCCGCTTCGATGAGCTTCACCACCGCTCCGGAGAATGCGCCACCGAAGTCCGTTTGGTTGGTGGCTGCGGATTGGATGTCCTGGGGGCCGCTGGTGGTGTTGCCCACCCAGTTCAGTTTCAGGTCGCCCAGGTATCCGAGGTCTGCAGCGAGCTCGGGGAAGGTCACATTGTTGGCGGAGCCTTGGTAGCGGAGTTCCTTGACCTCGTTGCCGGGTTGGTTTGCTTGTCCGGCTTCGGCTGCACCGCCGCAGCCGGACACCGTCAGCGCTAGTACGACGGCGGCCGCGACGCTCAGCAGGGGCAGGTGCAGTTTCATGGGAGCTACTTTCGAATGATTGTGTTTCGGTTGGGGGAGCCGTACGTTGACCGGCTTGGGAACGATGTAAGCCCATCTGCACCGCCGGTGGAAAGCTCCGCGGTCATGGTGGGAAACGGCGGGAAATGGCGGGAAACGCTGTGAAACAGCGGGCAACCGTGCGCAACGCGAAGCCATGAAATGCAATCGACGGACACAAAGTCGCAGCATTGAGCCGAATGAAGGCTGTGTTGAGCCCAGTGAAGATTGTGTTGAGCCGAATGAAGCCTGTGTTGAGTTCAATGACTCACCGCGCGGGGTGTGCCGGAAGCGAATGGCGCTTGCCGTCGTCGGACAGTCATACTGGGCGCGGGCACAGTCATAAGGGCTTTAGTTCGTATTGATCCTCACAACCGGGCGGATTTCTTCGCCCTGTGGGCCGCTTGCCGGATACGGTAGATACATGACGTCTAGCATCGCCGCCGAATCCATTCGGCCTACCCGCAATATTCCCGCCGATATCGCCCGCTCCTGGCTCCTTGTGAACGCCATGAAGACGGAACTTTTTGACGAATCCGCGGGCTCACGGGCAGACGCCATCATCCTTGACATCGAAGACGCCGTTGACCCCTCCCAGAAGGACGCGGCGCGCGAGAACGTCGTGAACTGGCTGAGGTCCGGCGGCCAGGCGTGGGTTCGCATCAACGACGCCACCAGCCCCTTCTGGGCCGATGACCTCGCTGGCCTCCGCGGCACCCCGGGCCTGCTCGGAGTGATGCTCGCCAAGACCGAGTCCGCGGACCAGGTCACCGAGTCCTACCACCGCATGGACGGCAAGACTCCCGTGATTGCACTGGTTGAGTCGGCCCTCGGCATCGAGGAAGCCAACCACATTGCCAAGGCCCAGGGTGCGTTCCGCCTGGCGTTCGGTTCCGGTGACTTCCGCCGCGACACCGGCATGGCCGCTACCCCCGAGGCCATGGCGTACCCGCGCGCCAAGCTCGTCGTTGCCAGCCGAGTGGGCAACCTGCCCGGCCCCATTGATGGCCCCACGGTCGGGACCAATCACCCCATCCTTCGCGAGCAGACCGGCATCACCGTAACCATGGGCATGACCGGCAAGCTGTGCCTGGCCATCGACCAGACCACCGTGATCAATGAGGTCATCAGCCCCACCCCGTCGGACGTTGCCTGGGCAACCGACTTCATGAGCGACTTCGAAGCCAACGGCAGGGTCATCCGTGACGGTTCGGACCTCCCACGCCTTGGCCGCGCCGAGAAGATCATGAAGCTCGCAGTTGCCTTCGGGGTTCAGCCCTCCCTGTAGCCATGCTGGTCCACGGCATAGCTTGGGACTCCTCTTCACCGGCGTTGAGGTTGCTGCGGCCGGACGGGGAGTTTACTGACGTTGCGTTGGCCCCGGGTTCAACCCTGGGCATGCGCGTCATGCCCGGCGTGTGGTGCCTTGGCCATACCAAGGTCCACGGGCCGGGCAACCGCACTCATGTTCCTTGCCGCAGCGGTTCCCCCGCCGAGCGTGGGAAGCAGTGCGGGGCCTGCTTTGCCCGGGACGATTCCCGGCTCATGCATGACTTCCACCGTGGCGGCTCAGTGCCCACCGGTCTTCGCGCTTACCTCATGCAGCCCCATTGGCTGTACGTTGCAACATTCGCCAATGGGGCAACCAAGGTGGGGACCGCCTCGGCGCCGCGCAAGTGGAACCGGCTGGCCGAGCAGGGTGCCGTGCAGGCTTCTTACGTTGCCTTCGCCGAGGACGGCCGGGTTGTTCGAGTGCTCGAGGATCTTGTGACCCGCGAGCTTGGGCTCGTCCAGCAGGTCCGTTCCGCTGCCAAGGCGGCGTCGCTCGTTGAGCCGCGTCCCGGCGTCGAGCTTGTTGCTACCAATCGCCGGCATGCCGCACAGGTGCGCGGCTTGCTGGGTGGACTTGCCATGATCGGGTTCGCCCTTGTGGAGGAAGAGTGGGAGCGGCCCGTTTTGGCTGACCGGCTCTGCGCCGTTCGCGCCGCCGGTTCTTCGCGCCACCCCTACCCGGCACCGTTCGACGGCGGCGGGCATGGTCTGCGGGTCCACTCACTTTCCGGTGCCATCGCCTTGGCCGGTCTCCCCGACGCCGAGGGCAATGAGGTGGAGGGCAGCTTCGTGGCGGACCTGGGCGCGTTGAAGGGACGAAAGATCGAGTTCGGCCCCCACGTCACGGAAATCCCCGCCCTGCAGGACTCGTTGTTCTAACTCCTTGTGGGGCCCGGCGTGCGGGCTCTTCCTGGATTTTGGGGCGCAGAGCGGGCCCCGCAACGCGCACCGGTAGACTTGGACGGTGCTGAACGAATTCTGGGCCACCTCGTCCACCGCCTACAAAACGCTGGTTTTCAGCGCCATGGGGCTCATCGCCGTCGGGCTCATCCTTTCCATTGCCGGGAACACGACCGGCAACCAGGGATTGGCCATTGCCTCCCTGCCCGTGATCGGCGTCGGGCTGCTGCTCCATGTCACAGGGCTCGTAGTCCGGGGCCAGAAGATCCGCAAGAGCTACAAGAAGTAGTCGCAACACCACCGCGGGTCCGCTGGCCCGATAGGGTTGGACCATGAGTATCAATCCGGACCTGCAGGGCCGAAGCTACCCTGCCGCAGAGGTTTACGACGTCGGCCGTGAGAAGATCCGCGAATTTGCGAAGGCCGTGAAGGCCAGCAATCCTGCGCACTTCGATGTTGAGACAGCACGGGCCATGGGCCACAGCGATCTTGTAGCCCCGCCGACGTTTGCCATCATTGTTGCCCAGCGCGCCGACGCCCAGCTTGTGGAGGACCCCGAGTCCGGCATCGACTTCTCCCGCGTGGTCCACGCGGACCAGCGCTTTACCCATCACCGCGCCATCGTGGCCGGGGACCGCCTCGTGGCTGAACTGCACGTTGACGGAGTCCGGGCCATGGGCGGCGGCGCGATGATCACAACGCGCTCAGAGATTTTCGCCCTCGACGGCAACGATGACCGTGAAAAAGTAGCCACCACCACCTCGTCCATCCTGGTCCGCGGAGAGGGACAGTAACCATGAGCCCGAAATTTGAAGAACTGACAGTCGGCCAGGAAATCGGCACCCGCAGCGTTGAGGTCACCCGCCAGGACCTGGTCAGGTATGCCGGTGCTTCGGGGGACTTCAACCCCATCCACTGGAACGAAGCTTTTGCAACGTCCGTTGAGCTGCCCGGCGTGATTGCCCACGGCATGTTCACCATGGGATCGGCAGTGCAGCTTGTGAGCGACTGGGCAGGGGACCCCGCTGCGGTGGTCGATTACCAGACGCGGTTCACAAAGCCGGTCCTGGTGGCTGACACCACCGGAACGGACGAGGCCGGTGCAGTCATCGATGTTACCGGGGTAGTGGGAGCCCTCGACGCCGAGGCCGGCACCGTGCGCATCGACCTCACCGTTGTGGCAGCCGGGCAGAAGGTCCTCATGAAGTCCCAAGCAGTTGTGAAGGTCTCTTGAACCAAGTGAGCGCTTCAATCCCCGTTAGGCTTGATTGGTGACCCAGACGCTGCTTTCCGACCTGACCACGGCTGCCGTCGGCGGCCCCGCAGGAAAATATGTAGAGGCCCGCACCGAGGCTGAAATCATCGACGCCGTGCGGTCGGCTGACGCTGCGGGCGAGAAACTCCTCATCATCGGTGGCGGTTCCAACCTCTTGATCTCGGACGACGGGTACCCCGGCACGGTCCTGAGGATTGCGTCCGAGGGTTTCACCGTGAACTCGGAAGACAGCTGTGGCGGCGTGTCCGTGGTGGTTCAGGCCGGCCATAATTGGGACGCACTGGTGGAGCACTCGGTCCTGCATGCTTGGTCCGGCCTTGAGGCTCTGTCCGGCATCCCGGGAGCCACCGGTGCCACGCCCGTGCAGAACGTCGGCGCGTATGGTGCGGACGTCTCGCAAACCATAGCCGCCGTGCGGACGTGGGACCGGCAACGCAATGCAGTTCAGACATTCACCAATTCAGAACTCAAGTTTGGTTACCGGGATTCCATCCTGAAGCAGACAACGGTTGAAGGTTCCCCGCGCTACGTGGTGCTGACTGTTGAGTTCCAATTGCCGCTGGGACGAATGAGTGCCCCCATCCGGTACGGTGAACTCGCCCGCGTGCTGGGCGTGGAAGCCGGCAAACGTGCGTACTCCAACGATGTCCGCCGGGAAGTCCTCCGGCTCCGCGCGTCCAAAGGCATGGTCTTGGACGCCGCAGACCGGGACACTTACTCCACCGGCTCGTTCTTCACCAACCCGATCATCCCGGCCGAACGCGCCGCAGGGTTGCCGGAGAACGCGCCCAAGTACCCGGCAGGTGAGGACGGCTTGGTAAAACTTTCGGCTGCCTGGCTCATCGATCACGCGGGATTCGGCAAGGGTTTCGGACTCGATGAAACCAGTGTTTCCGGTGGCAGGGCATCCTTGTCCACCAAGCACACCTTGGCGATCACCAACCGCGGCTCGGCCTCGGCGTCGGACATGGTGGCTATCGCGCGCGAGGTGCGTGCCGGCGTCGTGAATCGCTTCGGCATTGAGCTGCACCCCGAACCGTTGCTGATTGGCGTTTCCCTCTAGCGCAGAATCGCGCCCAGGCACACCAGGCCGCGGCGGGCCTAGGGTGTACGTCGTGCCGCGATGGGCAGGACCTTGTTGAGCAGCAGGAAGGTCAGCCCGCAACTCACCGACCCCAGCAAGAAGATCTGGCTGAAGGCAATACTTTGGGGTGAAGGGCCGCTAGGCATGAAGAGCCCAGCCATGGCGAAGCCCACCAGACCCAGGAGCATCACGATGGCACCCAGCAGGAAGCTGCGTACTTGGGCTGCGGCCGCGGGGTAGAACCAAGGTTCCGGGGCGTCGTCCCCGGGGTCGGCGACAGGTTGGATGGCGGCTGCGGTACCGATGAGCAGGGCGGCAGTGGCAGTCGCCACCAGACCCGCCATCTGGATGACTTGCATGGAAGGCGTGAGGCTGACTCCGGTACCAACGGCCACAACGAGTCCCGTTCCAAGCCCGACGACGGTGCAGCACCAGCCAGCCGCCGCCAACCATCGGCTGAGCGGCCGCACAAGCGGAGCAAGATCACCAAAGAGCATGCACCCATCCTAGGAAACTGTGCTGGAAGGCGGCTGGGAGGTGCTGCAAGGTTCCCTGTAACGGCGGAGCGCTTCTAGGATGAAGCATGCCTGCACCCCACGCGCGTTCAGTCGCTGTAACCCCACGAGTCATTGGCCGCCTGCGGCTCGCCAGCCAGGGACTCCTCGGTGGTGGTCTTGCCTCGGTGCCGGATGCGGTTCGCTGGATGACAGCCATGCAGGCGCAGGACCTCGGATCCGCGCTGTGGGCCGTGGGGCAGCGTGTCCCCGGATCTGCCGCGTCCGACGTCCGCGCGGCCCTTGATGCCGGAACCATAGTCCGGTCATGGCCAATGCGGGGAACACTGCATCTGCTGGCACCGGAGGATCTCCGCTGGATCTTGCGCATCACCAGTCCGCGGCTCATGAACCTGGTGGCAGGGCGGCATCGGGAGCTAGGCATCACCGCCGAGGACATCAGCCATTGCCGGGACATCGCACTCAAGACGCTGGAGTCCCTCAAGACGGCCGACGGCGGACGAGGGGCCACGCGCGAGCAGCTCTTTGACGCCTTCGAGCAAGCAGGCCAGATCACCAAGGCCCAGCGTGGCATCCATCTGCTTGGGAGCCTGTGCCAGCGTGCCTGGCTCGTGCAAGGACCCATGGCTGGTTCACGCGGCAAGGTGGGCGTCCAACAGTTGTTTGTGCCCTTCGACGAGTGGATCAAGGATTCCAGGGACCTTGATCGCGAGGAAGGCATCGCTGAGCTCCTCTTCCGTTACATCCGCAGCCACGGACCCGCGACGGTGAAGGACTTCGCCTGGTGGAGCCAAGTGCCCCTCACGGAAGCGCGCAAGGCCCTCGCCTCGGTTCAGGACCGGTTGGTGGAGCTGCCGTTCGCCGGTACCAGCTATTGGCTTTCGCCTGAAACAGCAGCACTGCTCGACGACGGCGTCCCCGGCTCGCGCGCTTTGCTGGCTCTTCCTGGCTTCGATGAATTCCTGCTCGGTTACCAGGACCGGAGCCTCGTCCTCGCGCCCGAGCATGCTGAATTGGTGGTGCCGGGCAAGAACGGAGTGTTCAAGCGAATCATCGTGGCCGGGGGAGAAGTGGTGGGCACGTGGGCCAGGACCGGCAATGGCAAGGCGCCCGACGTTGTTCCTGAGCCGTTCGAAGGGCAGCTGAGGCCGGCTGCGGAGCGTTCGTTCCAGGCGCAGGGGCGGGCTTACCTGAAGTTCATGGCGGGCTGAGGCCCGGCCCTGCCGCAGCCCGTCCCGACACCGTCCTAGCCCGTTGCCAACCCGCTGTTAAGTTGTTGGCCAACAACGAATAAGCGGCTCCCCAACGAAGTTGTCCACATACGCTTCCCCCGCCCTGCCAGCTCGCGCCGACGTTGGCCACGATAGTCCCATGCAACTACGAAAACTCGATGCCCTGATCACTGCACACTGGCCGGAATCCCCAGTGGCCTCGACTCCCGAGCTTGTTGGCGGCGGCCTTGGTGACCGCGTCCTCACGGCCGGTGTGCGGAATCGAAGGCTCCTCAGGCTTAGGCGGGGTGCGTACGTGCGCATGGATCAATGGTGTCGAAGCAAACCCTGGGAACAGGACCTGCTGCGGATCCAGGCCCACCACTGCAGCACTCTGGGTGGAAGTATCTACAGCCACGTAAGCGCCGCCCGCCTCCACGGTTGCCACGAGTGGGAAGGCGGGCCGCTGGTACACGTGACGACGCCCTTCTCACCGGCCAAGGCAAGTTCAGGAAGCGACGTCGCAGCCCATGCGGGATGTCTGGTCCCCGACGAGATTGTTCAGGTGCAGACGCCATGGCAGAGGCCTGCGCAGACCACGAGTCTTGAGCGCACGGTGGTGGACTGTGCACGGACGTTGGACTTTGAGCGGGCGGTCGTCATTGCCGACCATGCTCTTCGGCTCGGCGGAGATCCCCGGAAGATGCAGGATTATCTGGACAACGGCAGGATCACCCGTGGCACCCGCCGCCTGCGCCGTGTCCTGGAGTTTATGGATGCAAGGTCCGAATCCGTGGGGGAAACCCGCACGAGGGTGCTTCTGGATAAATTGGGGATAGTGGGCGCCGTGTTGCAGTTGGATGTCGCAACGCCGTTGGGCAACTATCGCGGAGACTTCGGCTGGGAGCAGCAGAAGGTGATCCTGGAGTTTGATGGCCGTGCCAAGTATTTCGAGTACGCAGCCACGGAGGAAGTGGTTTTCGACGAGCGCAGGCGGGAGAAAGCACTCGTGGCCCAGGGGTGGAAAGTGGTCCGCATCGAATGGGACGATCTCAGCCGGCCTTGGGACGTGGACCGGAAACTCAAGGAGGCGTTGGACATAGCACGGGTAGAACGTAGAAAACCCGCTGTTCCGTTGCTGGGCAGCAACGGAACAGCGGGTTGACGACGAAAAAGCGCGGACAGGGCTTAGATCTTGCCCGTCACGATGTTCAGCATGCGGCGCAGCGGCTCAGCTGCACCCCAAAGCAGCTGGTCGCCCACGGTGAAAGCGCTGATGTACTCCGGGCCCATTTCGAGCTTGCGGATGCGGCCAACGGGAATGTCCAGAGTGCCGGAGGCAGCCACAGGAGTCAGGTCCGCCATGGAGGCTTCCTTGGTGTTCGGAACAACCTTGGCCCACTCGTTGTCCTTGGCCAGGAGGTTCTCGATCTCCGTGACGGACAGGTCTTCGCGCAGCTTGAGCGTGAGGGCCTGGGAGTGGGAGCGCATGGCGCCGATGCGGATGCACAGGCCGTCCATGGCAATGTGGTCCTTGCCCGCGGTGCCCTTGCCCGTTCCGAGGATCTTGTTGGTCTCCACTCCAGCCTTCCACTCTTCCTTGGACTGGCCGTTGCCGAGGTCGGCATCGATCCAGGGAATGAGTGAACCGGCCAGCGGAACGCCAAACTGGGTGGCGTCAACGCCAGTGCGCTGAGCGGCGAGGACCTTGTGGTCGATCTCCAGGATGGCTGAGGCCGGATCCTGCAGTTCGCTGCTTACCTCGTTGTTGAGGGTTCCGAACTGGTTCAGGAGCTCGCGCATGTGGCGGGCGCCGCCACCGGAGGCAGCCTGGTACGTCATGGAGGTGCCCCATTCGACCAGGTTGTTCTTGAACAGTCCGCCAAGGCCCATGAGCATGCAGGAAACCGTACAGTTGCCGCCGATGTAGTCCTTCACGCCGCCGGACAGGCCGGCGTCGATGACGTCGCGGTTGATGGGGTCCAGCACGATGATCGAGTCATCGTTCATGCGCAGGGTGGAGGCAGCATCGATCCAGAGGCCATCCCAGCCGCGGTTGCGGAGTTCGCCGTGAACCTGCTTGGTGTAGTCACCGCCCTGGGCGGTAACAATAATTGGCAGCTTGGCAAGCGTCTCAATATCGAACGCGTCCTCGAGCTTGCCAGCCCCGTCAGCAAAGGAAGGGGCGGCACCTCCTGCGTTCGAGGTGGAGAAAAATACCGGGTTGATGTTGGCGAAGTCGTTCTCGTCCAGCATGCGCTGCATCAGGACGGAGCCGACCATGCCACGCCAACCGACCAGTCCTACGGACGGATTAGCTGCTGTAGTCATTTACCCAGTCTAAACTTTTGCAGCAAAGTGCCGCTGTTGGTTACGTCACGCACGCAATGCACGACGCCGGCACCCGCCGTAGCTCACCGCAGGCCGACCGCTGTGGCTAGCTCCCGGCGTCGGGCCCCTGCAGAAGGACGGCTTTGCGCTTGCGCAAGGCAAAGAATGCTCCGAACGTGAAGACCTGCGTGACCACGATCAAGACGATGATGCCGACGATGCGGTTGCCGCCAAGAATCATGGTCAGTCCAACAATGGCTGAGATCAGCGCGAAAAGCGGCAGCAGCATGTATCCCAGCACGAACAATGTTTCGGGTTTCTTCAGCATGCAGGCGTTCCTAGCTTTCCGTCCGGCGCCACGTCGTGAACCGGTATTGTGTGCCGTTCTTGGCCGTCAGCCAGCCCTCGGCCGGCGCGGCAGTATCAGAGGTCCAGTCGTCGCCGAGTTCAGGCGCGAAAGTATCGCCGTCGAGGTCGGCGTCGATGATGGTGACGACGGCAACGTTGGCAATTCCCATCGACTGTTCAAAAATCTGGCCGCCGCCGATGATCCATACCTTCTGGCCGCCGGGGGCGAATTGGGATTCCAGCAGGGCTGCGTCCACCGAGGAAACCACGACGGCGCCCTCGGCCTCAGGCGTGGAAGCCCACTCCGGGTTGCGGGTCACCACAATGTTGGTGCGCCCGGGCAGAGGCCGGTACTTGTCCGGGAACGATTCCCAGGTCTTGCGGCCCATGATGACGGGGTGCCCCGTGGTCAGTTGGCTGAAGTGCTTGAGGTCCTCGGGGAGACGCCACGGCATGGAGCCGTCCTTGCCAATCACGCCGGATTTGGTCTGGGCCCAGATCATGCCGATGCCGGTCATTTTGGCCGCGGTTTCCTGGGTGAAGATGACGCCCGGAAGCTGGGAATGACTGTCGGATGGAGGAGTGCTCATACGGCGATCGGCGCCTTGATGGTGGGGTGGTGCCGATAGCCCACAACCTCGAAGTCGTCCAGGGTGTAGTCGAAGATCGACTCGGGCCTGCGCAGGATTTTCAGCTGCGGATACTCGTACGGTTCACGGGTGAGCTGCTCGGTGACCTGCTCCACGTGGTTGTCGTAAATATGGACGTCGCCGCCTGTCCAGACAAACTCGCCGGGCTCAAGGCCCAACTGTTGGGCGACCATGCACGTCAGCAATGCGTAGGAGGCGATGTTGAAGGGGACTCCCAGGAAGGTGTCCGCAGAGCGCTGGTACAGCTGGCAGGACAACTTGCCATCGGCTACATAGAACTGGAAGAACGCGTGGCAGGGCGGCAGCGCCATGTCCTTGAGCTCGGCGACGTTCCACGCGGACACGATGTGTCGCCGGGAATCCGGGTTGGCAGCCAGGTTGGCCATAAGCTCGGAGATTTGGTCGATGTGCCCGCCGTCGGGGGTGGGCCAGCTGCGCCACTGTACGCCGTACACGGGGCCGAGTTCGCCGTCGGCATCCGCCCACTCGTCCCAGATGGAAACGCCTTGGTCCTGCATCCACTTCACGTTCGAATCACCGCGAAGGAACCACAGGAGCTCCACTGCCACTGATTTGAAGTGGACCCGCTTGGTGGTGATGAGCGGGAAGCTTTCGCTGAGGTCGAAGCGCAGCTGGCGGCCGAAGACGCTTCGCGTTCCGGTTCCGGTGCGGTCCGACTTGTGCGTGCCGTTGGCCATGACGTCGCGCAGGAGGTCTTCATACGGGGTGGGGATGCTCACGAGTCCAGCTTACTGGTTTCGACCATGCGGGCCCTCAGTAGATCGATGAGTGTCTCATCACCGACGCCGACTGCCCAAGCTCCTTATAGGCGCGCGCGACGGTACCGGCGGCGATCCCGAGATCTGCCGCCAGGCTTCGGCGTGGTTAGTCGTCGAAAGGCTTGACCTGTTCCACGGACACAATCTTCCGCTCAGAGCCACGGGCCACCTGGCAGACGATGACCTCGCCCGGAGAAAGGAACGGATCGGACGTGGGCAGCAAGCCCCGCAAAGCCGCCGACATGTGCTGGCCAAGTTGGTTCAGCACGGTGGGCAACGCCGGGCGATGGGTGCAAACAGCGATTGGCACCTGTTTATCGAACAGGGCCTCCACCGTGGCGGCCGTTTTCTTGGGTGACCGGTTGTGGTTGTGCTCGGTGAGGGCTTCAACCAGCTTCACCTTCGCTCCGCTTGCCTTGGCGTAGGGGGCAATGGTTGCTACGCAACGGGTCCACGGGCTGGTAACTATGCGTTGCGGCTTCCACACTTCCAACAGGCGCTGGACGGCCGCGGCCTGGCGTTGTCCGGTGGCGGCCAGCGGACGTTCCCCTTCAGCCTTGGTCCATGAGGACCTCGGCTTTGCCTTTGCATGGCGGATCAGTACGAGCGGCCACGTATCGAGTTCGCCCCGGATGTGGGCCTTCTCGAGGTACTCGAGGGGCTCCACATCCGTGGGGTTGCTGAGGAAGGATGCAGCCCTGTCCGGGCTGCACCACATGACGCTGTCCACTTCCTTGCCGTCGGGTCGAAGCTGTTCGCCGTTGACCCGCATGGCCCAGTAGTGCACCACTTTCAGGCCAGCACTGACGTGGTAATGAATCGGTGGCAACGGCACGCCGAGCGAACTGTTAAGGCCGATCTCTTCATGCACTTCACGGACGGCACACTGCGGAACCGTTTCGCCGTCGTCGAGCTTTCCTTTGGGCCAAGACCAATCGTCGTAGCGTGGCCTGTGGATCAGGAGCACCTCAAGGGCGCCCTTCTGAACCCGCCAAGGAATGGCGCCGGCCGCAACGACGGCCACCCGTTCACCGGGGTGGTCCGTCTGATCCGCCACGGGGGTATCGCTTTTCAACTCGTTCCCTTACCGCCGGGCCGCAGCACGCTGGCGTGACCGGGAGGCAAGAAGCCAGGACTGCATGTCCAGCAGGGGCTTTCCGTCCTCGTCAAGGTGATACCTGGTCCAGTGACCTTGGTTATCCAGGTGCCAACTCGCAGTTCCGTCGTCCACGTAACGGTTCATGAGGTCCACGACCGTCGCGGTGTCTTCCTTGCTGGCCAACTGGACGAGTGCCTCAACACGCCGGTCCAGGTTGCGGTGCATCATGTCTGCGGATCCGATGTACACCACGGGATCCCCACCGTTGGCAAAAGCAAAGACCCGGGAGTGTTCCAGGAACCGGCCGAGGATGGAGCGGACCGTGATGTTTTCGCTCAGGCCCGGTACACCCGGCCGGAGGGAGCAGATGCCACGGACCACCACGTCCACCCTCACGCCGGCCTGTGAGGCGCGGTAGAGGGCGTCGATGATGGCTTCGTCCACCATGGAGTTGACTTTGATCTGAACACGGGCAGGAACGCCGGCGCGGGCGTTGCGGATCTCCGCTTCGATCCTTTCGATCAAGCCTGCACGCACGGAACGCGGCGCCACAAGCAGCCGCTTGAACGTCGATTTCGGGGCGTATCCGGAAAGCTGGTTGAACAGCTTGGACAGGTCCTCACCCACTTGCTCGTTCGCCGTGAGCAAGCCCAGGTCCTCATAGTAGCGGGCGGTTCGCGGGTGGTAGTTGCCGGTACCAATGTGGCAATAGCGGCGCAGGCCGTCCACTTCCTGCCTAACCACCAGGGACAACTTGCAGTGGGTCTTCAGGCCCACAATGCCGTACACAACGTGCACGCCAGCCTGTTCCAGCTTCCGGGCCCAGGAGATGTTTGCCTGCTCGTCAAAGCGGGCCTTGATCTCCACCAGGGCAAGGACCTGCTTGCCTGCCTCTGCCGCATCGATCAAGGCGTCAACGATCGGGGAGTCACCGGACGTCCTGTACAGGGTCTGTTTAATGGCCTGGACCTTGGGGTCCGCGGCTGCCTGTTCCAGGAATGCCTGAACCGAGGTGGAGAACGAGTCGTACGGGTGGTGTAGCAGGATGTCCCGGCGGCGCATGGCGGCGAACACGTTGGCCGCCTTGGACGTTTCGGATTCGTTGAGATACCGGGACGTGTGCGGAACATGCTTGGGGTAGTGGAGGTCGGGGCGGTCAATGGCGCTGATCGCAGAGAGTCCACGGAGGTCCAAGGGCGCGGGTACGGAGTAAACCTCGGACTCTTCAACGCCGAGTTCCCGGATAAGCAGGGCCTTGATGTTCGGGTTGATGTCCGTGGTGACTTCCAGGCGCACAGGAGGACCGAAGCGGCGGCGAAGGAGTTCCTTCTCCAAGGCTTGCAGGAGGTTCTCGGCGTCGTCTTCTTCTACCTCGAGGTCCTCGTTGCGGGTGACGCGGAAGGTGTGATGCTCAAGGACCTCCATGCCGGGGAAGAGCTTGTCCAGGTGAACTGCGATGACTTCTTCCAAGGCGATGAAGCGGGCGACACGGCCAGGAATGGCACCTGCACGAGGGCCGTCCACAGAGATCAGGCGGGGCAGCTGATCCGGAACCTTCACGCGGGCGAAGAGTTCCTTGTCGCTGATGGGGTTGCTGACAATCACCGCAAGGTTCAACGAGAGGCCGGAAATGTAGGGGAAGGGGTGGGCGGGATCCACGGCCAGCGGCGTCAGGATCGGGAAGACCTTCTCCTGGAACATGATGCTGATCCGGTGACGGGCATCTTCATCCAATTCATTCCAGTGCATGATGTGGATGTGCTCGTAGGCCAGGGCAGGACGGATCTGTTCGGCGAAGACACGTGCGTGGCGTTCCTGAAGCTTGTGCGCCTCCTCACCGATCTGCTCCAGCACCTCGATGGGGCTCAAGCCTGCAGGGGAGGGAACAGCAAGTCCGGTGGCGATGCGCCGTTTCAAACCGGCGACGCGGACCATGAAGAACTCGTCGAGGTTGGAGGCAAAGATCGACAGGAAATTCACGCGTTCCAGGAGGAAGAGATCCGGATCCTCTGCAAGCTCCAAAACGCGTGAGTTGAATGCCAGCCAGCTGAGCTCACGGTCCAGGAAACGGTCAGGCGAGATGTCACCTTCGGGTTCCAGGCTCGGCGCAAATTCCGGGATATCAATGCGGTCCTGGGTGGCTCGTGAAGCCGGCACTTCCGATGATCCGAAGCGTGGGGGCAGTGTGGCGCCCTTCGAAGTGGATCCGGCGGTGCCGACGGGGTCCGGCTGCATGGGGGTTCTCCTAAGCTCAGGACTGGGTTTCCTCCCACATTACAAGCAATTCCAGTGCCCGAATCCAAGAAGTCCCGGGCTTTCCTTGCAGCGGGATGCTGAGGTTAATTCTTGGTTAAAGGTCCATACATCACATCGGTGTCCCAGCGGATAAAGCCAAGCTTCTGGTATAGGGATACGGCGGCCCGGTTGTCGGCGTCGACGTAAAGCATGACGGCGTGCAGGTCCTTGTCCTGCAGATACCTGATTCCGGCCACAGTGAGCGCCTTGCCCAAGCCCATGCCCTGCGCCTCGGGCGTGACACCCACCACGTAAACCTCGCCGATCGCGGGATGGGGTCCCTGCCGTGGGTGAACCTTGGTCCAGTGGAACCCCAGCAGTTCGCCTGCATCATTGACGGCCAGGAGGAAGCCGGCGGGATCAAACCAATCTTCGGCCTTGCGGGCCTCGAGATCGGCCCGCGTCATCGAACCCTGCTCGGGATGATGCGAGAAGGCCGCGCGGTTGGCCGCCAGCCAGGCATCCTCGTCCTGTCCCGGCACGAAGGCGCGCAGTGAGACCCCGCCCGGAAGGCCGACGTCGGGCAGTGCGGATGTGGAGGTCATCAGCCGCATTTTCCATAGTTCCCGCACGGGACCGTAGCCAAAACGGGTGGCCAGCTCCGCCGCGGCCTCGTGATTGCCATGGGACCAGGCGCTCAGGCCGTCAAAACCGCGTTTGCCTTCCAGCGCCTCCAGCAGGCGGCCCGCTACGCCTTGGTTTCGATAGGTGGGGTGGACAGCCAGTTCGAGCACCCCCGTTGTTCCTGATGGGCCGGGTGCTTCAACGACGACGGCGATTCCCGCCAGATCTTCTCCAGTCGCCGGATCTGAGTCCTCGTCCGGGGCGTAAAGGGCAAGCGACAGGACGGAGTGATCGCCGGCATCGACGCCACGCAACATGACCAGTGTCTGTTCGGACAGGGGAGGGTTGCCGTCGGATTCCTCGGCGGCCGCTGCGAGGGTCCTGAAGTCCTTGAGGAGTTCGGGATCAAGGGCGCCGGTGACGAGCAGTACTGGCCAGTTCTCGGGGTGCGCGTGACTCATGATGCAAGGCTATACGTCCGGGGCAAGCACTGTAATTTGAAGTCCCCCTGAAACGGCTGTAGGCTCGTTATCTCGTTCGGCTTTTAGCCAACACAGGGGGGATCCACCAGTGGGGTGGCCTCGATACGTTCGACCCGTATGTCCTCCACGGAAAGTGGAAGAGGCCAGGATTCATGTGAATCCTGGCCTCTTCTTTTTCGTCTGTACAGTCGAGGGGCAGTTTACGCTTCCGAGAGTTCGTCATCCGGGAGCCTGACCAACGTCAGGCGATACCCGACGTTGCGGACCGTGCTGATGAGATTCTCGTGGTCAACACCGAGCTTGGCGCGGAGGCGCCGAATGTGCACGTCTACAGTTCGGGTGCCACCGTAGTAGTCGTAGCCCCAGACTTCGGTCAGCAGCTGCTGGCGGGTAAACACGCGTCCGGGGTGCTGGGCGAGGTACTTGAGGAGTTCGAATTCCTTGAACGTCAGGTTCAGGGGTTGGCCGCTGACCCGGGCGGTATAGCTCGCTTCATCGATCACGACGCCGGCAGCGCGGATCTCCGTCTGGGTTTCCTCTTCGCCTGGTACAGCCCGGGCCATGGCCAGGCGGATTCTGGCCTCGACCTCAGCAGGGCCTGCAGAGTCCAGCACGATGTCATCCACTGACCATGCAGAGGAAACGGCTGCCATGCCGCCCTCGGTAAGAATCAGCATGAGCGGGGCGCTGAGTCCGGTGGCCTTCAGCAGTTGCGTCAGAGAGCGTGCCCCCACCAAGTCCTTGCGGGCATCCAGGAAGACGATGTCCGTGGGATCGGTTTCGAGCAGCGCGGTCGGTTCTGCCGGGAGGATGTGGACACGGTGGTTGAGCAGCTCAAGGGCAGGCAGAATGTCCACCGAAGAGCCGGTGCTGTTCGTCAGGAGCAGGATGTGCGACATAGTTCCTCCAATGGGCTGTACGCGCATCATCGGGCGTCGAAACCGGAGTTTCACCGGCCGGTCACGGCAGCTGGCAAGCCTTTGCCCGTTGTAACGGGATCAAGGCAAACAGTGTGCGCCGTTGAAGTCCGAGTATACCCACCCGAGCCCCGCCAGTCAGGGATTCGTGACGGGCTGCCACCGGAATTACGACATATTCGCCCGCCATAAGGCAGGATTGTCGGGAGGTCGTAAGGCGCATCGAATTGAGGTCGGGCACACAGTGAAGTCTTGGAGCATCGGGGTATTCGGACTCGTGGCGCTCGCAGCCATCGTGGCCAGCACCTTCGTTTCCCGGGAAGCCATGGTGGGCGTTGGCATTGTGGCGTCCGCGGCTGTGGGGCTTGGTTGGCCGCATTTCCTTGCGGTCCCGGCCAAGAAAACCCTGGCCTCCGTCATTGCCTTGGCCGGTGCAGGGTCGGCAGTGACGGCAGCTTACATGCCGGCTCCTGGATTCCTGGATGGTACGCCTGCCTTCATTGCTTTGGGGGTCATGGCGGTGTTCATCATCCAGCTCGTGCGGGGAACTGGACAGGCACAGCGCCTGGAATCCACGCTCGGCTGTTGTGCCGGCGTCCTGTTGAATTGCCTCGGTGCAGGCTGGATTGCCGGCGCCCGGTTCAACGGCGTCAAGGAAATGGTGCTGGTTGCCGGGCTGAGTGCGGCGGTGGCACTCCTGGTAGGCGTCATTCGATGGCCGGACCGGATTGTGGCTCCCCTTGGCATCGTCATGGCCGGCCTCATGGGCCCCTTGGCCGGACTTGTTTTTTCCGATATCGCCGTCCTGCCTGCTGCCTTGGTGGGCGTCGTGGTCGGGTCGGTCCTCGTTTGCTTCCGGCGCATGACCACTCTCAGGCGCGGGCGGCTCAATATTCCCGCCGCAGTGGGAATGGGTGTGGCACCGGTTTGGGCTGTTGGAGCCTTGGCCTACTTCATAGACAAACTACTCATCTACTAACGGTTAGGATTGCATCATGTCTGTACTCGCATTTGAAATCTTCTTCCTCGTTCTCCTTGGCCTGGCGAGCATCGCCATGGCGTGGTTTGCGGGTTTCGTTGTTTACCGCCTTTTCAAGGGCCAGAAGTAAAGCCTTCTGATCCTGCAGTCCAAAAGAGGTAGTCGTTGTGCCTATTGAGATTCCAACAGACCTGACGCCTGAACTCGTCCCGCTTTCCTGGCTCATTGGTGAGTGGGAAGGCCGCGGCCGGCTTGGCAGTGGTGATGAGGATTCGGAGCATTTCGTCCAGCACGTTTCCTTCACCCATAACGGTTTGCCGTACCTGCAGTACAGGGCCGAGACATGGATCAGCGACGACGACGGCGCAAAGTTGCGCCCGTTGACCGTTGAAACCGGGTTCTGGGCCTTGGAGCGCAAGCTCCAGGAAGGCGACGGTGGTCCCGGGCTTATCCCGGCGGACATCGTTCCAGTGCTCAAGACCGCCGATGAGGTTGAAGAACGCCGCAACAAAGAAGGCGGCTTCGATATCTCCGTGTCAATTGCCCACCCCGGGGGAATTACCGAGCTCTACTACGGCCAGATCAAGGGGCCGCAGATCCAGCTCACCACGGATATGGTGATGCGCGGGAGCCACTCCAAGGAGTACACCGCCGCAACACGGATCTTTGGCCTGGTGGATGGCAATCTCCTCTGGCGCTGGGATGTTGCCGCCAACGGCAAGGCATTGGAACCCCACGCTTCGGCGTTCCTTCACAGGGTTTCCTGACGCCCGGCACGAGGTCTCACTGAACGTTCCACACGCAACCAGCAAAAGGAGCAGCTAGTGAATAACCACCTCAAGCCGGGAGGCTACGAGGGACTCAAAGCGGTGTTCTTCAACGGCACCTTGAAACCTTCGCCGCAGCGCAGCAACACCGATGGGTTGATCCGCATCAGCCGCGACATCATGGAAAAGCAGGGCGTCAGTACCCGCCTCATCCGGACTGTGGACCACGATATCGCCAGCGGCGTCTATCCGGACATGCGGGAGCACGGCTGGAAAAGCGATGAATGGCCGGAGATCTATCCGCTGGTCGCTGAGGCCGACATCGTGGTGGTGGCAGGTCCCATCTGGCTGGGCGATAACTCTTCCCAGACGAAGAAGCTCATTGAGCGTCTGTACGCCCACTCCGGCGAATTGACTGACAAGGGCCAGTGGGCGTTCTACCCGAAAGTGGGTGGATGCCTCATCACCGGCAATGAAGACGGCATCAAGCACTGTTCCATGAACGTGCTGTACAGCCTCCAACACATAGGCTTCACTATCCCTCCGCAGGCTGACGCCGGGTGGATCGGCCCCGTCGGCCCAGGGCCCAGCTACCTGGACGAAGGGTCTGGTGGTCCGGAGAGTGATTTTACTAACAGGAACACCACGTTCATGTCCTGGAACCTGATGCACATGGCCCGCCTCCTCAGGGATGCAGGTGGCATCCCTGCCTACGGCAACCTTCCCCAGGAATGGAAAGCCGGTACACGATTCGATTTCGAGAACCCGGAATACCGCTGATTCCGGAATACCTCCGAGTTCCGGAATACCACTGAGCCGCAAGGACTTCTACTACATATGACTTACAAGAGCCCCCTGTTGTCGCGCCCTGGCGCTGTCGAAGACACTGGCCTGGATGCCGGCGTCGCGGCCCACTACGGCGAGCCGCTGCGGGAGCAACGCGCCCTGGCAACCGGAACCGCCGTCGTTGATCTTTCGCACCGGGGCGTGGTGACGGTGTCCGGACCGGACCGCCTCAGCTGGCTCAACACGCTTTCTTCCCAGCAGGTGACCAACCTCCAGCCGCGGGTTGGCAGCGAACTGTTGCTGCTCAGTGTCCAAGGCCGCATCGAGTTCGATGCGCGGGTTATTGACGACGGTGAAACCACCTGGATGATCGTCGAGGCCGCAGAAGCGGCGCCGTTGGCCGAGTGGTTGAACAAGATGAAGTTCATGCTGCGCGTGGAGATCACGGATGTTGCCGGGGAATGGGCTGTCCTTGGTTCCACGAAGCCTGTGGAGAAGCTCGGCGGTTACTTGGTTTGGGAAGATCCGTGGCCGCATGTAGGCCCTGGCGGCTATTCCTACAGCACTGTCCCGGAGGAGTCGCACCCTGGGCTCGAACGCCCATGGTTCGAATACCTCGTCCCGGCGGCAGACTTGGAATCCGTGGTCGATGGCTTGCCCTTGGCTGGTGCCATGGCGGCCGACGCCCTGCGGATTGCCGCGTGGCGGCCACGTCTCGGTGCGGAGACCGATGATAGGACCATTCCGCATGAGCTGGACCTCATTCGTACTTCCGTTCACCTGAGCAAGGGCTGCTACAAGGGCCAGGAGACCATCGCACGCGTTCACAATCTCGGCCATCCTCCGCGGCGCCTCGTTTTCCTGCAGCTGGACGGCTCGCAACACACGCTTCCGGCGGTTGGCAGTGTTGTATTTGCGGGGGAGCGCAAGGTGGGTACTCTGACATCTGTGGCGCAGCACTTCGAGATGGGCCCTGTGGCTTTGGCTGTCATCAAGCGCTCCGTTCCGGCGGATGAAACCTTGACAGTCATGGACGGCGAGGAGCCTTATATCGCAGCCCAGGAAGTGATCGTCGCCCCCGACGCCGGCCAGGTCGTCGGGCGCCAAACCGGATTCCTGAAGGGACCCCACCGATGAGCCAACCAAGTCACAGCACTGGACCCGAAGCCGACTCTGCCACCGCCGATGTGGGCGCCGACGACGAAGCAGTTGCCTTGGCCCATGCGCTCTTCGATGCCGCCCGCGAAGGCAACACCGAGATGCTTCGGAGCTACCTGAACGCCGGTGCCCCGGCTACGCTCACCAACGCTTCCGGTGATTCCCTCCTGATGCTTGCTGCCTACCACGGGCACGAGGAAACCGTGCAGTTGATTCTGCACCACGGCGCGGACGTGAACACCCCCAATGACCGTGGTCAGACGCCTCTTGCCGGGGCGGTGTTCAAGGGATACACGGGCGTCGCCCGGGCGTTGCTGGACGCAGGAGCAGACCCCGACGCCGGAACTCCCACCGCGCGCGAAGCGGCCAAGATGTTTGCCAGGGCCGAAATATTGGCGCTTCTCGGCTAAGGCGCGAGGGGCTCCAGGAAAGCCCGGCAGCTACGACAACCGCACTGCTGAGTGCGGAATCAGAGAACTTTCATATCAGCCGAAGGAATCCCTTGGAAAACGTAGCTAAGCCGTGGCCCGCGCTGTGGTCACTGGTCATAGGCTTCTTCATGATCCTTATCGACACCACCATCGTGTCGGTCGCGAATCCGCGGATCATGGAGGGCCTCAACACGGATATTAATGCCGTCATCTGGGTTACCAGCGCCTACCTCCTGGCGTATGCAGTACCCCTCCTCATCACCGGCAGGTTGGGGGACCGTTTCGGGCCGAAGAATCTGTACTTGATCGGCCTGGTGGTCTTCACGCTGGCTTCGCTGTGGTGCGGCCTGTCCGGAGATATCACCATGCTGATCGCCGCCCGCGCGGTCCAAGGACTCGGCGCGGCCATGATGACGCCCCAGACCATGGCTGTCATCACGCGTATTTTTCCTCCGGACCGCCGGGGTGCCGCCATGGGACTTTGGGGAGCGACGGCCGGCATGGCTGTTCTCGTGGGTCCCATTCTGGGCGGGGTCCTGGTGGACGGACTGGGATGGGAGTGGATCTTCTTCGTCAACGTCCCGATTGGAATTGTCGCCTTTGTCATGGTCACGCGTTTCGTCCCGAAGCTGACTACGCACAGCCATTCATTCGACGTCGCGGGCGTGGTGCTCTCCGCCGTCGGCATGTTTCTTTTGGTCTTCGGCCTCCAGGAAGGCCAAACCTACAAGTGGGGAACGGTCACCGGTGCCGTTACCGTGTGGGGCTTGATCATCGCAGGGCTCGTGGTCCTGGTTCTCTTTGTTCTCTGGCAGTGGCTACTGGGCCGGCGCGGCGGGGAACCGCTGCTGCCGCTCGCTTTGTTCAAGGACCGCAATTTCTCGCTGGGCAACACCACCATCATGGTGGTCGGCTTCACCGTGACGGCGTTCCCGCTGCCCACCATCTTCTACTACCAAGTTGTGCGGGGTTTGACCCCCACCCAATCAGCGTTGCTCATGATTCCCATGGCAGTGATCTCCGGCGGCCTGGCGCCGGTGGTGGGTAAGCTGATCGACCGTGCCAACCCGCGCTGGTTCGCATCCTTCGGCCTGGTTTGCCTCGCAGGAGCGCTCTTCTGGACAGCTTCACTTCTGCGGCCGGATACTCCCATTTGGATGTTCCTGCTTCCCAGTGCCCTGCAGGGCGTTGCCAATGGCTTCATTTGGGGGCCGGTATCCAATGCGACCACACGCAACCTCGAGCCACGCCAAGCCGGCGCCGGTTCGGGCGTGTTCAATACCACCCGCCAGATTGGGGCAGTCCTTGGATCGGCGGCCATTGCCGCCCTGATCCAGGCCCGGCTTGCGGCCGAGTTGCCCGCGGCGCCAGCGGGAGCTCCGGCGAACGAAGCATCCATGAACGGTGCCCTCCCAGAGGCCCTCCATGCAGGATTCTCGACGGCGATGAGCCAGTCGATCGTGCTGCCCGCCTGTGCGATTCTCGTCGGGGCCGTGGTGGCCGTGTTCTTTGCCAAGCCGAAGTCCGTTGAAGGGTGGGGCGGTGCAGCTGCAACTAAGGCTCCACAGGAAACCGCCCGGAAGTAGGGTGGCAAACGGCGGGGACCAGCCCACTTTTGGCTGGTCCTGACCCGGACATAGGGGCAGGACCAGCGCCAGCCAAGACCAAAGCTGGGCCGGTTCGGTTCTTGTCAGCCGAGCAGCACGCTCGCATGGAGTCCGCCAGTGGCGAATCCCAAGCTACGCGCCATCGCGAGGGCGCTGCTGTTGCTGACATCGGCCTTCCATTGGAGTGTCAGTCCAGCGGCCAGGGCCTCGTGGGCAGCAATCGATGCAGCGAGCGTTCCCAGGCCCCGTCGACGCCAGGGTGGAGCTACCAGGACGCCCATGTTGGCCAGGATTCCCTCCCACTCGGAGTAGGCGCCGCATGCCACGGGAGTGGGCTGCTCTTCTTCGGGATGCATGATGGTGAAGCGGTGCTCGAGGGCTTGCAGGCCCACTTCGTTGACGTCATCCGGAGGGCACAGCCCTTCCAGCGTGATCGCTTCTGGATTGCCCCGTGAGACCGTGAGGTCCTCCGAGGGTTGATTGAGCGGGAGGTCGTCGGCGAAGAACAAGGCTGAGGACCCAAGGCCATGTCCACCGTGCGACCGCGTAAGGGTCAACAGCGTGACATGCTGGGCAAGTTCGGCATCTGGAATTCCAGCGGCTGCGTCGAGAACCCATTGGGGTCCCACCAGCGCTGAGACACCAAAAAGGCGCAGGAAAACAACCGCCCGCGCCGATTCATCGAGGCGGGCGAGGCGGTTTGAGGGGTCGCTTGGGTCCACCGCTGAAGTGGTGACCCGGGCAGCAGCGGCGGCGAAAGCGTCGTCGTCGAACCCCAAATGGCGAGCCCACGCCAGCTGGATAATGGCAGCGGACGTGGGCTCAAGAGTCATGGATTCAGCCTAGCCGACTAGCCGAACAGCACCGACGCTTCGTCGTAGCGGTGCTGGGGAACGGTCTTGAGCTTACCCAGTGCTTCTTCAAAACCAACGTGGGAGATGTCCGTCCCCTTCAGCGCCACCATGGTGCCCCAACGGCCCTCCACCACCGAATCGATGGCTGCCATACCCAGTCGGGTGGCCAGGACGCGGTCGTAGGCGGTTGGTACGCCGCCACGCTGGATGTGGCCAAGAATGGTGGCGCGGGTCTCGATGCCTGTGCGTGCTTCGATTTCCGGGGCGAGCTGGTCTGCGATGCCACCCAAGCGGGGCCGGCCAAAAGTGTCCAGTCCGCGTTCGGAGTGGGGGGATTCCATGTGGTCCGGAACGAAGCCTTCAGCTACCACTACCAAGGGCGCGCGGCCGCGGTCGTGGGCTTCCTGGACCCATTCGGTGATCTGCTCGATGCTGACCGTCTGTTCCGGGATGAGGATGGCGTGTGCACCAGCGGCCATTCCGGCGTGGAGGGCGATCCAGCCTACGTGGCGGCCCATGACCTCGGCGATCATGCAGCGGTGGTGGGATTCACCTGTGGTGCGGAGGCGGTCGATTGCTTCGGTGGCGATTTCAACCGCTGTATCGAAGCCGAAGGTGTAGTCCGTTGCGTCGAGGTCGTTGTCCACGGTCTTGGGAACACCAACAATTTTCAGTCCGGCATCGGTGAGCCGCTTTGCCGCTGCCAGTGTGCCTTCACCACCAATGGCGATGATGGCGTCAATGCCCAGGCGTTCCATGTGGGCCTTGATGACGTCCGGGCCACCACCATTTTCAAACGGGTTGGTGCGTGAGGTGCCCAGGATAGTGCCGCCCTGCTTGGCGATACCGCGGACCAAGGTGCGGGGGATGTCGATGACATCACCTTCCACAACGCCGCGCCAGCCGTCCTTGAAACCCACGAACTCCTGGCCGTGGATTGCGATCCCCTTCAGGACCGCTCCCCGGATTACTGCGTTGAGTCCGGGGCAGTCGCCACCGCTGGTAAGAATGCCAATTTTCATGTTTGCTCACTCATGGCTTGGAGGAATACGTGTAGAGCGCCACGCTGAGCTCCCAACGATTGTAGACGTGGATGTGGGGTGGGACACAAATGGTTACTTTCGACCCCGGCCGTGCGGTATTGGAAATCTCTCTGAAAACAACGAAAGCGCCCCGCAGCGGCGGGGCGCTTTGTGTCGCTGACGTCGAGGTTGTCGATCGTCGTGCGCTTAGTCGTGCGCTTAACGGGAACGCTGGCTGATGAAGGACTCCAGCGCGATCCTGTTCTTCTGGTCCGGCAGGATGAGCCAAGCGAGGATGTAGAACACCGCAGCCGGCCCGGGCAAGAGGCAGAAGAGCAGGAAAGCGACGCGAACATATGCCACGTCCACCCTGAGCTTCGCAGCGATCCCGCCACAGACGCCGCCCAACCAGCGCTGGGGTCCACGCTTCAGGCCGAAGCCCCTGACGATGCTGAAGAACTTGTCCATGGCTACAGACTTCCTTGTTGTGGTTGCTTTGTCACGTTAGTACCTGCCTCATTGGTGTAACTGGTGCAGGCAGTTACTTGGCAGGGCTCTTTGGTTTACCGGCACTCTTGCGGGCGGCGAGGAGTCCTCCGATGACCAAGGCTGCGCCTGCACCGATCATGAGGCCGATCAGCACGTACGTGCCGTCCAGCACCACCCAACCAAGGGTGGAGATGACCAACAAAGCGGCCAGGGCAATCACAATCAATCCCCACACCACGGTGCCGATCCGCGCCTGTTGCGGTTCGTCGTCGTCGATGGTCCGTTCCACCCGATAGTTGGGCTCAAGCGGTGGCGTGAGCGGTATTGGCTGGAGCCGCGGTGAGGGTGCCGGCTCCTTGGTCAGCGGAGTGGTGTCCACTGGATTCTTGGCATCACTGCTGTTTTCCGCTGCTTCGCGTGCGTTGCTTGGCTCGTTCGTGCTCATGTCAGTTTCCTTCCTGGATGGTCACGTTGCTGAATGTGCCATCGATCTCCACCACGAGGTTGGCTCCGGGCTTTTCGGCGTTGTAGACCGTTCGCTCGTCCTGGAGGCGGCCGCCGCGGTCCGAGCCGTGCTCATTGAGGTTGCCGAAGGTCATATCGGCCCTGACCTCCACTGGTACGTCGTTCGGGATGATGACGGTGACGTTGCTGAAGGTGGCGTCGACGGGGACCACGATTTCGGTGGTCAGCGGAGGTGTCAGGTCCAGGTCGTCCAGGTTCACTGTTCCCTTGCCGCCGGTGACGTCGACGCCCTGACGGGCCTGCTCGATACTTAGCGGTGCCCAGTTCACGTCATGGAAAGTGAAGCGATCACCATTCCTTGGGACAACGTTGAAGATTCCACCGATGATCAAGGCCACTACTGCGAGGAAACCGAGGAAACCGGCGGTCCGTCCCCGCAAGCCTGCGAAGAGGATGCCCAAACCCAGTACCGCTGCGCCCGTTGCCCACACAACGGCGTTGGCTGCGTTGCCGAGCTCGATGATGTTGCCGGCGTCCAACGCTTTCAAGGTGCCCCCAACCAGCAGTGCCACACCCGCGGTGACCGCAACTATCGCTGGCCCGGGACCCCTGCGCCTGGCGCGCGGCGGCTTGGGCTCACCATTGCCCGGTTGGCCGCTGAAAGGCTGGCCGCCCTGGGGAGGAGTGGGCCCGAAGGGCGGTCGCGGGCCCGACGGCTCGTAGGGGCCAGCCCCATGGCCCTGCGACTTGGTGCCTGGCTGGCCTTGGCCGTACACCGGAACACCGCTGTTGGTGCCGGCAGCCGTGTTTGTCCCGGTGGCTGTTGGCGTTCCGTATGCCGTGGGGGCTCCGTAGGCAGTGGCCGTTCCGTAGGAAGTGGCAGCAAAGTTCTGCTGGTTCATGGGGCGCGCGCCCTTCGGTCCCTTGTTGCGTTGCACCAGGTAGTAGATGAGGTAGATGACGCCGCCCACCCAGAAGAGCGTCCACAACAGGCCGGGAAGGCCGTTCGAGCCCCAGCCCCAGAACCCACGGCCCAAGCCGGGCAAACCGATGATCGTGGTGATCAACGCGCCTGTCATGCCGCCTGACCAACGCCCCGCTGCTGCTTCCTGAACGTGGATGCGGCCGTCAGGTTCAGGCAGCAAAGCCCAGGCCAGGCCGTAGAGGAGGACGCCAATGCCGGCAAAGAGTGCCAGGACGATGAAGATCCCCCGAACAATCAGGGGGTCAATGCCGAACCGGTGCGCCACTCCGCTGGAGACGCCACCAATCCAGCGGTCCGGCCCGCGGCGGACGCCCTGGCTGCGGATCCAGTCGAAGAAGTTCTGCTGGGGTGCAGTATGGGGTGCAGCGGGACTCGTCTCGGAGGACGGATAGGCCTGGGGGGACGGTTCCCCCGGGGCGCCGGCGGAGGCGCCAGCGTTGGCGCCGGGATCGGGTGTGCCGGCGTTGCCAGGCGTTCCGGATCCCTCTGGGTTCATGCTGTTCGCGTTCATACTTCGATCCTGCCGTCCCGGGTACCCTGCCCTCTACTGGGGGATACCCTGAATGATCCCTGAGGGACCCCCGAAGAACGCCGGTTTCAGGTCCGGGCAACCCTGATCCGTGTTTGGATTGGTACATGACAACCGCTGTACAACGCCCGCCGCTGGTCCGCAGCAGCGACCGCATGATCGCCGGCGTCTGCAGCGGACTGGCCGACCATTTGGGCTGGCCCGTGAAGTACGTCCGGCTGGGTATGATCCTTGCCTGCTTCGCCGGGGGAGCGGGACTGGCCTTCTACGCCTGGCTGTGGACCATGGTTCCCACAGCTGATGAAAGCGCGCGCCGCAATGCCCGCCGGCCGGCGTCCCCTATTGCTCCTGCAGTCAGCCTTCCGCCTGACGTCATTGCCGTGCCGCATGCGCCAAAAGCGCCCGACGCCGGACCCGCACCGGCGGTGCTCGGCTCTCCAGCGGTGAGTGGAAACCCTCGGGTCGATGGCGCAGGTGCCTTTGGTCCACCGTTTGGTAGCCCACTGCTTGGTAGCCCACCGCCTGGTGGCCCACTGCTTGGTAGCCCACCGCCTGGTGGCCCACCGCTTGGTAGCCCACCGGCTGGCCGGACGACTTCCGGCAGCACGGCGGCGCCTGCCGGCGGTTGGGCCGAATCCGGAAGCCCCGCGTTACAGGTCTCCCGGTTCAATTTTCGGCGAATCCAGTACGGCAAGGAAATCCTGCTTGGAGCCGGCCTGCTTCTGGTCGCTGTGATCTTGATCGCGCGCCAGTTCGGCGTCGATGTTCCCTTGGGAACGCTGATTCCGGCAGCTGCGATCCTGGGTGGTGCGGCGATCGCGTGGATGCAACTCGACGAGACCCGCAGGGCCGGTTTGGTGGACAAAACCAAGGCCGACCAGGCTGGTGGCTGGGTCCGCCTGGCTGCTGGCCTTGCGTTGGTGGTGGCCGGGGTCCTGGTCATGGTGTCCGGATCGGGATCCTGGGAGCAGACCTGGCTGGCGCTCCTGGCGTCCGTTGCTGTCCTCGGCGGCGTTGCACTGGTCCTACTGCCGTGGGGACTGAAGTTTTGGAAGGACCTCGAGACTGAACGGGCGGGGCGTGTACGGGAAACCGAGCGCGCAGAGATCGCAGCCCACCTGCATGATTCGGTGTTGCAGACCCTTGCGCTGATCCAGCGTAGGGCAGGCTCGGAGCAGGACGTTATCCGGCTGGCGAGGGCCCAGGAACGTGAACTTCGGTCCTGGCTGTTCACTGATGCCGCCAAGGATGCCGGACTGCTGGCCGAGCGGATCAAGGCCGTAGCCGCCGAGGTCGAGGACGCCCACGGCCACGCTGTGGAGGTGGTTACCGTAGGGGACGCCGATATGACGGACAGGCACGAGGCGTTGGTCCAGGCGGCAAGGGAGGCCATGCTCAATGCGGCCCGGCATGCCGGCGGAACAGTATCCGTCTACATGGAAAGCGCCGCAGGCAGTACCGAGGTCTTCGTCAAAGACCGCGGTCCCGGATTTGACCTTGAATCCGTCCCCGATGACAGGCTGGGCGTCAAGGAATCAATCATTGGCCGCATGAAGCGTCACGGAGGCACGGCAACCATCAACAGCAGCAGGGACGGAACCGAAGTCCGGCTGGCCCTCCCCTCGACAAACGCCGATGGCGGCGACATGCGCACTGGAGATGTTCGCAGCGGCGAAGTACGGAATGGAGAACCACGGCTATGAGCAACACTTCCCAAAGCGGTGAGCCGCGTAGTGTGCGGGTGGTGATCGTCGATGACCACACGATCTTCCGTTCCGGGCTGAAGGCGGATCTCGATCACCGCATGGACGTCGTGGGCGAGGCGGGCACGGTTGAGGAAGCCATTGCTGTCATTGCGGAAACCCGACCTGAGGTTGTCCTCCTGGACGTCCACCTTCCCGGCGGCCTTGGCGGCGGAGGGCGCGAGGTCATCGCCGGGTCTGCCACGCTGTTGGGCACCACCAGCTTCCTGGCACTGAGTGTCTCAGACGCAGCCGAGGACGTGGTGGCAGTGATCCGGGCGGGTGCCCGTGGCTACGTCACCAAGACGATTTCCGGTGCCGGTATTTCCGATGCCGTGATCCGCGTGGCAGACGGCGACGCGGTCTTCTCACCCCGGCTGGCTGGTTTCGTGTTGGATGCCTTCGGTACGGCACCGGCGGACATCGCGGATGACGAATTGGACCGCCTCTCGGCGCGTGAGCTGGAAGTGATGCGACTCATCGCCCGCGGATACAGCTATAAGGAAGTAGCCAAGGAGCTGTTCATTTCCATCAAGACTGTGGAGACGCATGTGTCCGCGGTGCTCCGGAAGCTGCAGCTCTCCAGCCGCCACGAACTCACCAAATGGGCCGCCGAGCGCCGCCTCCTCTGACCTTCTCTCACATCCGCCGGCTTTTGGACGGATCTTCTCTCACGTCCGCCGGCTTTTAGACGGATGCTCTCTCACGTCCGCCGGCTTTTAGACGGATCTTCTCTCACATCCCGGTGCTTAAGCGGAAATGCTCCCGCACCAAACATTGGTGCGGGAGCATTCAACGCGGAAGCGCTGCTGGCAACCTTGAAGCGCTACCGGGTAATGAGCTATTTCGCCCGGCCCAGGAATTCCTGGATCCGGCGGACACCCTCGGCGAGGTCGTCGTCCCCGAGTGCGTAGGAAAGGCGGACGTAGCCGGACGGACCGAATGCTTCGCCGGGAACGATGGCAACTTCAACCTCGTCCAGGATGAGCGTGGCCAGTTCTGCCGATGTGCTCGGGCGAACGGGTCCGTGGGAGGTTTCGAATTCCTTACCCAGCAGTCCGCGGACGTCGGCGTACACGTAGAAGGCGCCGGTCGGCGTCGGGCATTCCACGCCGTCAATCGCGTTCAGGCCGGCGACGATTGCCTTGCGGCGGCGGTCGAAGGCGACCTTCATTTCGTCGACGGCGGTCAGCGGACCCGTGAGGGCAGCGGCGGCGGCGACCTGCATGATGTTCGAGACGTTGGACGTTGCGTGCGACTGGAGGTTGGTTGCGGCCTTGATGACATCGGCCGGGCCGATCATCCAACCCACGCGCCAACCGGTCATGGCGTAGGTCTTGGCCACGCCGTTGAGGATGACAACTTTGTCGCCAAGCTCCGGTGCGGCGGTGGCGATGGAAGTGAACTCCACGCCGTCATAGGTCAGGTGTTCGTAGATTTCATCCGTGACCACCCACAGGCCCTTGGAAGCGGCCCACTTTCCGATCTCCGCAACCTGCTCCGGGCTGTAGACAGCGCCGGTGGGGTTGGACGGGGAGACGAACAGCAGGATCTTGGTCTTGTCCGTCAGCGCGGCTTCCAACTGCTCGATGGTGACGAGGTAGCCCTGCTCCGGTCCGGCGAATACCTCCACCGGAACGCCCCCTGCCAGACGGATGGCTTCCGGATACGTTGTCCAGAAGGGCGTGGGGATGATGACTTCGTCGCCCGGATCAACCAAGGTGGCGAAGGTGTTGTAGACAGCCTGCTTGCCACCATTGGTCACCAGGACCTGCGATGGGTCCACTTTGTAGCCGGAGTCCCGGAGGGTCTTATCGGCGATGGCCTTTTTGAGCTCAGGAAGTCCGGCGGCGGGGGAGTAGCGGTGGTACTTCGGCTGGGCAGCAGCCTCAATTGCTGCCTTGACGATGTAATCCGGGGTGGGGAAATCGGGTTCGCCGGCACCGAAACCGATCACGGGGCGCCCCGCGGCCTTCAGTGCCTTGGCCTTGGCGTCAACGGCAAGGGTGGCGGACTCGGCAATAGCGGAGATTCGTTGTGAAATGCGGGCGGCAGGTGTTCCGGCAGACATCTATGTACCGTTCTTCGCAGGCAGCTCGTGGGCTGGATGATGGGATTCGACGTAAACTACCTTATGCTGTTCTGCGGAGCTCCCGGGCGCCTGCTGGACAATGTGACTGATAATGCTGCTCACATTGATTCATAAGCGGCCGGAAGGCCCGGAATTAGTCCGGTTCGACTATCGCGAAGTTCTTGCGTAGACTGGTTCACCGGTGTTGAAAAGCACCACAGGCTGAAGTGCGGCCTGAAACATGGATTCGATCCATAGGGTAGTGGCGCAATTGGTAGCGCAGCGGTCTCCAAAACCGCAGGTTGCAGGTTCGAGTCCTGTCTGCCCTGCGCAAGCTGTTCCGGCGGAAACGCCGGGGCAAGCGCAGCAACCATGGCTCTGATCAGAGCCGGGTCAAACGACTTTGCAAGGTGAGTGAGGACCAGGTGACCGAAACGGCTGCTAGCAGCTCAAAGGGCCGTCCTGCCAAGAAAGCCGATGCAGGCTTCTTTGCCCGAATTGCACTCTTCATCCGCCAGGTTATCGGCGAACTGAAGAAGGTCGTTGCCCCGACCCGCAAGGAACTGATCAATTACACGCTTGTGGTGCTGGTGTTCGTGGCCATCATGATGCTCATCGTCACCCTGCTGGACCTTGCCTTCGGCACGGGAGTGAGTTGGGTCTTCGGTGGGTCAGGCGCTACGGACCGCTAAGCGGATCTGTCCGCAAACTGCGTGAAATTCCTTGGTACTTCAGGAATTTTGTGGAGTTTGCGGAATTGAGCCATTTAAATAGGCATGTTAGGCAATGAGGAAGCAGGAGACCAAGTGTCTGAGCAGGAGCTTGAGGTAAACGAGGCTGAGCTGGATGGGCCCGCTGAAAGCACGGACGACGCCGCGGCTGAGGCTGCGGAAGAGTCGGAGGCTGACTCTGCTGCGCCCGAATCTGCCGACGTCGACGATTCCGAAGAGGATTTCGAGTCCGACGTAGACGCTGAGTCTGATGACGAATCCGACGAGGAAGCTGCGTCTGATGACGAGTCCGACGAGGAAGCTGCGGATGTCTCGCTGGAAGCGGCTGCTGCTGCAGCGCCCGCCGATCCGGCTGAGGAATTCAAGGCCAAGCTGCGCCGCCAGGAGGGTGACTGGTACGTCATTCACTCCTACGCCGGTTACGAAAACCGTGTGAAGGCCAACCTTGAGACCCGCATCCAGACGCTGGACATGGAAGATTACATCTTCGAAATCCAGGTCCCGATGGAAGAAGTCGTCGAGATCAAGAACGCGCAGCGCAAGGTGATCAACCGCGTCCGCATTCCCGGTTACGTCCTGGTCCGCATGGACCTGACGGACGCTTCCTGGGGCGCCGTTCGCCACACCCCCGGCGTCACTGGCTTCGTGGGCAACGCCCACAACCCGGTCCCGCTGCGCCTTGATGAGGTCTTCTCCATGCTCGCCCCGGTCTTCGAAGAAGAGCAGGCCGAGAAGGGCAAGCCGGTCAACAAGCAGAACCAGGCTCCCGTGGCCGTCGACTTCGAGGTTGGCGAGTCGGTCATCGTCAAGGAAGGTCCGTTCGAGACGCTTCCGGCAACGATCTCCGAGATCAAGCCCGAGTCCCAGACCCTCGTGGTCCTGGTCTCGATCTTCGAGCGCGAAACCCCGGTTACGCTCGCATTCAACCAGGTCACCAAGATCTAGCTGATTCCAAGATTTCGCTCCCGTTCCGCCTGCTTTGCGGTTTGGAAGCGGCCGGCCGCCTTGCCATGGCGGCCACCAACCTGGGACGCGCTCCTGTGTCCCAGGAAGCTATTGAGAGAAGGACCCTACATTGGCTCCCAAGAAGAAGGTCACCGGCCTCATCAAGCTGCAGATCCAGGCAGGTGCCGCTAACCCGGCTCCGCCGATCGGTCCTGCGCTTGGCCAGCACGGTGTCAACATCATGGAATTCTGCAAGGCGTACAACGCTGCAACGGAATCCCAGCGCGGAAACGTTATCCCGGTTGAAATCACGGTCTACGAAGACCGTTCCTTCACCTTCATCACCAAGACCCCGCCGGCTGCAGAGCTCATCAAGAAGGCTGCAGGCGTTGCCAAGGGTTCGGCTACCCCGCACACCGTCAAGGTTGCCAAGCTGACCCAGGCACAGGTCGAGGAGATCGCTTCCACCAAGATGGAAGACCTGAACGCCAACGATATCGCGGCAGCTGCCAAGATCATCGCTGGTACCGCCCGTTCCATGGGTATCACGGTAGAAGGCTAGAACCGTCGAAGGCCCTTGAGGCCTTCACCCGCCGGGCAACCGGCATCTGAAACATCAAAAATGTCGCAGGATCCTTGCCGGATCCACGACTTGTGGCAGGGCCCAGCGCGGTCCGCAGACCACAACTGCACAAGGAGAAATAAGCAGCATGGCAAAGCGCAGCAAAGCATATGAGGCAGCCGTAGCCAAGATCGAGGCAGACAAGGTCTACGCCCCGTTCGAGGCAATCACCCTCGCGAAGGACACCAACCCTTCCAAGTTCGACGCAACCGTTGAGGTCGCTTTCCGTCTGGGCGTTGACCCGCGTAAGGCCGACCAGATGGTCCGTGGCACCGTCAACCTGCCGCACGGCACCGGTAAGACCGCCCGCGTCCTCGTTTTCGCAACCGGCGACAAGGCTGAGGCAGCAATCGCTGCCGGCGCCGACTTCGTTGGTTCCGATGACCTGATCGAAAAGATCGCAGCCGGCTGGACCGACTTCGACGCCGCCGTGGCAACCCCTGACCTCATGGGCAAGGTTGGCCGCCTCGGTAAGGTCCTCGGCCCGCGTAACCTCATGCCGAACCCGAAGACCGGTACGGTTACTCCGGATGTCACCAAGGCTGTCAACGACATCAAGGGCGGCAAGATCGACTTCCGCGTCGACAAGCACTCGAACCTGCACTTCATCATCGGCAAGGTGTCCTTCGACGCCCAGAAGCTGGCTGAGAACTACGCAGCTGCACTGGAAGAGGTCCTTCGTCTGAAGCCGTCCGCTTCCAAGGGCCGCTACATCCAGAAGGCTACTCTTGCCACCACGTTCGGTCCGGGCATCACCGTTGACCCGAACGTCACCAAGGTTCTCACCGACGCATAAGCTTCGCGAGTACTAACTCTGAGAGGGACCGTCCGGCATTTGCCGGGCGGTCCCTTTTTCATGGATTCGTGCAGGCTGGCCGCGACTTGTTTGCCACTTGCGGCGGCCGTAGGCTGTGGGGCGTGGCGTCGTCGTCGAACTTTTCCGCCAACGGTGGGCTCACCATCGAGAGGCTTCCCGTTCCGCAAGGTCCGGAGGCCACTGCCTCACCGGACTTCAAAGCCTTCCATGCGTTACGCATCGCCCATGAGCTTGCCTTGTGGGGGAAACTGGATCATTCGGCCACATTGGCGGAGTCGTTCATGTTCTGGCAGGGCAACGAATATGAGGAGCGGCAGGTCTACCTGGCCCGCGTGGACGACGTTGTGGTGGGCAGCGGATCGCTGACCCTGCCGCTCAGCGAGAACACGACGACGGCGGGTGTGGACGTCCTCGTGGACGCCGCTTTCCGTCGGCGCGGGATAGGGACGAGGATCCTGGAAGTCCTTGAGAAAGCGGCAGTGGGGCGGAACCGCACTTCCCTTGACGGGTACTGTGGGGAGCCGATCGCCCCCGTACTGGCCGGGGAAGCGCTGCTGGAGGCAAAGTCGGGGACGGGTGGTGTACCACTGAACGCGGCATCGACCCGCTTTGCCTTGCACCATGGCTATTCCCTGGAACAGGTCGAAACCAGCAGCACCTTGACACTGCCGGTTGATGAGGCGCACCTGATCGAACTCGAAGTCGAGGCGATGCGCCGGGCAACGGAGTACAACGTCATTGGTTGGATGAACGAATGCCCGGGCGAACTCGTGGACAGTTTTGCCAGGCTCAAGAGCCTCATGAGCACGGAGGTGCCCATCGCCGGTCTGGGATGGGAAGGCGAAGAGTGGGACGCCGTGCGGGTTCGGCGTGAGGAATCCACGTGGCGGGCAAGTGGTGTGGACCCAGTTGTAGCTGCTGCCCAGCACCACACGAGCGGGGAGTTGGCTGCCTATACGGTCCTGACCCACCGTGAGGCGTTGCCGGCGGTCGTCAGCCAGGAGGACACACTGGTGGCTCCTGGGCACCGGGGACACGGCCTTGGCATGCTGGTCAAAATCGCCAATCTTCGGAGTGCAGAAGATCTTTGGCCGGACGCCACGGGCGTCATGACGTGGAACGCCAATGAAAACCGGCATATGCTGGCCATAAATATCGCCCTTGGATTCAAGCCTTCCGGTTTTGAAGGCGAATGGCAGAAACGGCTGGGATGACTGTAGACGAGGCGAAGACCGTTGTAGTCGAGCAGCTATGGGTGCCGGACAATCTGGACAGCCCCAAAGCTAGGGACTTCCTGGACGCCGTGGAAGTGGCGCGACGGGTCCGGATGCAGACCTGGGGGAGCGATGACCTGGCATACACGCCCTTGGAGAAGCTGCTTGAGTTCTCTGACCCTTATGAGCGCCAGATCATCCTGGTGGCCAAGGTGGACGGGGTCATCGTCGGGACAGTGGACATTGCGCTGCCGCTCGCGGACAACATGGACCTGGCGGAGTTCACCCTGGATATTCTCCCGGAGTATCAGAGCCAGGGCGTCGGACGCCAGCTCCTGGAGGCCGCAGAGCAGCTGGCACGTTCAGAGGGCCGCACGATGGTTTTGGTGGACACGAACCACCCGGCAACCTCGCTCACAGAGATACCTGAAGACCAATTGATTCCCGGCAGCGGCCCGGGCTTCGTTCCTGTCAGCAGCAGGGAAGTGGACTTTGCCCAGCGGGCCGGTTACACCCTTCAACACATCGAGCAATTCAGTTCCTGCGTGCTGCCGCTGGATTCCAAACTGGTTGCGGATCTTCAAGCCGAGGCAGAGGAAGCGAACGCTGGCCGCTACAGGCTCCACCACTGGACTGATCGCTGCCCTGAGGCTTGGTTGGAGGCCGTGGCTGAGCTGGAAAACGCTGCGGGTGAGGTTGTCCACGGTGAGGACGGCGAGGAAGAGGACTCCGCTGTCGAGGTCACCGGCATGGTGTTCGACGCCGCGGTTTTGCGCGAAACTGAAGACGCCGCATTGGCGCAGGGCCGGCGGACGGTGGTTACCGCCGTCGAGCATATTGAGAGCGGGCGGCTGGCCGGCCTCACCACGATCAGCGTCCTCGCGCACCGTCAGGACGTCGTTTTCCAGGACGACACTTTGGTCCTGCAGGAACATCGCGGCAACAAGCTGGGCCTGCTGATCAAAGTGGCCAACATGGAAAGGCTCAGTGAGCAATTTCCCGATGCCCGGGTCATTTACACCTGGAACGCACCGGAAAACCGGTACCTCCTGACCGTGAACAAGCAATTGGGATTCACGACGGCGGGAGTCACCGGACTCTGGCAAAAGGAGCTTCCAGATCGGGGACCGAAGGTCACGTCGTCGGAGTAGCCAGCCAGGCATCCCATCGGTGCACAGCGGCGTCGATTTGGTTTGCTGATCCCTCTCCCGTAACCTTGAAGTACCAAAGACCGTCGGTTGATGGGAATCCACTCTTTCGAGCGCAGCTCAATTCTGCAGCGACGCCCCTGAGAACAAAGTGCATTCCTTGACGAAGGACCCTGAACATAGGGCGGCCAACGCAGGTGAACGAAGCAAGTCTCCACAGTGCAAACTGTGTTGAGCCAAGCCCCGTGCATCTGCGCGGGGCGTTTTTAGTTTTAGCTCTCGTGAGCGGGGACCCGGAAGACCGGCTTTATTCCCCGGAAGGAGGGTTATGACAACGCCTAGCAAGGTCTCCGCAGTTGCAGAGATCACCAACGATTTCAAGGAATCGAACGCGGCTGTCCTGACCGAATACCGCGGGCTCACTGTTGCACAGCTCAAGGAACTGCGTGTTGCGCTCGGCCAGGACACCAAGTTCTCGGTCGTCAAGAACACCCTGAGCGCCATTGCAGCCAAGGAAGCTGGTGTCGACGCGTTCGGCGATCAGCTTGCCGGCCCCACTGCAATCGCCTTCATCAAGGGCGACGCTGTTGCTGCTGCCAAGAGCCTGACGGACTTTGCCAAGACCAACAAGCAGCTGGTTATCAAGACCGGTTACTTCGAAGGCAAGGCATTGGACGCAGAGGGTGTTGCCGCACTGGCAGCGCTGGAGTCCCGCGAGCTGCAGCTTGCACGTGTTGCTGGTGTCCTCAAGGCCCCCGCATCCGCTGCCGCACGCATCATCGATGCCCTGCGCCTCAAGCTTGAAGAAGAGGGCGGCGCACCTGCACCGGCCGCTGACGAAGCTCCGGCCGCCGAGGCTGCTGCTGAAGAGGTTGCGGCTCCGGCCGAAGCCGCTGAAGCTGCAACCGAAGAGAACTAAGTTCTCCCCCCAATCAAACTCAGGTGCATGGAGCGGCATTGTCCGGATCTGCACCGACTAATGGAAGGACGCCACCATGGCGAAGCTCAGCAACGAAGAGCTCATTGAAGCTTTCAAGGAACTGACCATCATCGAGCTCTCCGAGTTCGTCAAGCTCTTCGAAGAGACCTTCGAAGTTACGGCTGCTGCTGTTGCAGTTGCTGGCCCCGCTGCCGGCGGTGCTGCTGAAGCTGCTGAAGAGAAGACCGACTTCGACGTCGTCCTCGAAGCTGCTGGCGACAAGAAGATCGCAGTGATCAAGGAAGTTCGCGCCATCACCTCCCTCGGCCTCAAGGAAGCCAAGGACCTGGTTGACAGCGCACCGAAGGCTGTTCTCGAAGGCGCCACCAAGGAAGCCGCAGAGAAGGCAAAGGCTCAGCTCGAAGAAGCTGGCGCAACGGTTACCCTCAAGTAACTCGTCTTGCTTGTGGAAGCCCCGTCCGGTTCGCCGGGCGGGGCTTCCTGCGTTTAAATGCACCCAAGTAAGTCGCAGTTAAGCGCGTTTGGAAGGCTCAAAACGCGCGCAACTGCTACCTAGTTGGGTTCGCTGATGTCGGCGACGATTGCTCCGAGTGCAGCCGTGAGTTGATCGGCGTCCACGAAGGCACTCCTGCCATGGGCTCCGGCACCCATGGAGATGCGGCGTCCGGTGATGGTGGCATCCGCATACACCGGCCAGGGCGTGGTACTTCCCAGCGGCGTGATGGTCCCGCGCTCGTAGCCGGTTGCGGCCAAGGCAACATCGGCGTGCGGCAGCGAGAGCTTGTTTACGCCCACCAACGCCCGCAGCTTTGGCCAGGAGATCTGCCGATCGCCGGGGATCAGCGCGAAGAGGAAGCTACCGTCGCGATGTTTGACCACGAGGGACTTCACGATGTCCCCGGGGCTGATCCCCAGGATGCCTGCCGCCTCCTCGAGGCTTCTGGCAGCAGGACGCTCGACGACGTCCACCTCCAGTCCGCGCGCGGCGGCGTCGGACAGGAACCGTTCGGCCCCGTTCATGTGAGGTTCCACCACGCCCTGGGTCATCAGTTGTCCCGTGCCATTAGTCGCGGTACAGCAGGAGAGCTTCGCCCTGGCCGCCGCCGCCACAGAGGGACACGGCAGCCTTGCCGGTTCCCCTGCGCTTGAGTTCGTGGGCCGCGTGCAGGGCCAGCCGGGCGCCGGAAGCACCGATCGGGTGGCCGAGGGCGATCGCGCCGCCGTGGATGTTGCATTTCTCCAGCGGGTAGCTCAGGTCCTTCAACGATTGGACGGCCACAGAGCCAAAGGCCTCGTTAATTTCTATGAAGTCCAGGTCCTCGGCGGTCCATCCAGCCCGCTTCAATGCTTGCGAAATGGCGTTGGACGGCTGGGAGTGCAGCGAGTTGTCCGGGCCGGCCACCTGGCCTGGCTTGCCCACGACCGCAAGGTATTCCAGCCCGTTGTCCTTGGCAAAGCGGCGACTTGTCAGCACGAGTGCGGAGGCGCCGTCGGACAGGGGAGAGGAGTTGCCGGCGGTAATGGTGCCATCCGTGGCGAAGGCGGCTTTCAAAGGGGCAAGGGTTTCCAGGGTGGTGTTCGGACGGACGCCCTCGTCCGAGGTGAGGGTCACCGGATCACCCTTGCGCTGCTTCACGCTCACGGGAGCGATTTCGACGTCGAAAATTCCCTCAGCGATTGCGGCAGCAGCGCGCTGGTGGGAAGCGGCGGCAACTTCGTCCTGCGCACGGCGGTCAATGCCGAGCGTCACGTTCTTGGTCTCGGTGGACAAGCCCATGGACTGGCCATCGAACGCATCCGTGAGTCCGTCATGTGCGGCAACGTCCAACGCCTGGATTGCGCCATAGGTCCAACCCTGCCGGGAGCCGGGAAGCAGATGTGGGGCGCGGGTCATGGATTCCTGGCCGCCGGCCACAACTACGGTGGCGTCCCCGCTGCGGATCATCCGGGCGGCATCAATGACAGCCGTGAGGCCGGAGAGGCAAACCTTATTGATGGTGACGGCAGGGATGTTCCAGCCCACACCTGCCGCGATGGCGCTCTGCCGGGCGGGGTTCTGGCCAGCGCCCGCTTGCAGCACCTGTCCCATGATGACGGCGTCCACTTGTTCGGCTTTTACGCCGCTGGCCGCCAGTGCGGCGCTGATGGCATGCGCGCCAAGGTCGACGGCGGTGAATCCGGCCAGCTGCCCATTGAGCCGACCCTGTGGGGTACGGGAAGCAGCAAGGATGACAACGTCATTGTCGTCAGCGGAGTTGTTCATGGTCTCTCTTCCGATCCGTGGTGATGTAGCCAAGGCTATCGTGCGGCGTGCGTCAGCCTATCCTTTCCAACGCTTGTATCCGTCGGTAGATTCCACAGCAGGAGATTCCACGGCAGGAGATTTCACAGGGGAGCTGTTGCGCCGTGCGAACCTGGTCCGCCACGCGGGTCCGTGCCTCTGCATAGGTGCCTGCAGCAACAGTGCTTGCATTCACGGACAATCTGGGGTAGACAGGAAGGCTACTTTGCCGTATCGTAGATATTTGCGTCTTCCCTGTTAACCTTCAGCCTTCATATAGCGGTGGGCTTTACCTCTCAGCTGCAACATTGACGTGCCGTTCACAACGTGCACCGGCATGTGTGCAGACTGGGTCCGGGTCATATAGCGGAACCGGAATAAGTATGCTGCGGAGCACTCTGCATCATGCAAACGGGGGAGATCTGAAAACGCCTGAAGGTCTGTGGAAGGATCCCTCTTGGTCGCCTCGAGCACCTCTAATAACGAAACCGCTAACACGGCAAGCACCGATGGTGCCACTCGCCGCCTCTCATTCGCAAAGATTCACGAACCCCTTGATGTTCCGAATCTTCTCGCCCTGCAGACGGACAGCTTTGACTGGCTCGTCGGAAACGACCGCTGGCAGGCGCGGGTAGCGAAGGCTGTCGAGGAGGGCGACCTCAGCGTCGCCACCACCTCCGGACTTGCCGACATCTTCGAAGAGATCTCCCCCATCGAGGACTTCCAGGGCACTATGTCCCTGAGCTTCTCCGAGCCGGAGTTCGCTGATCCGAAGTACACCATGGCCGAATGCAAAGACCGTGACGCCACTTACTCGGCACCGCTGTATGTCAAGGCCGAGTTCATGAACAACAACACGGGCGAAATCAAGCAGCAGACCGTGTTCATGGGCGACTTCCCTCTCATGACTGAAAAGGGAACGTTCGTCGTCAACGGCACCGAGCGTGTCGTTGTCTCCCAGCTGGTCCGTTCGCCGGGCGCCTACTTCGAGCGCACCGCGGACAAGACCAGTGACAAGGACATCTTCACTGCGAAGATCATCCCGTCCCGCGGTGCATGGTTCGAACTTGAAATCGACAAGCGCGACCAGGTCGGCGTTCGCCTCGACCGCAAGCGCAAGCAGTCGGTCACCGTTCTGCTGAAGGCCCTCGGCTGGACCGAAGGCCAGATCCTGGAAGAGTTCGGCCAGTACGACTCCATGCGTGCAACGCTGGAGAAGGACGCCACCGAAACCCGCGAAGACGCGCTTCTGGACATCTACCGCAAGCTGCGTCCGGGCGAGCCGCCCACCGTCGAGGCTGCCCAGTCCCTGCTGGACAACCTGTACTTCAATGCCAAGCGTTATGACCTCGCCAAGGTTGGCCGTTACAAGATCAACCGCAAGCTCGGCATCGACCGCTCCCTTGGTGACAAGGAAGCTTCGGTCCTGCACGTCGAAGACATCGTCGCCATGATCAAGTTCCTCGTTGCGCTGCACGCCGGCGAGAAGACCCTCATGGGCAAGCGCGATGGCGAAGACCACGAGCTCCGCGTCGAGATCGATGACATCGACCACTTCGGCAACCGTCGCATCCGCGCCGTTGGCGAATTGATCGAGAACCAGGTCCGCACCGGCCTTTCCCGCATGGAGCGTGTTGTTCGCGAACGCATGACCACGCAGGACGTCGAGGCCATCACGCCGCAGACGCTGATCAACATCCGTCCGGTTGTCGCTGCCATCAAGGAGTTCTTCGGAACCTCCCAGCTGTCGCAGTTCATGGACCAGAACAACCCGCTTTCGGGTCTGACCCACAAGCGCCGCCTGTCGGCTCTTGGCCCGGGTGGTCTTTCCCGTGACCGCGCAGGCATGGAAGTTCGAGACGTTCACCCGTCCCACTACGGACGTATGTGCCCCATCGAAACTCCTGAAGGCCCGAACATTGGTCTGATCGGTTCGCTGGCTTCCTACGGCCGCATCAACCCGTTCGGCTTCATCGAGACGCCTTACCGCCTCGTTTCCGAGGGTGTCGTTTCGGATGAGGTCCAGTACCTCACTGCCGACGACGAAGCTGAAGTCCTGATCGCACAGGCCAACGCTCCGCTGGACGCTGACAAGAAGTTCTCGGAAGAGACCGTCCTTGTCCGTGCCCGTGGTGGTGGAGGCGAGCCTGTTCTGGTTCCCGCCGGAGAAGTTCAGTTCATGGACGTTTCCCCGCGCCAGATGGTGTCCGTGGCAACCGCCCTGATCCCGTTCCTCGAGCATGACGATGCCAACCGTGCACTCATGGGTGCCAACATGCAGCGCCAGGCTGTGCCGCTGGTCCGTTCCGAGGCTCCTTTCGTGGGCACCGGCATGGAGCGCGCAGCTGCAGTCGACGCCGGTGACGTTGTCATCGCGAAGAAGGCAGGTGTGGTCACCGAGGTTTCCGCTGAGCTCGTTGTCATGATCAACGACGACGGCACGGAGACCAACTACCGCATCAACAAGTTCGCCCGTTCCAACCAGGGCAACTGCTACAACCACCGTGTCCTGGTCAACGAAGGCCAGCGCCTGGAAGTCGGCGGCATCATCGCCGACGGTCCTGCAACGGACCAGGGTGAACTCGCCCTCGGTAAGAACCTGCTCGTGGCATTCATGTCATGGGAAGGCCACAACTTCGAGGACGCCATCATCCTGTCCCAGCGCATTGTTGCTGAGGACGTTCTTTCCTCCATCCACATCGAGGAGCACGAGATCGATGCCCGCGACACCAAGCTTGGTGCCGAGGAAATCACCCGTGACATCCCCAACGTGTCCGAGGAAGTCCTTGCAGGCCTGGACGAGCGCGGCATCATCCACATTGGTGCCGAGGTTGAAGCCGGAGACATCCTGGTCGGAAAGGTCACACCCAAGGGTGAAACCGAACTGACTCCGGAAGAGCGTCTTCTCCGCGCTATCTTCGGTGAGAAGTCCCGCGAAGTCCGCGACACCTCCCTGAAGGTTCCCCACGGCGAGTCCGGTACGGTCATCGGGGTCCGCGTCTTCGACCGCGACAACGACGACGAACTGCCCCCGGGCGTGAACCAGCTGGTCCGCGTCTACGTTGCAGCCAAGCGTAAGATCACCGACGGCGACAAGCTCGCCGGCCGTCACGGCAACAAGGGTGTTATCTCCAAGATCCTCCCGATCGAGGACATGCCCTTCCTTGCAGACGGTACCCCGGTGGACATCGTCCTGAACCCGCTTGGTGTTCCGGGTCGTATGAACGTTGGCCAGGTCCTGGAAACCCACCTCGGTTGGGTTGCCAAGACCGGTTGGAAGATCGAAGGCGAGCCCGAGTGGGTCAAGAACCTGCCCAACCTGCCCCGTGAAACCGGCCAGACCACCGTTGCCACCCCGGTGTTCGATGGCGCCCGCGAAGAAGAAATCACGGGCCTGCTTGACTCCACCAACGTGACCCGCGACGGCGACCGCCTGATCGATTCCTCCGGCAAGACCCGTCTGTTCGACGGCCGCTCCGGCGAGCCGTTCCCGGACCCGATCTCCGTCGGTTACATGTACATCCTGAAGCTCCACCACCTGGTGGACGACAAGATCCACGCGCGTTCCACCGGCCCGTACTCCATGATCACGCAGCAGCCGCTGGGTGGTAAGGCGCAGTTCGGTGGCCAGCGCTTCGGTGAAATGGAAGTGTGGGCGCTCGAAGCTTACGGCGCTGCCTACACGCTTCAGGAACTCCTCACGATCAAGTCCGATGACATCCATGGTCGTGTGAAGGTCTACGAAGCCATCGTCAAGGGCGAGAACATCCCTGAGCCTGGCGTTCCCGAGTCCTTCAAGGTCTTGATCAAGGAAATGCAGTCGTTGTGCCTGAACGTGGAAGTTCTTTCCACCGACGGAACCACGATCGAAATGCGTGACTCTGATGACGCAGTCTTCACGGCTGCGGAAGAACTGGGCATCGATCTGTCTCGTGCAGAGCCCAGTTCCGTAGAAGAGGTTTAGTAGCGGTTCCGGTGGGCAGCATCACGTCACTGTCCACCGGAACAGCTCCCTCTTCCCGTAACCAAGACTTCAGAATTTAGAGAACAAGAGAGAACAGGGACCATATGTCCAGCGAATCCTCCTTCGGCCTCATGCAGATCGGCCTCGCCACCGCGGAAGACATCCGTGGCTGGTCTTACGGTGAGGTCAAGAAGCCGGAAACCATCAACTACCGCACCCTCAAGCCTGAGAAGGACGGTCTTTTCTGCGAGAAGATCTTCGGTCCTTCCCGCGACTGGGAATGCTACTGCGGCAAGTACAAGCGCGTCCGCTTCAAGGGCATCATCTGTGAGCGTTGTGGCGTTGAAGTCACCCGCGCCAAGGTGCGTCGTGAGCGCATGGGCCACATCGAACTGGCTGCGCCCGTAACCCACATCTGGTACTTCAAGGGCGTTCCCTCGCGCTTGGGCTACCTCTTGGACCTGGCTCCGAAGGACCTTGAGAAGGTCATCTACTTCGCTGCCTACATGATCACCAGCGTTGACACGGAAAACCGCCACGCTGAACTGCCGAACCTCCAGGTCGAGCACGACCTCGAGAAGAAGCAGCTGGTGGACAACCGCGACAGCGACATCGCCACGATCGCCCGCGACCTTGAAGACGAGCTTGCCCGTCTTGAAGGTGAAGGCGCCAAGGCTGCCGACAAGAAGAAGGCCCGCGACTCCGCAGACCGCCAGATGGCGAACGTCCGCAAGCGTGCCGACGCCGATATCGAGCGCCTTGAGCAGGTCTGGGACCGCTTCAAGAACCTCAAGGTCGCTGACCTTGAGGGCGACGAGGGCCTGTACCGCGAACTGCGTGACCGCTACGGCATGTACTTCGAAGGCTCCATGGGTGCCGAGGCCATCAAGAAGCGTCTTGAGACCTTTGACATGCAGGCTGAAGCTGAGTCTCTGCGCGACACCATCCAGAACGGCAAGGGCCAGCGCAAGACGCGTGCCCTGAAGCGCCTGAAGGTTGTCAACGCATTCCTGACCACCAACAACAGCCCGCTCGGCATGGTTCTGGACGCCGTCCCGGTGATCCCGCCGGAACTGCGCCCGATGGTCCAGTTGGACGGTGGCCGCTTCGCGACCTCGGACCTCAACGACCTCTACCGCCGCGTGATCAACCGCAACAACCGACTCAAGCGACTGCTTGACCTCGGTGCGCCGGAGATTATCGTCAACAATGAGAAGCGCATGCTTCAGGAAGCTGTTGACAGCCTCTTCGACAACGGTCGTCGTGGCCGCCCCGTCACGGGTCCGGGCAACCGTCCGCTGAAGTCCCTGAGCGACATGCTCAAGGGCAAGCAGGGTCGTTTCCGCCAGAACCTCCTCGGCAAGCGTGTTGACTACTCCGGCCGTTCGGTCATCGTCGTTGGCCCGCAGCTGAAGCTGCACCAGTGTGGTCTGCCCAAGCAGATGGCCTTGGAGCTCTTCAAGCCGTTCGTGATGAAGCGCCTGGTTGACCTCAACCACGCACAGAACATCAAGTCGGCAAAGCGCATGGTCGAGCGTTACCGTCCGCAGGTTTGGGACGTGCTGGAAGAGATCATCACCGAACACCCGGTGCTGCTCAACCGTGCACCTACCCTTCACCGCCTCGGCATCCAGGCCTTCGAACCGCAGCTTGTGGAAGGCAAGGCAATCCAGCTTCACCCGCTGGTTTGTGGCGCCTTCAACGCTGACTTCGACGGCGACCAGATGGCAGTGCACCTGCCGCTGAGCCCGGAAGCCCAGGCCGAAGCCCGCATCCTGATGCTGTCCTCGAACAACATCCTGAAGCCGTCCGATGGCCGCCCGGTCACCCTGCCTTCGCAGGATATGATCATCGGCCTGTACCACCTGACCACCAAGCGCGTCGGCTCTGCCGGCGAAGGCCGCATCTTCTCCTCGGTTTCGGAAGCCATCATGGCGTACGACGCCCGTGATCTGCACCTGAACTCCCAGGTCAAGATCCGTCTGGACAACTTCGTGCCTTACGCCGGTTGGGAAGCTCCGGAAGGTTGGGAGCCGGGTCAGACGGCACTCGTCCAGACCTCCCTGGGCCAGGTCATCTTCAACCAGACGCTGCCCGAGGATTACCCCTGGGTTGAGGCTGTTGCCGACAAGGGCGAACTGTCCCGGATCGTCAACGACCTCGCCGAGCGCTACCCGAAGGTTGTCACGGCTGCCACGCTGGACAACCTGAAGGATGCCGGTTTCTACTGGGCAACCCGTTCGGGCGTCACCGTGGCTATCTCCGACATCGAGGTGCCTACCTCCAAGCCCGCCATCCTGGCTGGTTACGAGAACATGGCTGCCAAGATCCAGGGCCAGTACGACAAGGGCCTGATCGACGACGACGAGCGTCGCCAGGAACTGATCGAGATCTGGAACAAGGCCACCAACGAGATCGCCCAGGCGATGCGTGACAGCCTGTCCCCGATGAACACCATCAACCGCATGGTGTCCTCCGGTGCACGTGGTAACTGGATGCAGGTTCGCCAGATTGCGGGTATCCGTGGTCTTGTGGCCAACCCGAAGGGTGAGATCATCCCTCGCCCGATCAAGTCCTCCTACCGCGAGGGCCTGTCGGTGTTGGAATACTTCATCGCCACGCACGGTGCCCGTAAGGGTCTGGCCGATACCGCTCTCCGTACCGCCAACTCGGGTTACCTGACCCGTCGTCTGGTGGACGTTTCGCAGGACGTCATCGTCCGTGAAGAGGACTGCGGTACCGAACGCGGTCTGCTTACGCCGATCGCCGTGCCGGATTCCAACGGTGAGCTCGTCTTGGACGAGAACGTCGAGAACAGTGCCTACGCACGTACGCTGGCTGTCGACGTCGTCGATGCCCAGGGCAACGTCCTGGCTGCCGGTGGTACCGACTGCGGCGACGTCGTTATCGACCAGCTGCTGGCTGCAGGTATCACTGAAGTCAAGGTCCGCTCCGTACTCACCTGTGAGTCCAAGGTCGGCACCTGTGCGCTCTGCTACGGCCGTTCGCTGGCAACGGGCAAGACCGTGGACATCGGCGAGGCCGTGGGCATCATTGCCGCGCAGTCCATCGGTGAGCCCGGTACCCAGCTGACCATGCGTACGTTCCACACCGGTGGTGCTGTTTCTGCTGGTGGTGGCGACGACATCACCCAGGGTCTGCCCCGTATCCAGGAGCTCTTCGAAGCGCGTACTCCGAAGGGTGTTGCGCCGATTGCTGAAGCAGCCGGCCGCATCACCATCGAAGAGTCCGAGCGCCAGATGCGCCTGGTCATCACTCCGGACGATGGTTCCGAAGAGATTGCCTACCCGGTGCTGCGCCGTTCCCGTCTCCTCATTGAGGATGGCGAGCACGTCAGCGTCGGCCAGAAGCTGATCAACGGTCCGGTGGACCCGAAGCAGGTTCTGCGCATCATGGGTCCCCGTGCCGCACAGAAGTTCCTTGTGGACGAGGTCCAGGGCGTTTACCGCAGCCAGGGTATTGGTATCCACGACAAGCATGTCGAGGTTATCGTCCGCCAGATGCTGCGCCGCGTGACCGTCATCGAATCCGGCGACTCCGACCTGCTCCCTGGTGAGCTTGCAGAGCGCTCCCGCTTCGAAGACGAGAACCGCCGCGTCGTATCCGAGGGCAAGTCCCCGGCTTCGGGTCGTCCGGAACTCATGGGTATCACCAAGGCGTCCCTGGCAACCGAGTCGTGGCTGTCGGCCGCTTCCTTCCAGGAGACCACCCGCGTCCTGACGCAGGCGGCCATGGAAGGCAAGAGCGATCCTCTGCTCGGCCTCAAGGAGAACGTCATCATCGGTAAGCTCATCCCGGCCGGTACGGGCCTGCCCCGTTACACGGAGGTCACGGTTGAGCCGACCGAGGAAGCAAAGGCAAGCCTGTTCACGGGCCCCAGCGCTTTCACCGATTTCTCCTATGACGCCCTGGGCGGCGACGGTGCTCCCGAGTTCCACGCCATCCCGCTGGATGACTACGATCTCGGCAATGACTTCCGCTGAAACCAGCAGTAGTTAATGGCTGAAGGACGGGCCCCGCACTCTTGAGTGCGGGGCCCGTCCCGTTAATGGAACGCCATACACCCGATTAAGGCCTCAGATCAAGCCGTGCTAGAATTTTGGTAATTGTTCTGTGTGGCAGTGGATGAAGGCCGCCGCAGCATCATTTTGGTTTTGTTCTCATGGTGCTGGGTGGAGCCTGTTTCCGGGTTGCGGGCAACATGCGCAACGAATGCCGCACTTTTGCACGCCTACCGGATGTTTCGGCCGGCCGCATGAGCAACGCCAAAGTTCCCACGTTTACACTGGCTGGCGCCTGTGTGTGGGGGCAGAGATCAAACAACGGAGAACACGAAAGTGCCTACGATTAACCAGCTGGTCCGCAAGGGCCGCACGCCTAAGGTCTCCAAGACCAAGGCTCCCGCGCTGAAGGGCAGCCCGATGCGCCGCGGTGTTTGCACCCGCGTTTACACCACCACCCCCAAGAAGCCGAACTCGGCTCTTCGTAAGGTGGCACGTGTGCGCCTCAACGGTGGCGTTGAAGTTACCGCTTACATCCCCGGCGTTGGCCACAACCTCCAGGAGCACTCCATCGTGCTCGTCCGTGGTGGTCGTGTGAAGGACCTTCCGGGTGTCCGCTACAAGATCGTCCGCGGCGCACTCGACACCCAGGGTGTCAAGAACCGCAAGCAGGCCCGCAGCCGTTACGGCGCAAAGATGGAGAAGAAGTAATATGCCTCGCAAGGGTCCGGCCCCGAAGCGGCCGCTAGTTTCCGATCCCGTTTACGGCTCCCCGTTGGTCACTCAGCTGATCAACAAGGTTCTGGTTGACGGCAAGAAGTCCACCGCAGAGCGCATCGTTTACGGTGCCCTCGAAGGTGCACGTGCCAAGTCCGGCGGTGACCCCGTTGCTGCCCTCAAGAAGGCCATGGACAACGTCAAGCCTTCCCTCGAGGTGCGTTCACGCCGTGTTGGTGGCGCCACCTACCAGGTTCCGGTTGAGGTCAAGCCGGGTCGCTCCACCGCCCTCGCCCTGCGTTGGCTCGTGGGCTACTCCAAGGCCCGCCGCGAGAAGACCATGACCGAGCGCCTCCAGAACGAAATCCTGGATGCCTCGAACGGTCTCGGTGCCGCTGTCAAGCGTCGCGAAGACACCCACAAGATGGCCGAGTCCAACAAGGCCTTCGCACACTACCGCTGGTAAATCCTCCCGGGCGCCGTCGGCTCAACCGAGCCGGCGGCGAACGTGTAGTCCATCCGAAAGGGAGACCCCGTGGCACAGGACGTGCTTACCGACCTTAACAAGGTCCGCAATATCGGCATCATGGCCCACATCGATGCCGGCAAGACCACCACTACCGAGCGCATCCTGTTCTACACGGGTGTGAACCACAAGATCGGCGAGACGCACGACGGCGCCTCGACGACCGACTGGATGGAACAGGAAAAGGAACGCGGCATCACCATCACGTCTGCCGCCGTGACTTGCTTCTGGGACAAGAACCAGATCAACATCATCGACACCCCGGGCCACGTTGACTTCACGGTTGAGGTTGAGCGCTCCCTGCGCGTCCTCGACGGTGCTGTCGCAGTGTTCGACGGCAAGGAAGGCGTGGAGCCGCAGTCCGAGACTGTATGGCGCCAGGCTGACAAGTACAACGTTCCGCGTATCTGCTTCGTCAACAAGATGGACAAGCTGGGCGCTGACTTCTACTTCACCGTAGACACCATCATTTCCCGCCTCGGTGCCAAGCCGCTGGTCATGCAGCTGCCCATCGGCGCTGAGAACGACTTCATCGGTGTTGTTGACCTCCTCGAAATGCGTGCCCTGGTTTGGCCTGGCGACGCAAAGGGTGACGTCACCATGGGCGCCTCCTACGAAGTGCAGGCAATTCCGGCGGACCTCCAGGCCAAGGCTGAGGAGTACCGTGCACAGCTCGTAGAGACTGTGGCCGAGGCTTCCGAAGAGCTCATGGAGAAGTACCTCGAAGGTGAAGAACTCACCCTCGAGGAACTGAAGGCCGGCATCCGCAAGATGACCATCAACTCCGAGCTCTACCCGGTGTTCTGTGGTTCTGCCTTCAAGAACCGCGGCGTACAGCCCATGCTTGACGCTGTTGTCGACTTCCTGCCGAACCCGCTCGACGTCCCGCCGATGATCGGTCACGATCCCCGCGACGAAGAGAAGGAACTCACCCGCAAGCCCTCTGCTGACGAGCCGTTCTCGGCCCTCGCCTTCAAGATTGCTGCGCACCCGTTCTTCGGTCAGCTGACCTTCATCCGCGTGTACTCCGGTCACGTTGAGGCCGGCGCCCAGGTGGTTAACTCCACCAAGGGCAAGAAGGAACGTATCGGCAAGCTGTTCCAGATGCACGCCAACAAGGAAATGCCCGTTGAGGGCGCTACTGCCGGCCACATCTACGCAGCCATCGGTCTGAAGGACACCACCACGGGTGACACCCTGTGTGACGCCAACAACCAGATCGTCCTCGAGTCCATGAGCTTCCCGGAGCCCGTGATCTCGGTTGCCATCGAGCCCAACACCAAGGGTGACCAGGAGAAGCTCTCCACGGCCATCCAGAAGCTCTCCGCTGAGGACCCGACCTTCCAGGTCTCCCTCAACGAAGACACGGGCCAGACCATCATCGCCGGCATGGGCGAGCTCCACCTGGACATCCTGGTGGACCGCATGCGCCGCGAATTCAAGGTTGAGGCAAACGTTGGCAAGCCGCAGGTTGCTTACCGCGAAACCATCAAGCGCGCTGTAGAGCGTCACGACTACACGCACAAGAAGCAGACCGGTGGTTCGGGTCAGTTCGCAAAGATCCAGATCGCGATCGAGCCGATGGACACCTCTTCCGGCGAGCTGTACGAGTTCGAGAACAAGGTCACCGGTGGCCGCGTTCCGCGCGAATACATCCCGTCCGTTGACGCTGGTATCCAGGATGCACTGAACGACGGCGTCCTGGCCGGCTACCCGGTTGTTGGCATCAAGGCCACGCTGATCGACGGCGCGTCCCACGATGTTGACTCCTCGGAAATGGCGTTCAAGATCGCCGGCCGTATGGCTTTCAAGGAAGCTGCACGCAAGGCGAACCCTGTTCTGCTCGAACCGCTGATGGATGTTGAGGTCCGCACACCTGAGGAATACATGGGTGATGTTATTGGTGACCTGAACGCCCGCCGTGGCCAGATGCAGTCCATGGAGGACGCAGCAGGTGTGAAGGTTATCCGTGCACACGTTCCGCTGTCCGGCATGTTCGGTTACATTGGCGACCTCCGTTCCAAGACGCAGGGTCGTGCCGTGTACTCCATGACGTTCAACAGCTACGCGGAGGTCCCGAAGGCTGTAGCCGACGAGATCATCCAGAAAACCCGCGGCGAGTAATCTCCCGGTAACGGATGCAATTCCGGTTCCGGGAAGGCATCTCAGCGTGAGTGGCGGGGCTGCGGCGAAAGTCGCGGCCCGGCCCCCTGCGCGAACAGGCTCTAGGAACTAGTATTGGTTCCTGAATCTGCAATTTCACCAAAACCAAGCCCCCAAGTAGACTTGCTAAAGTTTCTGCCGCGAAAAGCGCGGCCGAGGAGCACTTCACTTGAAATCGTTCTAGGAGGAACCTGTGGCAAAGGCAAAGTTCGAGCGGACTAAGCCGCACGTCAACATCGGCACCATTGGTCACGTTGACCACGGTAAGACGACGCTGACTGCCGCCATTTCCAAGGTGCTGTACGACCAGTACCCGGACATCAACGAGCAGCGCGACTTCGCGTCCATCGACTCTGCTCCGGAAGAGCGCCAGCGCGGTATTACCATCAACATCTCCCACGTGGAGTACCAGACCGAGAAGCGTCACTACGCACACGTTGACGCCCCCGGTCACGCTGACTACATCAAGAACATGATCACCGGTGCTGCCCAGATGGACGGCGCAATCCTCGTGGTTGCCGCAACCGATGGTCCGATGGCCCAGACCCGTGAGCACGTTCTGCTCGCCCGCCAGGTTGGTGTTCCCTACCTGCTGGTCGCACTGAACAAGTCGGACATGGTTGATGACGAAGAACTCCTCGACCTCGTCGAAATGGAAGTTCGTGAGCTCCTGAGCTCGCAGGGCTTCGATGGCGATGAAGCTCCGGTTGTTCGCGTTTCCGGTCTGAAGGCTCTGGAAGGCGACCCGGTTTGGGTCAAGTCCGTCCAGGACCTGATGGCAGCTGTCGACGAGTCCGTTCCGGACCCCGTACGTGACCGCGACAAGCCGTTCCTGATGCCGATCGAAGACGTCTTCACCATCACCGGTCGTGGCACCGTTGTTACGGGCCGCGCCGAGCGTGGAACCCTCGCCATCAACTCCGAGGTTGAGATCGTTGGCATCCGCCCGATCCAGAAGACCACGGTTACCGGTATCGAGATGTTCCACAAGCAGCTCGACGAAGCGTGGGCCGGCGAGAACTGTGGCCTCCTGCTCCGCGGTCTCAAGCGCGACGACGTCGAGCGTGGCCAGGTTGTCGTCAAGCCGGGTTCCATCACCCCGCACACCGACTTCGAGGCCAACGTCTACATCCTTTCCAAGGACGAAGGCGGACGTCACAACCCGTTCTACTCGAACTACCGCCCGCAGTTCTACTTCCGTACCACGGACGTAACCGGCGTTATCACCCTGCCGGAAGGCACGGAAATGGTTATGCCTGGCGACAACACTGAGATGACCGTTGAGCTCATCCAGCCGATCGCTATGGAAGAGGGCCTCGGCTTCGCTATCCGCGAAGGCGGCCGCACCGTTGGTTCGGGACGTGTTACCAAGATCATCAAGTAGTTTCTACTTGTAGATCCGCAAACTTCCGACATCGTCGGTAGCGAGCTAAAGAAGAACCCCATCGCTTATGTGGTGGGGTTCTTCTTTGCTATCATTAATCTATCGATTGGATTAATGCCGTGCGGGCCTTGCGCCCGGCTTCACCGTAGGAGCTTCCATGCTGGGATTCTTGACAACAGGCCTTGTGCTGATGCTTTTGGCCGTTATTGGTGTCATTGGCTACGCACTGGGCTTGGTGCGGGGCCGGCGGGAAAGAACTCGTCCGACGCCGTCTGTCAGAATCGACGACGCCGCCACTTACCGTGCGGGGTACCTCGCCGGCCATTTGGCAGGTTGGGAGGATGCGCGAGGGCAAAGCCAGGGGCCCACAGTGCGGCAGCAACCGGCGACTGTACAGCAACCATCTGCTGTACGGCAGCCAATGCCGTTCCAGCCCCCGATCGTAAATCCTGTATTTCAGCAGACCGTGCGGACATCTGCGCCACCCGGGGTGCCGCCGTCGTACAGCCGCGTGCCTGTTCCCCAGCGAAACGTGGCTCCTTCGCCACAACAGCGGCAATACCAGCCGATGCTTCCCCCGCGTGAGAGCCCGGAAGCTGTCGCGGCGAGGAAGGAGAAGCGCGACCGCCAAAACATCAACATCACCCTGTACGTCGCGAGTCTGTTGCTTGTTGCCGCAGGTGCCCTGTTTGTTGGAACCAGCCTTCCTGGGGTTCTTCGTTTTGTGGCTATTTGGGCCATCACCATCTTGTTCTATGCTTCAGGACTCATCATCGAGCGAAGGGTGCCACGGCTTCGCCCTGCAGCCATAGCTTTTACAGGAACAGGGCTGGCCCTCGTCCCGGTTACAGGCTTGGCCATGTACAACTTTGCCCTTCATCACGGCCCCATGGCTTGGCTGGTCACTTCATTGCTGGGAACAGCTGCTTACGTTTACGCTGCGCTGCGCCTCGATAACAAGGTGCTGGCGTTGCTCTCGCTCACCTTCGTGGTTTCCACGGCGTGGTCCGGAGTATCAGTGCTTGGCGGGGCCTTGATCTGGTACTTTACGGCGCTGATTGGCGTTGCCATTCTCTTCACACTGGGTGCACTGGTTCGGCCCCGTTGGCTCCCTCTGCTCTATGTCCGTCCTCTGGCGGTGCTGCATCCGTTTGTCGTGCCGTTCGTGGGTCTCGCGGTAAGCATGACGCCCAACTTCCTGGCCAAGGGGGAGTACCCCATGGTCATGATGATGTGCGGACTCTACTTTGCCGTGATGGCGCTTGTGCAGTCGGGCCAGCACCGATTGCTCAATTTCTATGGCGCCCGAGTCGCCTTCACCCTGGCAGTGTTGGGTCTTGTGTGGGATGTCTCCGCGGATTCAAGCCACGTGGTGCTGGCTGGAATCATCTGCCTGGGGGTCCAATCGGTGGGAGTCGCGTTCGGCGGAAAACGCCTGGTTCCACGAACGTGGTGGTACGACGCCGTCTCGTGCCTTGCGCTGCAAATCGTTGCTGCGGTTGTACTCACGGTCATGCTTGGCGTGGGAAGTTTCCAGCTGCCAGAGTTTGTGCCGCTGTTCATCGCGATGCCGACCGCCATGGTGCTGGGTTGGAAGCTGGGCCAGGGGGCGGAGTTCGCACCGGCCGCCGTACTTGTTGTGGCAGCACCGTTTGTTGGGTTGCTGGGTGCGTGGCCCGCAAGCGTGCTGCTCGCTGGCGCGGCCCTCTATTGGTTCCTTCTGGGCGCCATCAAGTCGGGGCCACTTCGACATGTCTACGTCCTGGCGGGGCGGGTCGCTCTTACGCTAACGGTAACGGCGTTGGCTGCGGGCGTCTTCACCGGTCATCCGGACAGGTCTTCCTACACGTTGTTCGCTTTCGTGGCGGCGTGTGTCGTGCAGCAGCTGGTGACTGCCTTGCTTGAGGGCAACGGTGTTCGCACCGTGGGAGGACACGCGTCCACAGCGGGGTTCGGCGGGGCGGCGATGGCAGGACTCCTTGCTTTGCCCATTTTCGATGCTGCACCCGGGCGGCCCACTGTGGCAGTTGCTGTGGGGGTGGTGGTTGCCGCAGGTTTGGTCTCCGGCTGGTTGGCGTTTCCGCAGGGGAGGGACCGTAGTAGTTCCGGCTGGCGTCCCACAATAGGGGAGTTCCTGGCTCCTGCCGCCGCTACGGTGGCAGGCATCGTGGCTGGGGTTGCTGTGTCGCGGACACTAGCCAACGTGGTTCTGTTGGCCGCTGTCGTCTACTTCTGCGCCGCGGCCCTCCGGTTGTCTGCTTCCTTGCACAGGCAAAGCTACTGGTGGTTGGCGCGAGCCGCGGGAACCGTGTTGGCTGCCTCGGCCTACTACGACGCAACGAAGGACGCCGGCTTCCAGATTGCCGGTGAAGAGGTTGCCGTCGGCCTGATTGTCATCGTCATTCTTGCCCTGCAGCTGATCCTGCCACTGCGTGCGGGTTATGTTGCGAAGTCCCTGCGGCCTGCCATTATCGACGCCGGAGTGGTGCTGGCTGGGATGGTCCTGTGCAGTATGTTTCTCACCGTGGACGGGGCGCCCGGGGTACGGGAGGGCTGGCAGCCAGGTGCTGGTGCCACCATCACGGCTCTGGCGGCCGTGGCCATCAGTACGATGCTTCGAGCCCACAAACTGGGATGGTTGTTCGCTCCTGCGGCAATGGTTCTGCTGCTCGCCCTCCGGCTTGGAAATGTCAGGGATCTGGAACTTCTGCTGGGCATCTTTACGGCATACAGCGGCTTCATGGTTGCTGTGACCGGCCAGCGCCTGGCCCGCGGTGGATACCTGTTGGCTGTGCGCATTCTCTCCGGGGCCTTGGTCACGCTGGTGGTGGCCGACTTCACGGAGTCGGCTGCGGCTACATCTGTCGCTGTCGCGCTGATCCTCATCCTGCAGTTGCCAGCGCAGTTCTTTGTGCGATCCTTCCTCCAAGGGCGACACAGCGACGACCCCTTCCAGAAGGCACTGATTTGGGCAGTTCCAGGCGCACAGCTTCTTCCCCCACTGGCTTACTTGCTCGCAGCAGATTACGACGGCGGTGGCCGTTGGGTGCTCCTCGCCGAGTTGGCATTCGTGCCGGTAGCGGCCGCGATCGCGTGGCGCACCTTTGGTGCCCGGGGAGCGCAGTACTTCGGGATCGCTGGACTCACGGCAGGAGTGATCGCGGCTGGACCGTCCTTGGGTTTCCCAGCAGATACCTGGCTGTATCAGCCGTTGCTGGACAAGTATCAAGTGCCCTGGGTGCTGCTGGCGCTGGCAGTGGCTGCTGTCGTTGCAAGGGCAGTTTTCCCGCCCGTGAACGCGGGGCCGGTCATGACTGGCGAGGGTTCAGCCGCAGATATGGCCGAACGGTGGCTGTGGTTGATTTCGGCACTCGCGTTCACCACTACCGGCGGCTTGTTGGCTGTGACGACGTCACTGTCGCTCAGCGGTTTTGCCGTCCTGGTTCTGGCGTCGGTGCTGTTCGCCGCCTCGCACTTTGAGGGGATGCCCTCCCTCTATGCCGCTGCGGCGCCCGCCGCGCTGGTTGGTGCCGTGACCGCCGTCGACGGGTTGCTGGATGGCCGGGAGCTAACTGCCTGGGGTTCCTTCCTGCCATGGTTGATAGGCGCAGTGGGAACCGGGGCAGCCATGTATGTGGTCCGCAGGCTGGGCGGCCCCTTCATCGCCTCACAACCCTGGCGGCGCAACGCCCTGGTGATAACTTCGATCACGGGGCTTGTCATAGCTGCGGCCGCCGGCCTGGCACGGGACCAGACCTCGCTGCCGGGTGCGGCCCTGATCCTCGTTTCCGGGGTGTTGGTGGTTATCGAGGTCACGAACGGCAAGTGGCTGGCCGGAGAAATCGCTGCCTTGGCAGCCCTCGCGGGGTTCCAGCGGGCGCTGCTGTTTGTCGATGGCGGCTCGCCTGAATGGTTCTGGGCCGCACAATGGTACGTTGTTGCCGGCGCGGTTATGGCAGGGGTGCGCTATATGGGCCGGCAACGTTCCGAGGGACAATTGCGGCTTGCCTTCACAGCAGGGCTGCTGTCCTTGACAGCAGTGGGGACAAGTTTCGTGGGAACATCGTCCCAGCAGATATACGTCCTCGTGGCTCATGTGGTGCTCCTGGTGGCCGGACTCCTCCTGGCTGAGCGAATGTTCGTGTGGTGGGGCGCTGCGGGCGTGGCAGCCAGCATCATGTGGGCGCTGCGCAGTTACGCATTCGCGATGCTGGCACTCGTCGCCTTGGCCCTGATCGTGTTGGCAGTATGGCGGCTGAACCGAAAACCGCCGGCAGCCGAGGCCAACAATCCAACACCAGAACCCTCAGCGGCATCCAGCCGGGATGGAATCCGCTAACGTTGAACCCAATGAGAGGAGCACCATGGAATTCCTGATTTTCCTTGCCATCATCGCGGTGATCGGCGGCGGAGTGCTGTGGGGTCGCAAGTACTTCCGCAATGAAATTGAGCGCGCCAAGCGCATCAACCGCGCCAACAAAAACAAGTAGCCCCGATCGGGAGTTAACCCACGTGGGCTAGGGTTCCCGGTGGCGTGCACGCCCCAGTGCCCGGTACCAGTAAAACGAGTCTTTGGGTGTGCGCTCCAAGGTGTCGAAGTCCACATGCACCAAGCCAAAGCGTTGCGAGTACCCTGCCGCCCACTCGAAATTGTCCAGCAGCGTCCACACGTAGTAGCCGCGGAGTTCGACGTCCTCGGCGATGCCGCCCGGTCCGGTAGCAGTCAGCGCGTGGCCAAGATGCTCCGCCAGGTAGCTGATCCGGTTATGGTCCTGTATGGGCCCATCCACGTGCGAAGGCTCGGGGAAACTGGCCCCTCCTTCGGTGATATAGACCGGTGGAAGGGCGTCGCCGTAGCGGTCCTTCATCTCGCGGAGCAGTACCGCCAAATGCTCCGGCGCCACCGGCCAGCCGAATCCAGTGGTTTCGTACTCCTGGTAGGCGGCCAGGTGAAATGGCACTTTCGTCATTTCGACGGCAGTGCCTGTGGGGATCTCCGCCGGTCCGCGCCCCGCAGCAACCTTGACCGGGTAGTAGTAGTTGAGCCCATAGAAGTCCAGTGGCTGGCTGATCAACTCAAGGTCACCATCCCTGATGGTTCCCAATGACCGGAACCAGGGTTTCATGGGCAAAGGTGGCCTGGGGTACTGACCCAGCAGGACGGCGTCAGCATATATGCGGTTGAGGAGCAGATCGAAGGACTGGGCCATCAAACGGTCCGAGAGGCTGTTGCTCGCTGGGCGGACGGGGGAGTGCATGTTGGAGATGCCGATCTGCCCCTTCACCCCGGCTTCACGCAGGGCGCGCACTGCCAACCCATGACCGAGCAGTTGGTGATGGGCGGCCGGCAAGGCGTCGAACAACAACTGGCGCCCTGGCGCGTGGACGCCCAAGGCATAGCCCTGGAGCGTGACGGAAACTGGTTCGTTCATGGTGACCCAGTGCTCCACGCGGTCCCCAAAGCGCTCCGCTGCAGCGCTGCAATAGACGGCAAAGCGCTCCGCTGTATCCCGATTCATCCAGCCGCCCGCGTGTTCAAGTTCCAGAGGAGTATCCCAATGGAACAGGGTTGCCATGGGCGAGATACCGGCAGCAAGGAGTTTGTCGATCAGGCGATCGTAAAAGTCCAGCCCACGCTGGTTGATTCCGCCCTTGCCGCCGGGCTGGATCCTGGGCCAGGAAAGAGAGAAACGGTACGAATCGATGCCGAGTTCCTGCATCAGGGTGACATCTTCGTCGGCGCGGTTGTAGTGATCGCAGGCTATGGTGGGGGAGTCGGCGTCGACGATTGCTCCCGGCTTCTGTGCGAACGCATCCCAGCCCGAAGGTCCCCGCCCGTCAGCGGTTACAGACCCTTCAATCTGGAAGGCGGCGGCCGCGACTCCCAGCGTGAACCCTGGACGTAGGCGCGCGGCCAGATCTTCCACGGAACCCGTATCCTGGGCGGTCATTCCACTATCATCCATAGCGGGTGGCGGCTGTGGCAATGCCCCTTCGGGCCCCGATTGGCCTTTGGCCTTTATTTCCGCCATACTGGATGAGTTGTTCAAGCGCTTCTTCGTGTCCCGATCCGGATAATGCCGGGTGTCAGGGTCCAGGCTGAAGCCCAAACATAACCCTGAACCCCATGGAATGCGGTCGAGTTTGCGTGAAAATCGCGACACGCCCGACCGCGGGGGTCGGTGCGCCGGCAGGTTGAGGAACCCGGAATGATCCGGATTCAGCTTGTGCGGCGTGTGGTGGTAAAACCTCAAACGCTTCGGCGGCCACGCCAACAGGTAAGTAAACAGAGCAGCCCTAACTAGAGCAGCACTAGCTGAAAGAGAGTCAGGCGACATGGCGGGACAAAAAATCCGCATCCGGCTGAAGTCATATGACCACGAGGTCATTGATGTTTCAGCGCGGAAGATCGTTGAGACGGTCACGCGCGCAGGCGCAACGGTAGTCGGCCCGGTGCCGCTTCCGACGGAGAAGAACGTGTACTGCGTTATCCGCTCTCCGCACAAGTACAAGGACAGCCGTGAGCACTTCGAAATGCGTACTCACAAGCGTCTGATCGACATCATCGACCCCACGCCGAAGGCTGTTGACTCGCTTATGCGTCTCGACCTGCCTGCAGACGTGAACATCGAAATCAAGCTCTAGGGAGGTGCTGAGAGACTATGACCGCAACCCGTAACGTAAAGGGCCTGCTGGGCACGAAGCTCGGCATGACCCAGGTCTGGGACGAGAACAACAAGCTCATCCCGGTAACTGTCGTCCAGGCTGACTCCAACGTCATCACCCAGCTGCGCAACGCAGAGGTAGATGGCTACGTCGCCGTCCAGATCGGCTACGGCCAGATCGACCCCCGCAAGGTCACCAAGCCGCTGGCTGGTCACTTTGAAAAGGCAGGCGTAACTCCTCGCCGCCACGTTGTCGAACTGCGTACCGCAGACGCCGCATCCTACGAGCTGGGCCAGGAGCTCTCTGTTGAGATCTTCGAAGCCGGCCAGAAGATCGACGTCGTCGGCACCTCCAAGGGTAAGGGCTTTGCCGGTGTTATGAAGCGTCACGGCTTCCACGGCGTTGGCGCTTCCCACGGTGCCCACAAGAACCACCGTAAGCCTGGCTCCATCGGTGGCGCATCCACCCCGAGCCGCGTCTTCAAGGGCCTGAAAATGGCCGGCCGCATGGGCGCCGAGCGTCACACGACGCTGAACCTCACGGTTCACGCTGTTGACGTTGAGAAGTCGCTGCTCCTTATCAAGGGTGCCGTCCCCGGTGCCCGCGGCCAGGTCGTACTCGTACGCACCGCCGTGAAGGGAGCCTAGTTAGATGACTAGCACTGTCAAGGTAGACCTGCCTGCAGAGATCTTCGACGTCCAGACCAACGTGCCGCTGCTGCACCAGGTCGTCGTCGCACAGCTCGCTGCTGCCCGCCAGGGTACCCACAAGACGAAGACCCGCGCCGAGGTTTCCGGTGCAGGTCGCAAGCCGTTCAAGCAGAAGGGCACCGGCCGCGCCCGTCAGGGTTCCATCCGTGCTCCTCACATGACCGGCGGTGGCGTTGTCCACGGTCCGACCCCTCGTGACTACAGCCAGCGCACCCCCAAGAAGATGAAGGCTGCTGCTCTCCGCGGCGCCCTGTCTGACCGCGCCCGCAACGGTCGCATCCACGTCATCGCTGAACTGGTAGCCGGCACCAAGCCGTCCGCCAAGGAAGCACTGGCTTCGCTGCGTGCAGTCTCCGAGCGCAAGAACCTGCTCGTTGTTATCGAGCGCGCCAACGACGTCGCTGCACTCTCCGTGCGCAACCTCGCAGATGTTCACGTTCTGTACGCAGACCAGCTGAACACCTACGACGTTCTCGTTTCCGACGACGTGGTCTTCACCAAGGCTGCTTTCGAGGCGTTCGTCGCTGACAAGGCTAAGAACGAGGAGGCCTCCAAGTGAGCGTAACCACCATCAAGGACCCGCGCGACGTCGTGCTTGCACCCGTCGTATCGGAAAAGAGCTACGGTCTGATCGACGAAGGCAAGTACACCTTCCTGGTGGACCCTCGCTCGAACAAGACCGAGATCAAATTGGCCGTAGAGAAGATCTTCTCGGTCAAAGTTGACTCGATCAACACCATCAACCGTGCCGGTAAGCGCAAGCGCACCAAATTCGGCTGGGGACAGCGCAAGAGCACCAAGCGTGCAATTGTCACCCTCAAAGAAGGCACAATCGACATCTTCGGCGGTCCGCTCGCGTAGCGGAGACCACTTTAACGAGGAAATAAATTATGGGAATCCGTAAATACAAGCCGACTACCCCGGGCCGTCGTGGCTCGAGCGTAGCCGACTTTGCTGAAATCACGCGATCGACTCCGGAAAAGTCGTTGCTGCGTCCGCTGCACAAGACTGGCGGCCGTAACAACTCCGGTAAGATCACCACCCGTCACAAGGGTGGTGGGCACAAGCGCCAGTACCGTCTGATCGACTTCCGTCGTCACGACAAGGACGGCATCAACGCCCGCGTTGCCGAAATCGAGTACGACCCGAACCGCACGGCTCGCATCGCACTCCTGCACTACGTTGATGGCACCAAGCGTTACATCATCGCTCCTAACAAGCTGTCCCAGGGTGACTTCGTCGAGGCTGGTCCTGACGCTGACATCAAGCCGGGCAACAACCTGCCGCTGCGCAACATCCCGGTTGGTACCGTTATCCACGCAGTTGAACTGCGTCCGGGTGGCGGCGCCAAGATGGCACGTTCCGCTGGTGCTTCGGTACAGCTCGTTGCCAAGGAAGGCCGCTTCGCCCAGCTGCGTCTGCCCTCCGGGGAAATCCGCAACGTTGACGTGCGCTGCCGCGCAACCGTCGGCGAGGTCGGCAACGCCGAGCAGTCGAACATCAACTGGGGCAAGGCCGGCCGTATGCGCTGGAAGGGCGTTCGCCCGACCGTCCGTGGTGTAGCCATGAACCCGGTTGACCACCCGCACGGTGGTGGTGAAGGTAAGACTTCCGGTGGACGTCACCCGGTTAACCCGAACGGCAAGCCCGAGGGCCGTACCCGCCGTCCGAACAAAGAGAGCGACAAGCTTATTGTTCGTCGCCGCCGTACTGGCAAGAACAAGCGATAGGAGCCTGGACACATGCCACGCAGCCTGAAAAAAGGTCCTTTCGTTGACCAGCACCTCTTTGTGAAGGTCGCACGGGAAAACGATAAGGGCACCAAGAACGTCATCAAGACCTGGTCCCGCCGTTCGATGATCATCCCCGACATGCTCGGGCACACGATCGCCGTACACGACGGACGCAAGCACATTCCGGTGTTTGTCACTGAGTCGATGGTCGGGCACAAGCTCGGCGAATTCGCTCCCACGCGGACATTCCGCGGCCATGTTAAGGACGACCGTAAGGGCAAGCGCCGCTAGGCGCCTGACTTTACGTCTTAGACGAGAGAAGGAAAGCAATGGAAGCCAAGGCTATTGCGCGTCACATCCGCGTAACGCCTATGAAGGCCCGGCGCGTCGTCAACCTTGTTCGTGGTAAGCAAGCGAATGAGGCTCTGGCAATTCTGAAGTTTGCCCCCCAGGCAGCTTCGGAGCCGGTATTCAAGGTACTTCAGTCGGCAATGGCCAACGCACGTGTCCTCGCGGACCGTGACGGCGTTGCATTCGACGACAGCGACCTGTTCATCAGCGAAGCATTCGTTGATGAAGGCCCGACCATGAAGCGGTTCCAGCCGCGTGCCCAAGGCCGCGCCTACCGCATTAGGAAGCGGACCAGCCACATCACCGTGGTCGTCGCAACCCCGGAGAAAGAGGAGGCTCGCTAAGTGGGACAGAAAGTAAACCCGCACGGGTTCCGACTCGGCATCACCACCGACCACGTTTCGCACTGGTTTGCTGACAGCAACAAAGCCGGACAGCGCTACAAGGACTTCGTCCGCGAGGACATCAAGATCCGTCAGCTCATGTCCACTGGCATGGAGCGCGCCGGCATCGCCAAGGTTGAGATCGAGCGCACCCGTGACCGTGTCCGCGTGGATATCCACACGGCACGCCCGGGTATCGTCATCGGTCGCCGTGGCGCCGAGGCAGACCGCATCCGCGGCGAGCTCGAAAAGCTCACTGGCAAGCAGGTTCAGCTGAACATCCTCGAGGTCAAGAACCCCGAGATGGAAGCACAGCTTGTTGCCCAGGGCATCGCTGAGCAGCTGACTTCCCGCGTGGCTTTCCGCCGTGCGATGAAGAAGGCCATGCAGTCCGCACAGCGTGCGGGTGCCAAGGGTATCCGTGTTGCTTGCTCGGGTCGTCTGGGTGGCGCAGAAATGTCCCGCTCGGAGTTCTACCGCGAAGGCCGTGTGCCCCTGCACACCCTCCGCGCGAACATCGACTACGGCTTCTACGAAGCCAAGACCACCTTCGGCCGCATCGGTGTGAAGGTTTGGATCTACAAGGGTGACGTAACCGCCAAGGAACTGGCTCAGCAGGCAGCTGCTGCTCCGTCCCGTGGCCGCGCAGGAGACCGTCCGGGCCGCCCGGGTGGCGACCGCCGTCGTCGTAACGACCGCCCGGCCGCTGACGCAGCACCGGTTGCTGCAGAGGCTCCGGCCGCTGAAGCTGCTGCTCCGGCAGCAGAAGGAGGAGAGGCTTAAATGCTTATCCCACGTCGAGTCAAGCACCGTAAGCAGCACCACCCGGGTCGTTCCGGCGCTGCAACGGGTGGCACCAAGGTCAGCTTCGGTGAGTACGGTATCCAGGCCCTGAGCCCGGCATACGTGACGAACCGTCAGATCGAGTCCGCCCGTATCGCGATGACCCGCCACATCAAGCGTGGCGGTAAGGTCTGGATCAACATCTACCCGGACCGTCCGCTGACGAAGAAGCCTGCTGAAACCCGTATGGGTTCCGGTAAGGGTTCTCCGGAATGGTGGGTCGCAAACGTCAAGCCGGGCCGGGTTCTCTTCGAACTCTCCGGTGTCAATGAAGAGGTAGCTCGCGAGGCCCTGCGCCTGGCAATCCACAAGCTCCCGTTGAAGGCACGCATTGTGCGTCGCGAAGGTGGTGAATAGAAATGGCAGTAGGGTCGAAGGATCTCGCACCCGCACAGCTGGACGGTTTCGACAACGAGCGTCTCGTTGAAGAACTCCGCAAGTCCAAGGAAGAGCTGTTCAACCTGCGTTTCCAGTCCGCCACCGGTCAGCTGGAGAACCACGGTCGCCTGCGTGCGGTAAAGAAGGACATCGCACGCATCTACACCGTTCTGCGTGAGCGCGAGCTGGGCATTCGTGCCGAGGTTGCCGCACCGGTTGTGGAAGCCAAGGAAGAAAAGAAGTCCAAGAAGGCTGCCAAGGCTGAAACTGCCGAAGCTGAAGCTGGAGAGGACGCCAAGTGAGCGAGAAGGAAACTGTGACGGAAGCAGCAGCCAGCGCTGAACAGCGCGGTTACCGTAAGACGCGTCGCGGCTACGTTGTCTCTGACAAGATGGAAAAGACCATCGTTGTTCAGGTTGAAGACCGCGTGAAGCACGCTCTGTACGGCAAGGTTATTCGCCGCACTTCGAAGGTCAAGGCTCACGACGAAGAGAACACCGCCGGCATCGGCGACCTCGTTCTCATCTCTGAGACCCGCCCGCTGTCCGCTACCAAGCGGTGGCGCCTGGTGGAGATCCTCGAAAAGGCCAAGTAAATCCGACGCCGGGCTTGCCCGGTTGGGATTCAGTGAAAGGGTCCGCGTTCTGCAAGGAACGCGGGCCCTTCCGCGTTCCCAGCACGTTTCGGAAAGACCAGCGAAACATGCTAGGATATTGAGTTTGTATGGCGCCATTTGTGCGTCATCGACTACCTCGTAAACAATCGTGCCGCTGCATACTGCCCCGCGCAGAGTTTTCTGCAAGGGAAGCTGATGCTCGTGGCACGGGCGTTTAGGCCTGTTCTGGCAAAATCCAGGCAGGTCAAGAGACACCCCGATCAACCGTTCCGCAAGGCTCATTCCGTATGCATGATTTCGGTCTGAGAACCGGCGCGACGCAAGGAGTAAAAATTGATTCAGCAGGAGTCGCGACTCAAGGTCGCCGACAACACGGGTGCTAAGGAAATCCTTACCATTCGCGTTCTCGGTGGATCCGGTCGTCGCTACGCAGGCATTGGCGACGTCATCGTCGCTACCGTCAAGGACGCTATCCCTGGCGGCAACGTAAAGAAGGGTGACGTCGTCAAGGCTGTCATCGTTCGTACCAAGAAGGAACGCCGCCGTGCGGATGGTTCCTACATCAAGTTTGACGAAAACGCAGCTGTGATCCTGAAGAACGACGGTGACCCCCGCGGTACCCGTATCTTCGGCCCGGTTGGTCGTGAACTTCGCGACAAGAAGTTCATGAAGATCGTTTCGCTGGCCCCGGAGGTGCTTTAGTCCATGGCTAAGATCAAAAAGGGTGACCTCGTTCAGGTCATCACCGGCGCCAAGCAGGAACGTGGCGGCGACCGCGGCAAGCAGGGCAAGGTCCTGCGCGTATTCCCGGACACCAACCGCGTGCTGGTAGAGGGAATCAACCGCGTCACCAAGCACACCAAGGTCGGTCAGTCGCAGCGCGGCACCAAGACCGGTGGCATCGAGGTCGTTGAGGCTCCGATCCACGTTTCCAACGTTGCTCTGGTTGACCCGTCGACCAAGAAGCCGACCCGTGTTGGTTTCCGTCTCGACACCGTTGAGAAGGATGGCGCTACCAAGACCGTCCGTATCCGCGTGTCCAAGGCCACCGGGAAGGACATCTAATGACTGAGACTCTCGAGACTCCAGTAAAGATCGTTCCGCGTCTGAAGACGAAGTATGCAGAGACCATCAAGAAGTCCCTGCAGGACGAGTTCAGCTATGCGAACGTGAACCAGGTTCCCCGCCTGGTGAAGGTTGTTGTGAACATGGGTGTTGGAGATGCCGCCAAGGACTCCAAGCTGATCGACGGCGCTGTCCGCGACCTCACCCTGATCACCGGCCAGAAGCCGCAGGTAACCAAGGCCCGCAAGTCGATCGCACAGTTCAAGCTGCGCGAAGGCATGCCGATCGGTGCACACGCAACCCTGCGTGGAGACCGCATGTGGGAATTCGTGGACCGTCTGGTTTCGCTGGCTCTGCCGCGTATCCGTGACTTCCGCGGCCTCAACGGCAAGCAGTTCGATGGCAACGGCAACTACACCTTCGGTCTGACCGAGCAGGTTATGTTCCACGAAATCGACCAGGACTCCATCGACCGCGTTCGCGGTATGGACATCACGGTCGTCACCACCGCCAAGACCGACGACGAAGGCCGCGCGCTGCTCAAGGCGCTTGGTTTCCCGTTCAAGACCGAAAACTAACTACGTAACAGGTCCGGCAGCGCAGGCTCGAAAGAGCAAGCGCAGCGGAAACCGTTATGAGGAAGGGCTATAGCCCAAATGACTATGACAGATCCTGTCGCAGACATGCTCACGCGTCTGCGCAATGCAAACTCGGCATACCACGACACCGTGACCATGCCGTACAGCAAGCTGAAGGCACGCGTTGCTGACATCCTGAAGGCAGAAGGCTACATTGCCGGCTGGAAGGAAGAAGACGCCGAGGTTGGCAAGAAGCTGACCATCGACCTGAAGTTCGGTCCGAACCGCGAGCGTTCCATCGCTGGCGTCCGCCGCATCTCCAAGCCGGGCCTCCGCGTTTACGCGAAGTCCACTAACCTGCCGCACGTGCTGGGTGGCCTGGGTATCGCTATCCTGTCCACCTCTTCCGGCCTCCTGACTGACAAGCAGGCCGGCAAGAAGGGCGTGGGCGGCGAAGTCCTCGCGTACGTCTGGTAACGGGAAAGGAAGAGAATAATGTCACGTATTGGACGTCTCCCCATCACCGTTCCTGCCGGAGTTGAGGTCAAGCTCGATGGCTCCTTCATCAGCGTCAAGGGTTCCAAGGGAGAGCTGAGCCACACTGTAGCCAGCCCGATCGAGGTTTCCCTGGAAGAGAACACTCTCACGGTCACCCGCCCGAACGACGAGCGCAACTCGCGTTCGCTGCACGGCCTGACCCGCACCCTGATCGCCAACATGATCCAGGGCGTTACCGAGGGCTACGAGAAGAAGCTTGAAATCGTTGGTACTGGTTACCGCGTTCAGGCAAAGGGTTCTGACCTGGAGTTCGCTCTTGGCTTCAGCCACCCGGTTAATGTCTCGGCACCCGAAGGCATCACCTTCGTAGTAGAGGGTCCGACCAAGCTCTCTGTTGCGGGTATCAACAAGCAGCAGGTCGGCGAGGTTGCTGCCAACATTCGCAAGCTGCGCAAGCCTGACCCCTACAAGGGCAAGGGTGTCCGTTACGCCGGCGAAGTCATCCGCCGCAAGGTCGGAAAGGCTGGTAAGTAAACCATGGCCATCGCAATTAACAAGAAGCGTACGAACAAGAGCAAGTCTGCTGCACGCAGCCGTCGCCAGCTTCGTATCCGCAAGCGCATCACCGGTACGGCTGTACGTCCTCGTCTGGTCGTCAACCGTTCGGCCCGTCACATCTTCGTCCAGGTTGTCGATGACAGCAAGGGTGTAACCGTGGCTTACGCTTCCACCCTGGAAGCTGACCTTCGCGCACTCGACGGAGACAAGACTGCCAAGGCCAAGCGCGTCGGCGAGCTCGTTGCCGAGCGTGCCAAGGCTGCAGGCGTCGAAGCTGTTGTCTTCGACCGTGGCGGTAACAAGTACCACGGCCGCATCGCCGCCGTCGCTGACGGTGCTCGCGAAGGTGGGCTGGCACTGTGACCGTTGAAAATAACGAAAAGGACATTCAGGTGACTGAAGCTGTAGCTGCTGAAGCAACTGAGACCGCACCCGCTACCGATGACCGCCGCGGCGGACGTCGTGGCGAGCGCGGCGAGCGTGGCCAGGGCCGCGGCGACCGTGGTGGCCGTGGTGGCCGCGACGGCGGTCGCGAAGCCGAGAAGAGCCAGTTCGTAGAGCGCGTTGTAACCATCAACCGCGTTGCCAAGGTCGTCAAGGGTGGTCGTCGCTTCAGCTTCACCGCACTCGTCGTCGTCGGTGACGGCAACGGCATGGTTGGCGTTGGCTACGGCAAGGCCAAGGAAGTTCCCGCTGCTATCGCAAAGGGCGTTGAAGAGGCCAAGAAGTCCTTCTTCCGCGTTCCCCGCGTTGGCAACACCATCCCGCACCGTGTGCAGGGTGAGGCTGCTGCAGGCGTTGTCCTGCTGCGTCCGGCTTCCGCTGGTACCGGTGTTATCGCCGGTGGTCCGGTCCGCGCGGTACTGGAGTGCGTGGGTATCCACGACATCCTCTCCAAGTCGCTCGGTTCCTCCAACGCGATCAACATCGTTCACGCGACCGTTGCCGCTCTGAAGCAGCTCGAAGAGCCCGCTTCCGTGGCTGCCCGCCGTGGCCTGCCGCTGGACGAGGTTGCTCCGGCTGCTCTGGTGCGCGCGCTCCAGAACCAGAAGGCAGGTGTTTAGTCATGGCTAAGAACCTGACTCCCTCCGACGCCAAGTTGGAGATCACCCAGATCAAGGGCGTCATCGGCGCCAAGCAGAACCAGAAGGCTACCCTCCGGTCCCTCGGCCTGAAGCGCATCGGACACACCGTTGTCCGTGACGCCGACGCCGTGACCGTTGGAATGCTCAACACGGTTCCGCACCTCGTGAATGTAGAGGAGGCGAAGTAATGGCCGAGAACAAGACCGCTGCAGAGGCTGCCGAGAAGCAGAACGCTCTGAAGGTCCACCACCTGCGTCCCGCCCCGGGTGCCAAGACCACCAAGACACGTGTTGGTCGTGGTGAAGGCTCCAAGGGTAAGACCGCTGGTCGCGGTACCAAGGGTACGAAGGCCCGCTACCAGGTAAAGGCTGGCTTTGCCGGCGGCCAGCTGCCGCTGCACATGCGCCTGCCGAAGCTGCGCGGCTTCAAGAACCCGTTCCGGGTTGAGTTCCAGGTTGTGAACCTGGACAAGCTCAACGAGCTGTTCCCGGAAGGTGGCGCTGTCACCGTTGAGTCCCTGGTTGAGAAGGGTGCCGTTCGCAAGAACCAGCCCGTCAAGGTCCTGGGCACTGGCGACATCACCGTCAAGGTTGACGTCACCGCCCACGCTTTCTCTTCCAGCGCTGCTGAAAAGATTGCTGCAGCAGGTGGAAGCACCACTGCTCTCTAAGAGCCAGTGGGGCTGATTCCCCGTTGTAAAAAAGATCCCGGTATGCGGGGCTTCGGCCCCGTATACCGGGATTTTTTGCGTGAAAGTGGACTCTCGATTATTACGACGGCGTCACAAGCAGCTAGACTCGGTTGTTGGGTTTCATTGAGCCCATCCACATCCTTGTACTTTCTACTCAGGAGGACGCTTGCTAAGCGCATTCGGCCGGGCGTTTCGGACGCCTGATTTGCGACGCAAGTTGTTGTTCACGCTGGGAATCATCACAATCTTCCGCTTGGGAGCTTTCATCCCCTCGCCTGGTGTGAACTACCAGAATGTCCAGCAATGCTTGAACAACGGTGACACCTCGCAGGGCATTTACCAGCTGGTTAACTTGTTCAGCGGCGGCGCGTTGCTGCAGGTCTCGATCTTTGCACTGGGCATCATGCCCTACATCACGTCGAGCATCATCGTTCAGCTGCTCCGGGTGGTCATTCCCCGGTTCCAGCAGCTCTACGAAGAGGGCTCCTCGGGCCAGTCGAAGTTGACCCAGTACACCCGGTACCTCACCATCGCGCTCGGACTCTTGAACGCCACCACCCTGGTGTCCTTGGCGCGGTCCGGCCAGCTTCTTCCGGGCTGTAACCTCCCGATTATTCCTGATGACAGCATCATTACGACACTGCTCATCATCATCACGCTGACGGCCGGTACGGGCCTCATCATGTGGATGGGCGAGCTCGTTACGGAGAAGGGTGTGGGCAACGGAATGTCGCTGCTCATCTTCACCTCCATTGCTGCGGGCTTCCCGCGTTCGCTTGGTTCCATTTGGGAGACGAAGGGACCGGGAACGTTCTTCATCGTCCTGGCAATCGGCTTGCTCACGGTGGCCCTGGTGGTCTTCGTGGAGCAGTCCCAGCGCCGGGTTCCCGTCCAGTACGCCAAGCGCATGATCGGACGCCGCACCGTGGGTGGCACAAGCACCTACATCCCCATCAAGGTGAACATGGCCGGCGTCGTGCCCGTCATCTTCGCTTCCTCCATGCTGTACCTGCCGGGCCTGATTGCGCAGTTCAACCAGCCGAAGGCAGGGGAGCAGCTGGCGCCGTGGGTTGAGTGGATCAACAACAACCTCACCCGTGGCGACCACCCCATCTACATGGCGCTCTACTTCGCCATGATCGTGTTCTTCACCTACTTCTACGTGGCCATCACCTTCAACCCTGAAGAAGTGTCGGACAACATGAAGAAGTACGGCGGGTTCATTCCGGGCATCCGGGCGGGTAAACCGACCGCGGACTACCTGCAGTACGTGCTTTCCAGGATCACCTTGCCTGGAGCCTTCTACCTGGGCTTCGTGGCGTTGATTCCGCTGGTTGCACTCGTCCTGATCAACGCCAACCAGAACTTCCCGTTCGGTGGCACGTCAATCCTGATCATGGTGGGTGTCGGTCTGGAAACCGTCAAGCAGATTGATGCGCAGCTACAACAACGTCACTACGAAGGGCTTTTGCGATGACGAGAATGCTGATCATTGGACCTCCCGGTTCGGGTAAGGGTACGCAGGCTGAGCGGATTTCCGAGCGCCTCGGCGTAGTCGCCATCTCCACCGGCGACATCTTCCGTGCCAACGTAAAGGGCGAAACCCCTTTGGGCATCGAAGCCAAGAAATACATGGACGCAGGGGACTTCGTTCCGGACAGCGTCACGAACAACATGGTTCGCGACCGCCTGAGCCAGAGCGACGTCGAGAATGGCTTCCTTCTGGATGGTTACCCGCGCACCACCGCGCAGGTTGACTACCTCGACCAGATCCTCGCTGAAGGCGAGCAGGAGCTCGACGTCGTGCTCCAGCTGACTGCCGACGACGAAGAACTGGTGTCACGCCTCCTGGGCCGTGCGAAGGAAACCGGGCGCTCTGACGACAATGAGGCCGTCATCCGTCACCGGCTGGACCTTTACCACGAGCAGACTGAGGCCGTTGTTGCCAAGTATGCCGAGCGCGGCATCCTGACGCAGGTGGATGGAATCGGCGGCATCGACGAAGTCACCGACCGCGTCCTCACCGCCATCGAGTCGGCCAAGGCCGTCTAGTAGGGCTTTTCCACATAGCCGGATCATCGGCGCTGGAGCAAAAGGGTGTGTCCCGTACCATTGGTGCGGGACACACCCTTTTCGTTTCGCGGCAGTTTTTGGGGGAACCGCATGCAGACAGCTCATTCCGGACACAGCAGGATTGCAGGTTTGGAGGTTTACCTTCCACCTGCGCGCCTGGACACTTCCGCCGTCGAACGCCGTATTGGTGAGTCGAGTCCGGGGTTCAGGGTGCCCAAGGGCTTGATCTCCCGTGTTACCGGCATCCGTTCCAGGAGCGTCATGGCCGACTCCGAGCAAGCATCGGACCTTGCGGCCAATGCAGCGGCAAAGCTCCTTGCTGAATGCGGGCTTCAAGCTCCGGACATAGACCTGCTCATCTTCGCGTCCGCCAGCCAGGACATGGTGGAACCGGCCACGGGCCACATGGCCGCCGCCAAACTCGGACTCGGCTGCCCTGTGATGGACGTGAAGAATGCATGCAACAGTTTCCTGAACGGCTTGGAAGTAGGCGATGCCCTGATTGCCACGGGACGGTATGCCAGGGTCCTGGTGGTCACAGGGGAATCGCCGTCGCGGGCGATCCGTTGGAGGGTTCCGGACTTTGACACTTTCGCGTCAAGCTTTCCCGGGTACACCATGAGCGACGGCGGCGCGGCAGTGTTGCTCGAACCTGCGGATACAGCGCCACTGGAGACGGACCGACTGGAGGTCGGTCCGGGAGGCATTCTTGGCATGGGCTTCACTGCCCGCAGCAGCCACTGGTCGGTCGGCACCCTGGCTGCAGGTGGATCCGCGTATCCGCGCGATCCGGAAGCGACCTATTTCACCATGGACGGGGAGAAGCTCAAGGACGCGTTTCTGGATCTGGGCTGCGGCGTCCTGGACGAAACATTGGACCGGCTGGAACTGCAGTGGACGGACTTCGCCGTGGTTTGTGTGCACCAGGTGAGTGCACCGTACCGGGAAATCTTTGCGGACCGGGCCGGTGTTCCGAGGGAGCTTCTGGTTCCATCTGTAGAGGACTTCGGAAATTTGGCCTCCGTTAGCTTGCCCCTGCAACTAAAACTTGCCGTGGACAGTGGCCGCTGCGGCCCAGGAGATCTCGTGGCCTTGGTGGGACTCGCCGGCGGCGTGAGCCTGGGCATGGCGGTGGTGCGGCTATGACGCTGGAACGCCCTCTGGGAAGCACAGCCCCTACCCGGCCGCTGTCCATCGCTGTGCCCATGCTGAACGAAGAGAAGCTGGTCCGGCAGACGCTGGACTCTTTTGCGGCCCAAGAGCATCAGGACTTCACGGTGGTGGTGGTCGACAATGGATCGACGGACGCCAGCTGTTTGATCGTGGCGGAGTTCGCCGCGGCTCATCCCCACATGGATATCAGGCTTGTGCATGAAGCCGAGAAGGGGACGGGCGCGGCCGCAGACACGGGCATGCGCTTCGGTGTGGAGCACGGCGCAACGCGGCTCGCCCGGACGGATGCCGATTGCCTCGCTGCGCCGGATTGGACCGCCAAAATTGTTCAGGCGTTCGACGACGGTTTGGAACTCATCGCCGGCCAGCTTGTGCCCCGCGAGGACGAAGGGATCAGTTCCGGGGAGCGGAGGATGATGCTGCTCGCAGTCGAGATCGCATCTTTCTTCGGCCGGATCCGCCCCGGCAATAAGGGTGACGGGTACCTGGGCCCTTATCAGATGCTTCCAGGGTGCAATATGGCGATCACGGCAGACATGTATCACCGTTCCGGTGGATTCCCGCGGACCAGCATAGAAGACCTCCATGAAGACCGCGCACTGTCCAACCGCGTGCGAAAGCTGACCCGCAATTACGCGTTGCGCCGGGATGTTGTGGTGTACGGCTCCTCACGGCGGGTCAAAGCCTGGGGCTTGAAGAACACCCTGGCTTGGTATGCGGACCACCGGTACCGCCCAGAGCACGTGGACATCCGGTGACGCCGTGACATCCAACGGAGGGATTCCCAACGGCAGAATGTCCAGCGGCAGGATGCCCAGCGGCGTCATGAGCAAGGCCGAACGCTGGGAACAGCTTGTTCAGCTGGGGGCGCATCCACTGCTGTACCCGGCGATCCGGGGGCTGGGCAGCATGCGGCCGGTGATGCGTTTGCCCGGCCTGGGGATCCTCGTCAGCGAAGCTGCCTTGGTGCGTGACGTTCTCATGGATAGCCAGCGTTTCATTAAGAACGGACCGTCGGGTTCGGGTGCGCTCTGGACTCCCGTAGTGGGGCCAAAGGCGTTGGTGAACATGGACGGCACGGAGCACAGGGAGCTGCGGCGCAAGCTCGCTGACCTCTTCACTCCAGGCTCGGTGGCGGCGATTGTCGAGCCGGCTGCTGCTTCGCTTCATGATCGCGTACACCACGGATTGGACGCAGGTGGCCACGTGGATCTGGTGGACTGCGTCAAGGAGCTTGCTGGGGGAGTCATCTCCAGGCTGCTGGGCGTGCCGGATGATGCACCTGGCCGGTTGCCCAACAGGGAACTCTTCAATTTAGGGTCTTCCATCTCGTCACTCGTCCGCCTGGGGCGCCCCACGCTGACGGTGAGGCAGGTCGCGAAGGGAAGATCCGCCGTCGGGGTTTTGGCAGGACCGGCGCGGGAAGCGTACCGGAAGAGCGACCCCCAAACGTTTCCTGGTCGGCTGCGCGCACTCGGCATGACCGAGGAAGAAGCCATGGGCATCATCAGCGCGTTCGTGATGGTGGGAACAGAGACGTTGGTGTCCTTTGTTCCACGGCTGATTGCCCTGCTCGCTGACAGCGGACGCATTGCGGGCCTCGTTGAGGATCGGTCCGGTGTTGCTTCGGCCGTGAACGAGGCATTACGGTTCACCGTGCCGTCCCCGATGATGCTGAGGGATGCTGTTTCTCCTTGCACCCTTGGCGGAGTCGCTGTCCGTGCCGGTGACCGTCTTTTGCTATCGACAGTTCACGCGTCTAAAAGCCTCGGCGGATTCGAGCCCGGGATTCCCACCCCGCCGCATGCGCGTCAGCTTTGGTTCGGTGCGGGTCCGCACTTTTGCATCGGCATGCCGTTGGCCATGGCCGAGATCAATGCGACGTTGTCGTTGCTCTTGGACAGGCATGCCCGACATCCGTGGGTCGTCTCGTCCCGGCAAGTGAGCAAGGGTGTGCTCATTCCCGGGTACAGGAAGTTGGAGCTGGTCAATGCCTGATGACGCATTGTTGGAAGATAGTGTGTCCGGCACCGATCTCATCGAGGCCGTCTATGCCGCAGCTGGGCGCGTGCCAAACAGCCCAGCGATCACGGCGCCCGGCAGATTTTCGCCTTGGAACCATGCTCCAGGGCGACTACGGCGTCCAGGTCGGTTGCGACCGGGACGGTCCATCACATACCGGGAACTGGTCAAAGGTATAGATGCTACTGCTCGGCATCTCCAGGATGATGGCTTCGGTGCCGGTGAACGGATGCTGTTCTCAGTCCGCCCCAGCCCAGCAGCGTTCATCCTGGCCCTGGGGGCCGTCCGGGCCGGTGGTTCTGTGGTGTTCATCGATCCAGGAATCGGGCCGTCGCTTTTCCATGATCGGGCCAGGCTGGCTGCCCCGCAGTGGGCTGCCGCTGAGTCCCTTCTGTACGCGCTGAGTACCAGGAGCCCACTGCGGCCGCTGGCCCGGCGGAGGGGTTTGCTGCTGCCGGATTACGGAGCCATGGACGTCCGGCACTACTATTCCGGCCCATGGCTCCCTGGCGTTCCCCGAGGCGCGACGCCGGTGAAGCGACTCGCCAGTCCGGCGCTTCATAGGGATAGTGTTCCGCCTTCTGCAGGGGCTTCCTCCGGGCAGGAAGCCGTGATCATTTTTACGTCAGGGACCACCGGTGCGCCCAAGGGCGTAGTACATACGCGGGGTTCGCTTGGGGCAGGATTCGAGCAGCTCAACCAGCGCTGTACCTTTGGCGAGGGCGATCGCATCCACTCCGAGCAGCTGATGATGGGCTTGCCGGCACTCATCGCCGGCGCGCACTGGACCATGCCCGGCTATGGCTTCTCCGCGCACATTGATCCTCTTCGCTTGGCACGCGAGCTTGGGCCGGTGGCTGGCAAAGAGAACTCGTACGACGGCGCGACGCACCTTTTCCTTGTGCCCTCCCAGTTGGGGCCCATCCTGGATGCGGTCGAGGACGGCAGCGTCAGGCTCCCCGGAACACTGCGGACAGTCATGCTTGGAGCCGCGCCGGTGCTGGCTCCCTTCCTGAAACGGGCAACGGCCCTGCTCCCCGGCGTCGAGTTCAAACTCATCTACGGCATGACGGAGTTGCTGCCAATCGCCGTCGCTGATGGTCGCGAGAAGCTGGCCTTCGCGTCTGGCGCTGAAGCCGAATTCACGTCGCCGGACGGCAGCGGCGAAGGTGATTTCCTCGGAGATCCACTGCCCGCCGTCGGCATACGGGTGGGGGAAGACCACGAACTGTACGCCCGGGGACCGAACATGTGTCACGGATATCTGGGCGAGGAAGTCATGATTGAGCACGCCACCGGAGACCTGGTGCGGCTGGACCACGGTGCGGGAGGCCCCGGAACGGGTCCCGCGCGCTTGGTCATGATCGGGCGCAAGAAAGACATGATCATCCGGGGCAAGACCAACATCTACCCTGCACTGTATGAACCGCTGATCACTTCCGTGCCGGGAGTTCAGCAGGCCGTCATGGTGGGGGTTCCGGACGGGATCGGTGATGAAGCTGTGTGGCTGGCGGTCGTGCCTGCACAGGGGAAATCAGAGGCGCAGGGAGACCCAAGGACAAAGGGGCAATCAGTGGGGCAGCTGAAAGCAAAGTTAACCAAGGTCCTCCCGGAGATGATTGACGAATCCGCTCTCCCCGATCACATCGAAATCCTGGACGCCATCCCCTACAGCGGACGCCACAAAAAGCCGGACCGGGAAGCACTGCGACGTGCATTTGCCCGCAAGTCCGCTGACAAAGCCGGGGCGCAGTGAAAATCGCGGTTACCGGGGCCACCGGTTTCATCGGGGGAGCAGTAGCTACTGCCGCCGAGGCCCAAGGCTGGGAAGTTGTTCGTTTCGCACGGCGCCAAGGCCCTGCCCTGACGTATTGGGACCTAAATGGTGTGCCGCCTGGCCGATTGTCGGCCGTGGACGCGGTGATCCACGCCGCCGCGCACGTGGCGGACTGGGGCGCCGCCCGCACGTTCTACCGCACGAATGTGCTGGGTACCCGTGCCGTGGCTGAGGCCTACCCAACAACACGACTGGTGCACATTTCCAGTTCCAGCGTCTACCCGTGGTGGGAGGCCTGTACCAACCGCGGTGAAGAAGACGTGGTTATGCGCCACCTCAACGCATATGCAAGGAGCAAGGCGCTCGCCGATGTGGAAGCCCGACGGCATCGCAATGCAGTGGTTCTTCGGCCACACGGAGTTTACGGACCGGGGGACCGGACGCTGCTGCCGCGCCTGATCAGCAATATCCGCCACGGACGGCTTCTCACCGTGGGCCATGCCGGTATTCGTCATCAGCTCACGCATGTGGACAACCTGACAAAGGCAGCGCTGGCAGCTTGCCAGTCCGATGCCCGCGGGGCTATCAACGTGGCCGACGCGAAGCCTGTGGAGCTCGGCACCGTGCTCAGGCAGGTGCTTGCTGTCACTGGCCATGCCGGGGTGGGCATCAGGTACGTCCCCGAGCCTGCTGCCATGGCTCTTGCCGGTATTTCCGAAGCCGCTGCCCTCGTTTCCGGACGGGCACCACGCCTCACGCGCTATGCCGTCAGCCAGCTCGGACGGGACAGAACTTACCGTTTGGACCGCCTCCGCGACGAGCTGGGAATCGAACCAATTTCGACCATGCTCTCCGATGCGGGAAAATGGTTGGAGCACGGGGCCTGATCGGCTCCTACAGCAAACCATCCAGAGGAGAACATGGCGTTCGGTCAGCCCCGCATCGAATACAAAACCAACGAGCAAATGCGCAAGATGCACGAGGCCGGTTTGGTCCTCAGCCGTGCCCTTGACGCTGCCGTTGCGGCGGCCAAGGCAGGCGTCACTACCAAGGACCTCGACGACATTTTCGCGGCAGTCCTGAATGACGCGGGGGCCAAGTCCAACTTCCTTGGCTACCACGGCTTTCCCGCCACCATCTGCACGTCAGTCAACGAGGAAGTCGTCCACGGCATCCCCGGGAACCGTGTCCTCAACGATGGCGACATTATTTCCATCGACGGCGGCTGCATCGTTGACGGATGGCACTCGGATTCCGCCCGCACCGTCATCGTTGGCACGGCAGATCCTGAGGACCAGCGACTCTCGGATGTCACCGAGGCCGCCATGTGGCGAGGAATCGCTGCCCTGGCCAAGGGCAAGTTCGTGGGCGATATTGGCAATGCGATTGATGACTACGTTTCTTCCGTCCCCGGTAAGCCCTTGGGCATCCTGGAGGACTACGTGGGCCACGGCATCGGTTCGGAAATGCACATGGCCCCGGACGTCCTGAACTACCGCACCAATCACCGAGGTCCGAAGATTCGCGCGGGGCTGTGCCTCGCGATCGAACCCATGCTGGTGCGCGGTGGCATCGAGACCGCCACGTTGGACGATGACTGGACCGTTGTCACCACCGACGGCAAGCGCTCCTGCCAGTGGGAACACTCGGTGGCCGTGCACGAAAAGGGCATCTGGGTCCTGTCCGCCCCAGACGGAGGCGCCGAGCAGTTGGCGCCGCTCGGCGTCGTGCCCGTCCCGATCCCGTAACCGGGCGAGGCCGGCTGCTGGCCCAGGCGTGCTGCGCCGACTTAGCGCAGTGGGAAACTGGGCGGGAGCAGTTGCTGCGTTGGCCGCTTGGCATGGTCCGAGAGGCTCAGTGAAGCGATGTAGTGGTCCAGGAATTCCTGTGCGCGCGCCCGGTAACCGGTGGTGTCAACGGTGACTACTTCACTGTTCTCCACGATGGTGCGGCCAGCCACCACAACACGCGAGATGTCACGGCCGTCGGCGTTCATCACCATGGTGCGGATGGGGTCCCCGTACGGTCCAATGTGCTGGCCAGTCAGATCCAGAACAAAGTAGTCTGCCTGGGCTCCGGCCGCCAGGCGGCCGAGATCCGTGCGGTCCAGCGCTTCTGCCGGGTCCAGGGTGGCTGATCGGAAGAGATCCGCAGCCTGGGCGCTTGTGCGGTCGCCCGTGACCGACTTGGTCATACCCATGGCCAGATCCATGGCGCGGATCATGTTCGGCGGGGCGGAGTCCGTCCCCAGCACCACCCGGATGCCCCTTTCGCGGTAAGAGTCATAGTTGTCCAGCATGCCGCCGTAGTGGGCCATCGGGATGGGACAGAGCAGGACACTCGCGCCGGATTCCGCGAGCAGTTGGAGGTCATCCCCGGTGCCGAAGGCCTTGGGCATGAGCGGATGCCCCGGAACCGTCCATGCATGGGGAATGAAGGTCTTCCCGGTGAGGAAGCCCAGATCCGCGAGGTAGGGCAGGGAACGCTTTCCTGTGCGGGCGATCATGGCTTCTATTTCGAAGAGTCCCTGTGCGGCATGCAGACGGACGGGAATGCCCAGCTCATCCGCGGCCTTGCGGGTCAGACGCAGTGTCTGTTCGGTCTGGGTCTCTATCCGCGACGGAAGCAAAGCCGTGCGGATCAGCCCGCTGGCACGTCCTTCGAAATCCTGGGCGAAGCGGATGGCGTCCTCAAGTCCGTCCAGGCCCCGCCGTTCGTCCTCGTGGAGCAGCACATTGCTGCCGTCCGTGTAGGGCACGGCTGTGCGATAGCTGGGGCCCAGGTAGGCGCGGAGGCCAATTGCCTCCACAGCCTCGGCTGTATCGGCCATGTCCTGATAGTCCTCGCACCACTCGTGATAGCTCTCCGAGGCGATGGGCATGAGGGTGGTGATGCCGTTGCGGACCAGTTGGGATAATGCGAATTCGCGTCGGAAGCGGGTTTGGTCCCGGGTAAAGACGGCTCCGTGGTCCTTGAGGTATTCCTCAGACCACACCATGCCCAGGCGGCGGGAGGCATCCGGCCAGGAATCGAAGATTGCATGGTCGATGTCCGCCAGCGCGTTGAGGTCGATGAAACCAGGGGACACAATGGCTTGCCCGGCGTTGATCTCAACGTCCACACGCCCGGCGTAGTCCCGGCCCACGAACAGGATGGTTCCGTCGTCGTGGACAAGTTCGGCATCAGGCATGATGCAGTGGTCGCCGTCCGCGTAGCCGATCACGAACGCCGCCTTGAGGCGTGTGATCACTTGTTCTCCAGGTCGGACGCCTGGTTGTCCAGGATGGTTCCGGCTACGAGCATCGCGTCTTGCACTAATCCGTCGCGGATGGCTTCGAAGAGGTCGTCGTGATGGTCATGTCCTGTGCTTGCGGCACGGTCCAAGCCGGCGGGGGAGGTCCAGGAACCGTCAATGCTGGCGGCCAGGGAACCGTAGATGCCAGCCAGGAGTTGGTTGTGTGCGGCGTCAACCACAGCGCGGTGGAAGTCGATGTCGGCTTCCCGGAAGCCGTCATCGTCCCGTGATTCCGCGGCAGCGCGACGGCGGTCAAGGGCGTCCTGGAGCTTGTCTAGGTCTGTCTGGTCCCGGCGTTGCGCGGCCAAAGCTGCTGCCGGTACGTCGAGGCTTCGCCTGACCTCGACCGCCTCGAAAGGGTCCGCGTCCTGGAAGCCTTTTCGAAGGGCGATCTCCTGCTCATCGACTGCTGCGACGAATGTCCCGTCGCCTTGCCGGGTCACGAGGAGTCCCGCGTGCACCAGCGCGCGGAGAGCTTCGCGCAAAGGAGCGCGGCTCAGTCCCAAGGCTCTACCGAGTTCGGGTTCGGGCGGAATCCGGTCGCCCAGACCCCATTCGCCTTGGCGAATCCGATGACGGATGTCATCAATCGCTTCGTCGACCACACTGCGTTTGCCGTTCACCGCCATGGTGCCCCCTCAGTTTCCCTACGTCCACGAAGCGTCTCACATCAAAGTTCTAAAATCCACCCTTTCGTAAGACGTCTTACGAGTGTACCTTGTTGAGCATGACCCAGATCACACAACAAACCCATGGCTTGAGGTCTTCACAAGACGGCGATTTCCGTGGCGTCCGCCTCGGTGTCCAGTTCACCCGCTACCCGGGAATGGAGGAGCTCCCGCTGCTTGCTTCCCTTCGGCAGGCGATTGAGGACGGCTTCACACTCGTCGTGCTCAACAACATCACTGCGGAACTCTCGGGCGAGATGCCGGACTGCTTGGACGAGGTAGCAGCGGAAGCCGGGCGTGCCGGCGTCGAACTCCAACTGGGACTCGGCTGTGCCGGTCCCGTGGGCGAACCTGCAGCGGTCCGACGCGAACTGCGCAAGTCCTTGGCAAGTGGTCTGGATCTCGGCATCAAGGAGTTCTTCGTGTACACGCGGTCGGTGCGGGAAGGCGTTGCGGAGCAGGGCCGCTTTCTTGACCACCCTGCACAGCTCCGGATTATCCGGGCGAACCTCCAGTCCCTGGCTGAACAGGCCCGGGACAACAACGTGCGGATCAACGTGAAGACCCATGAGGACCTCGCCTCATCGGAGGTCCTGTCCTTGGTGGAGACCATGGATCCGGCCGTCTTCAGCATCGGACTTGATGTGGCGAACCTCGTGGTGCGTGCGGAAGACCCGCACGAAGTCGCCAGAGCCCTGGGACCCTCCATCCGGATGACCCATCTGGAGGATGTTGTCCTTTTCCAGGTCCCGCACGGGTACCGCCGCCGGCTGCGCCCCGTGGGCGAAGGCGTCCTGGACTGGAAGGCGCTGCTGGGAAGCCTGCTGGCCGGCGGAGTGCGCGATTTCACCGTAGAACAGCATCGCGGAAAGTTCGACACACCCATTTTCGACCGTTCATGGTTCCGCCATGAGCCCCACCTTGACGCCGAAGGGGTCGCACAGTTGGCCCGGCTCGGCATGCTAACGCACGACCGTGTGGCACGGGGGGACATTCCGGCGCTTGCCGATTGGGACGAGGACCCCACGCCCGCCGAGCGCCGCCAGCAATTGCTCATCAGCGCCGCAACGTTGCGGCAAATCCTCACATCGATCGGCGCCGGCATTGCGTCTCCGGCCACGATCCTTTCCGGAGAGGAAGGACTCTCATGACAGCTATAGTCGCCCCGCAGGTTCTTGCAGCGCCCAGGCGCCGGCCTTTCAGAAGCTTCCTCAAGCGCGATCGGAAGCTCACCCTCACCCTGTCCCTCTTGGCCGCCCTTGTTGTGGTGACGCTGCTTGGCCCGCTGCTTTGGCGGCTCCAAGCCGACGCCATCAACCTCGGCGCGGTCCTCCAAGCTCCAAGTTTCACCCACCCCATGGGCACCGATGACACCGGCCGTGACGTATTGGCACGTTTTCTGGCCGGTGGTCAGACCTCGATCCTCGCCGGACTTGCAATTGCCGTGATCGGTGCAATCGTGGGTTGCGTGACCGCGCTTCTGGCCGGTTCAATGCGCGGCTGGGTGGACACGGTCTTCACCTGGCTCACCAATTCCATCCTCTGCTTCCCGGCACTCCTGCTGGCCATGGCCATTGCAATGGCCCTCAAACCGGGTGTGACTGCGGCGGTCATTGGGCTCTCGCTGCACTCCTTCCCGTGGTACATGCGGACCCTCCGGGGCGAAGTGATGCGCCTCTATGGGCAGGACTTCATCCGCTCCACAATGGCGATCGGCGCCCACCCGGCCAGAGTGTTGTTCCGGCATGTGCTGCCCCACCTGATACCCATCATGATCCTGCAAATGGCTGCCGTGTTCGGAGCCGCCGTGCTGTCCCTGGCAGCTCTCGGGTACCTCGGGTTGGGGGCCCAGCCGCCCACCGCAGAATGGGGCGAAATGATCACCGAAGGCCAGCAGTTCTTCCTGACCGGGCAGTGGTGGATCGCCGGATTCCCGGGCCTGGGGCTGCTGATAGCAGTCACCCTCACCACAGTTATCGCGGACAGGGCCCGTGAAGTCCTGGATCCCCGCGGCGAATTCATCCAGGCGAAGTGAGGCTCCAATGACCAGCGCACTCCTCAAACGCCTGGGCGTGGCACTCGCCACCGTCTTCGGCGCTTCGATCTTCACCTTCATACTGCTCCGCAAAGTTCCGGGCGACCCCGCACGTGCCATTGCCGGTGACACCGCAACCGAGGAAACCATTGCAGCCTTGCGCAAATCCATGGGCCTGGATGAGAACCTCGTGGTCCAATACGGAAACTACATGGGCTCCCTGCTCCGCGGCGACTTCGGCTTCTCATACAGCACCGGCAACAGCGTGGGCACCCTCCTGGGCCAGCGGCTCCCCGCAACACTGGAGCTTGGCCTGTTGTCAGTCATTATTGCGATCGTCACCGCGGTGCTAGCGGCAAGCTTCGCGGTGTACTCAAGGCGCCGGTGGCCGGACCAGCTCGTCCGCTTCGCCTCCTCCCTGGCCATGGGTTCGCCGCCCTTCTGGATTGCGCTGCTGGCCCTCATGATTTTCTCGATCCAGCTGGGCATCTTCCCCGGTCCTGAAGGACGGCTATCACCAGGAATGCTCAAACCTCCGAACGTTACTGGAATGTTCACCGTCGATGCCCTGCTGGCCGGACAATGGGGAACCTTCGCCAACGCAGCCTGGCACCTGGTCCTGCCTGCAACGATCGTGGCACTCGGTCCCTTCGCCTTCCTCAGCAGGCTCTATCGCAACCAGTTGCGGGGCACCCTGCGGGAAACCTTCGTGGCCGTATCCCAGAGCCACGGTCTCCGCCGGTTCCCGGTGTACAACCGGCACGTGGCACCCCACGGCCTCCTTTCCCTGCTGCCCGCGGCGTCGCTCCTCTTCGCAGACCTCCTCGCAGGAAGCCTGCTGGTGGAGAAAGTGTTCGGCTGGCCCGGCATCGGGTCCATGACCGCGGACGCGATCATCCAAAAAGACTTCGGAGTGGTCCAAGCCGTACTACTGATGGCAGCAGTCCTCTACGTAGTTGTGAGCCTCCTGGCAGACGTTCTGATGACCGCAGCCGATCCCCGCACACGAGTAGGAGCACGCTGATGCAAAGTAATGCACTGTCCCTTCCCGCACCTCAAGTGTCGTCGAACGGCGGCCCGGACCCTGTGCTCAGCGTCCATGGATTGCGCACGGATTTCGTGACGGCTTTGGGGACCGTCCACGCGGTCCGTGACGTTTCCTTCGACCTGCACAAAGGCCAACGACTTGCGATCGTGGGTGAATCCGGATCCGGAAAGTCCGCCATGGCCATGTCACTGATGGGGCTTGTGCCCCCACCCGGCCGGGTTGTCGGCGGCAGCGTAAAGCTCAACGGCAAGGAAATTGTGGGCCTCGATGACGCCGCAATCTCCAAGGTCCGTGGCCAGGACATCAGCTTGGTGTTCCAGGACCCCATGGCGGCGCTGGATCCGCTGAAGACCATCGGAAGCCAATTCGTGGAGACCATCCGAGTTCATCAGGATGTCTCAGCCAAGGCAGCCCGGAAGTTGGCCTGTGAGCTTCTGGGCGAAGTGGGCGTCAACGATCCCGCCCGCCGGATCTCCGACTATCCGCACCAATATTCAGGGGGCATGCGGCAACGCGTCCTGATTGCCATGGCCATCGCCAATGACCCCTCGGTGGTGGTCGCAGACGAACCCACCACCGCCCTGGACGTAACAACCCAGGCGCAGGTGCTGGATCTGTTGGCCAAGATCTGCGACGAGCGCGGAAATGCCTTGGTGATGATCACCCACAATCTGGGAATCGTTGAGGAACTCTGCGACAGCGTCAACGTCATGTACGCCGGACGATTCGTCGAATCCACCACTACCGAAGCGTTGTTCGCCGCCCCCGGCCACCCATACTCCAAAGCCCTCCTGGACTGCGTCATCGATCCCGCCACCGCGCGGCGCGGCGCCTTGCCTGCCATCCCAGGGTCTCCGCCGGACCTCTCGGTGGACGAGCCCGGCTGCCCCTTCGCACCCCGGTGCCCGATCGGCCGCGACCAAAAGCGCTGCGCCATCGAAAGGCCGGAGCCCCGCACCCTGTCCAACGGCGCAGTTGTCCGCTGCCACTTCGCAAACGATCCTGAAGGAGTCCCGGCATGAGCATCGCCAACGCACCCACGCTCCTTCGGGTGGAGAAGCTCAACAAGTCCTACGCCAAAGGAATTGGAAAGCGGCACAAGACACAAATCCTGCACGACGTCTCCTTCGAACTGCTCCGCGGCCAGACACTCGGCCTGGTGGGGGAGTCAGGCAGCGGCAAATCGACAACGGCGGCCTGCGTCATGGGCCTCACCGACGCCGACAGCGGCCTGATCGAATTCGACGGTGTGGATCTCACTACCCTCTCCAAACCCGGGATGCGCAAGATGCGACGCAGGATCCAGATGGTCTTCCAAGACCCCAACGGATCCCTCGACCCGCGATTCACGGTGGGGGACCTGGTGGAAGAGCCACTCATTGTGCACGGCGTCTCCGATTCAGCGGAACGATCGCGCAGGGTGGCCAAGGTCCTGGATCTTGTGGGAATCAGCGTCAAGCAGACTCAGCGCTTTCCCTTCGCATTCTCCGGCGGCCAACGCCAGCGCATCGCGATCGCCCGTGCCCTTGTCCTCAACCCGGACCTTGTGGTGCTGGACGAGCCCGTGAGTGCCTTGGATGTCTCCATTCAAGCCCAGGTCCTGAACCTCCTCAGCGACCTGCAGGACGAACTCGGACTTACCTACCTCTTCATCGTCCACGATCTGGCCGTTGCCCGGCTCATGAGCCACAACATCGCCGTCATGAACGCCGGGGAGATCGTGGAGGCTGGTACCGCCGCAAATGTCTTTGACAACACCACCCATCCCTACACCCGGGCACTGCTGGATGCCGTGCCGGGTGCCCGCCGACGGGCGAAGGCGCTCGCAGCGGCGGGATCGGGCAACGCCATGGAAGGAAGCTGACATGAAAACATTCCCGAAATGGACGACGGCCATAAGGCGAACGACGGCGGCACTCGCCACCGTGGGCCTGCTCGCACTCGCCGGCTGCGCGCAGCCCGGCGTGCCTTCTGGTGCGGCCGACAGGCCATTCACCGTGAACTGGGCCGCGTCCTTGACCAACATCGACCCTGCGTTTGTATGTGCGGGTAATGAGAACAGTTTTGCAACCAACTTCTATGCGCGACTGGTTAGGCTGGATCAGGAGGCCCAGGCCGACGGAACCCGGGTGGCCATCAACGATCCCGAGCGGGTCAGCGGCGACCTCGCGTCGTCGTGGACGGTCTCACCGGATGGGAAGTCGTATACCTTCTCCCTGCATCCTGGAGCGAAGTTCGCCAACGGCAACCCGCTGGACGCCGAAGCTGTGCGGTACTCGATCATGCGTAACCTCACCATCGGCGGCTGCGGTGCCTTGGGTTTGCAGATCGGCCTGACGGACCCGCCGCTGATCAGCGACGTCGTCGTGATGGATCCCCAGACCGTACGACTGGAATTGTCGCGACCGTATCCGGCAATCCTGGTGACACTGGCACAGAGCCGCGGTTCGATCTATGACCCGAAAGTCATCAAGGAGCACGGCGAGGACAAGAAGGGCGTGCCCAACCAATGGTTGGCTTCGCACACAGCCAGCAGCAGCGGGCCTTACGTACTGGACGAATACGTGGCCAACAACTACGCCGTCCTTACCCGGAACCCGAACTACTACGGCGAACCGGCCAAGGAAGCTGAGTTGCGGGTCAATTTCATTACGTCAATCCCAACCCTCATGCTGCAGGCCCGCCGTGGCGAGGCCGACGTAACGCTCGGCCTGCCGCCTTACGTGGTGCACCAGCTGAGTCAGGAGGATTGCTGCCGTGTCACCACAGCTCCTGCTTTCGCACCGGTGACCGTCTCCCTGGACAACTCCTCGGGCACAACTGCCAATCCGAAACTGCGTGAGGCACTCACCTATGCGGTGCCGTATGAGCAGATCAAGGCCAGCGTGGCCTACGGCTATGCAGACAGCTTCTACGGGCCCTTCGTTCCCGGCATTCCGGGTTTCGACGCTGAACGCTCGGCTCCGCGGCCCTTGGACAAAGAAAAGGCCAAGGCGTTGGTGGCTGAATCCGGGCTCAAGGATCCGCAGATAGACCTCATGATCAATCCCTCGTCGCCCGGAGTGTCCACGCTCGCGACGATCCTCAAGTCGTCGTGGGAGGAAATCGGGGTGCGGGTGAACATTGACTCGCAGACACCCACGGCTTTCGCCACCAAGTTCAACACCGGCAAATACCAGTCGGCGCTATTGTTCGAAACCGGCGGAGCCGTGGCTGCCTATGAGCTGCGCAAGAAGATGACCTGCGGCAGCTCCTTCAACAACCAACACATCTGCATTGCCGGAACCCCTGAACTCATGGACAAACTCAACGGGGCACCGGACCTCGAATCGCAGTTGCCCTATATCAATGCGCTCGTGGATTCCTGGCGGGCCAATTCTCCCACCATCATCCTCTACCGGGCGCAGTTCACGGCGGTGCTCTCGGATTCGGTCAAGCACTTCGACTACTCGCCGACTTTCTCTTTCTACAACTGGGGACGTTAGCGGCGCCCCGCCTCCAGGTAGCCGTGCCGGTACGCGGACAAAGAAAAGACATCCAGAACTTATTAAGGACAAAAAATGCGAATTGGTGTTGATGGAAGCAAGATTCCCCACGAGGCCGATGACTCTGCGGTCAGTATCCTCCAGCATGCCCACGCGATGGGCATGGAAGGTGTGTATTTCCGTACTGTGATGGACGTTTCACCCACGTTGGACCGTGCAGTGCTCAAGGAAGTGCGTGCATGCGCCGACGAGCTGGGCCTCTATCTGCAGATGGGCCTGGCCAAGGTCAATCCGTACACTTCCGCGGAGGCGCCGCAGGTCCGCAGGCTCGGCGACGGTGACTACACCCGCGGTATGGTCCGGATGATCGAGGCTGCACACGAAGCCGCCGGGGTAACGGAGCTCTGGGTGGCGTGCGCCAACTACCAGCGCGGCATGCCTGGCTACTACGTGTTCGACCGTTTCCGTACGGATGCCCCCTGGCCGGACCAGCTCGTTGCGATCGAGAAATTCCTTCGCTTGCTTGCACCCGTGGCCAGGGACCATGGGGTTCATCTGAACATTGAAACCCATGAAGAGATCACCAGCTACGAGGTGGTTCGCCTGGTGGAATCCGTAGGTCCGGACGTCCTGGGCGTCACCTTCGACACCGCCAACGTAGTGGTCCGCGGCGAGGATCCCGTGGCCGCGGCCCGACGCGTGGCGCCCTATACAAGGGCGACCCACCTCAGGGACTTCGTTCTCGGGGACCAGGACGGGGTATTCGGGCGCGTGTTTGCCCCGATCGGACAGGGCAGCATCGATTGGGATGCCATTCTGGGCATTCTGCACGAGGCGAATCCGGACCTTCCCCTGTCCATCGAAAACGCCGGCCCAGCCCTGCACCTGCCAATTGGCCTGGAGGATCCCGAATGGCTGGCCGTGCATCCGGATCTGGACCAGCGGGAGGTTGCCCGGATCCGTGAAATGGCCGCCGAATACCAGGCGCGGGTGGAGGATGGCGGGGCACTTCCGCTGAGCGAGCTACGGGCCATCCCGTATGACGGTGAACGATTCATCCACGATTCGGCCCAATCCCTGCGCGCCACTCTTGGTCGTCTCGGCACTGCGGAGGGTGCCATCGCGCGCTGACGTGACCGCCCGGAAGCTAATGAAGTACGTAGGCTTCCGGGCTCAAGTGGAGCAGAATGGCCTCATGGCGTCCCAAATCACCGATGTACCGGGCATTCGTATTGGCCACGTCCAGAAGAACGACGGCGGGTGGCTCAGTGGCGTGACAGTCGTCCTTCCGCCTGTGGGAACCGTGGGGTCGGTGGACGTTCGCGGGGGAGGCCCTGGTACGCATGAAACTGACGCTCTTGACCCTACGACCTTGGTATCCACGGTGGACGCCATCGTGCTGACGGGTGGCAGTGCTTTTGGGCTGGCCTCAGCTACCGGTGCTCAACTCTGGTGTGAGGAGCAGGGCCGGGGCTTTGCTGTTCCCGGGACTGTGGTGCCGATCGTTCCGGCCGCCGCTATCTTCGACCTCGGGCGCGGTGGCGACGTGAAAGCGCGGCCCGACGCCGACATGGGTTACCAGGCAGCCGCCGCAGCGTTCGACTCAGGTGACCATGCCGCCGTCGAACGCGGAAACGTCGGTGCTGGCACGGGCGCAGTGATTGCCCGCGGGCAGTACAAAGGTGGCGTCGGTACATCCTCGATCACGCTTGACAACATCTCCACTGACGGCCCAGTGATCGTTGGCGCGATCGCGGTCGTCAACGCACTCGGGACGCCAGTGGGGCTGGGACCCGGCAGTGCGCGTCCAAGGGAGGAACGACCGAGCGCGCAGAGGGTCGCAGCCCCGGTGGCGTCCAGGGAAGGGCTGAATACAACGCTCGTCGTGATCGCTACGAATGCTGTGCTTGATGTTGCCGAGTGCAAGCGGACCGCCAGCTCCGGGCATGCCGGTCTGGCGCGGGCCTTGGATCCATCCCATACTTTGGCGGACGGTGACACCGTTTTCGCCCTGGCGTCGGGCGCCGTCGGGCTTGATCGCAGTACCGAGCAGGCGCGGCAGGTATCGCTCATAACGCTCCAAAGTGCCGCAGCCGAAGCCGTGCGTTTGGCGATCCTGGACGGTGTTGAAGCAGCCGAAAGTGTCACGACGGCGGCAGGAGACTTCCCTGCTTACCGGACCGTAGGGGAGTGACGGGCGGCGGTACGTGCGCTACCATGGACGGATTTAACTTTCCGGCCCCATTGGCGTAGAGTTATTTGTTGGTTGTCTGTGCAGCCACGCCCTTTTTAGTGTCGTGGTTCCAAGAGGGCCAAGCAAACAAAAAACGTCCGTTGGATTTTCGGTGCCTAACCGGAGGACAGCGGCAAACAACAGTTAGCGGAGGATATGGCCAAGAAGGACGGGGTCATTGAGATCGAGGGCGTTGTGACTGAGGCGCTGCCCAACGCGATGTTTCGTGTTGAGCTCACCAACAAGCACGTCGTTCTCGCACACATCTCTGGGAAGATGCGTCAGCACTACATTCGAATCCTCCCCGAGGACCGGGTAGTGGTGGAGCTGAGCCCATACGACCTCACACGTGGTCGTATCGTCTACCGCTACAAGTAAATTGCTGGGCGGCCCAAGGCAATAGTGCCAAGCCGCTCCAGCAGATCAACTGCAAAACACGCAAAGGAACGCCATGAAGGTCAAGCCGAGCGTCAAGCAGATCTGCGACAAGTGCAAAGTGATCCGCCGTAACGGCCGGGTCATGGTGATCTGCGAGAACCCGCGCCACAAGCAGCGCCAGGGCTAATTCCCCTTCAGGGAATCAGCGCCCGCAAGGGCAAACCTGGGTTGCTAGCCCACGCAAGTAAATAAAGGCAGCACAAGTTGTGCCAGGACTGCATTACAGAGCCTGGTCAACGTACCCCCGGTCGGAGGCTGGGGCCACACGGATCGTGTGGGTGTACTGCCTACGACCTCCGGTTTATTCAAGGAGTACCGCCACTATGGCTCGTCTCGCTGGCGTAGACATTCCCCGCGAAAAGCGGTTGGAAATTGCGCTTACTTACATCTACGGCGTGGGCAAGACCCGTGCACACGAAACCCTGGCTGCCACCGGCATCAGCGCTGACGTTCGCGTCAAGGACCTGACTGACGCCGAGCTGGTCCAGCTGCGTGACTACATTGAAGGCAACTACAAGGTTGAGGGTGACCTTCGCCGCGAGGTAGCCGCTGACATCCGCCGCAAGGTTGAGATCGGCAGCTACGAAGGCCTGCGCCACCGCAAGGGCCTGCCCGTACGCGGACAGCGTACGAAGACCAACGCTCGTACCCGTAAGGGCCCGAAGCGCACCGTCGCCGGCAAGAAGAAGGCCGGACGTTAATCCCTCGGGATTGACCTGGTTTTCCCCCGATAACTTTCTGTAGGAGAAACAATGCCCCCGAAGACTCGTGGAGCGGTTCGTAAGCCGCGTCGCAAGGATAAGAAGAATATTGCGCTTGGCCAGGCGCACATCAAGAGCACCTTTAACAACACCATCGTGTCCATCACGGACCCGAACGGTGCTGTAATCTCCTGGGCTTCCGCCGGTGAGGTTGGCTTCAAGGGCTCCCGTAAGTCCACCCCGTTCGCTGCCCAGATGGCTGCTGAAGCTGCTGCAAAGCGCGCTCAGGAGCACGGTCTGCGCAAGGTTGACGTATTCGTCAAGGGTCCGGGATCCGGACGCGAAACCGCAATCCGTTCGCTTCAGGCTGCTGGCCTTGAGGTTGGCTCCATCCAGGACGTCACCCCCAGCGCCCACAACGGTTGCCGCCCGCCGAAGCGCCGCCGCGTCTAATTAGGTATTCCCTGTCTGACCGGCCGGGCCTGCTGTACATGGTTTAGACCATCTACAAGCATGGCCCGGCTGGCCAGGCTGGAAACCGAAGCCGATTTCCACCACCTGTGTTGCGTCATATAGCGGATGCTCGCCGAAAGGAAACCTAAGTGCTCATTGCACAGCGCCCCACCCTGTCTGAAGAAGTTGTATCCGAGAACCGCTCCCGTTTCATCATTGAACCGCTGGAGCCGGGCTTCGGCTACACCCTCGGAAACTCCCTCCGCCGTACCCTGCTCTCCTCCATCCCCGGTGCCGCTGTAACCAGCATCCGGATCGATGGCGTGCTGCACGAGTTCACCACGGTTCCGGGTGTCAAGGAAGATGTCACCGAGATCATCCTGAACATCAAGAACCTTTCGGTTTCCTCCGAGCACGACGAGCCGGTTGTTGCTTACCTGCGCAAGCAGGGCCCCGGAGTCGTCACCGCCGCGGACATTGCTCCGCCGGCCGGCGTCGAATTCCACAACCCGGATCTGCACATTGCCACTCTGAACTCGAAGGGCAAGTTCGAACTCGAACTGACCATCGAGCGCGGCCGTGGCTACGTTTCGGCAGCTCAGAACAAGTCCGGCGACTCCGAGATCGGCCGTATTCCGGTTGACTCGATCTACTCGCCGGTCATGAAGGTAACCTTCCGCGTGGAAGCTACCCGTGTTGAGCAGCGCACCGACTTCGACAAGCTCATTGTCGACGTCGAGACCAAGCAGGCAATCGCTCCGCGCGATGCCGTTGCTTCTGCAGGCACCACCCTGGTGGAACTGTTCGGTCTGGCTCGTGAGCTGAACACCGCAGCTGAAGGTATCGAGATTGGCCCGTCGCCGACGGACGCTGCCCTGGCAGCGGACATGGCTCTGCCGATCGAGGATCTGGACCTTACCGTCCGTTCCTACAACTGCCTCAAGCGTGAGGGCATCCACACCGTGGGTGAACTCGTTGCCCGCTCCGAGGCTGACCTGATGGACATCCGTAACTTCGGTGCGAAGTCCATTGACGAGGTCAAGGCAAAGCTCGTCGAACTGGGTCTGTCCCTCAAGGACTCCCCTCCCGGTTTCGATCTCGCAGCCCGCGCCGCAGCCATCGAAGAGGACGACGCCGCGTTCAGCGACGACGAGCTCTAAAAAGCAGATCTTGGCCGTCAGGTCCAGCGATGGACCTGACCGGCTTACACAACAGGAGAAATTATTATGCCTACCCCCACTAAGGGTCCGCGCCTCGGAGGCGGCCCGGCTCACGAGCGCCTGATGCTCGCGAACCTGGCAGCTGCTCTGTTTGAGCACAAGCGCATCACCACCACGGTCACCAAGGCCAAGCGCCTGAAGCCGTACGCAGAGCGTTTGGTCACCTTCGCCAAGCGTGGCGACCTCTCTTCCCGCCGCCGCGTTCTCGGCCTGATCAGCGACAAGGGCATCGTCCACGAGCTGTTCACCGACATCGCCGGCGCCGTTGCCAACCGCGATGGTGGCTACACCCGTATCACCAAGATCGGCAACCGTAAGGGCGACAACGCTCCCATGGCTGTCATCGAGCTCGTCCTCGAGCCGGTTTCCCCGAAGCAGGCTGTAGTTGCTGAAGCAACCGCTGCTGCTGCCAAGGCTGCCCCGGCTGCTGAGGAAGAGGTTGTTGAGACCGAGGCTGTAGAGACCGAGGCTGCTGAAACCGAAGAGGCTCCGGCCGCTGAGGCCGAGGCTGCTGACGCTGAAGTTGCTGAGACCGAAGAGGCTCCGGCCGCTGAGGACAAGAAGTAATTCACTGAATTCTTCACAGTAGACTTAAGTCTATGAACGAACGAAAACCCGCTGCCCCCGCTTTGGGGGGCGGCGGGTTTTTGCGTGTCCGCATGGATCTTTCGTACGACGGAGGACCTTTCAATGGCTGGGCTCTCCAGCCCGGTCTGCTCACCGTCCAGGGAGCACTTGAGGAGGCATTGGCTCTCCTCGTGCGTCGTCGGGTCCGCGTTACGGTTGCTGGTCGCACCGACGCCGGTGTCCACGCCCGTGGCCAGGTGGTCCATCTCGATCTGACGGAAGCCGAGTGGCTGGGACTTCCGCGGGGACACGAACTTGACCCCGCCGTCGCGCTTTTGCGTCGCCTTCGCGGGGCCCTTAGCCGTATTCTCGGTGACCTTACCGGTGCCATAGAAGTGCACGACGCCGGTCTGGCGCCCGAAGGTTTCGACGCCCGGTTCTCCGCGTTGTGGCGTCGTTACAGTTATCGGATTGCTGATGGCGCGGAGCGTTGGGATCCGGTGCTGCGCGGAATCACGCTCTGGCATAAGGCGCCGCTGAACGTCGCTCTCTTGAATGAAGGCGCTTCCCAGTTGCTGGGGCTCCAGGATTTCCGTTCCTACTGCAAGCCCCGAGAAGGTGCCACGACCATCCGCGAACTGCAGAAGTTTGAGTTCGAACGGGGGAGCGACGGGGTCATTGTCGCTACCGTTCAGGCGGATGCGTTCTGCCACAACATGGTCAGGTCCTTGGTAGGCTCGGCCCTGCGCGTTGGGGAGGGCCTGGAGCAACCGGGTTGGCTGCATGAACGTCTGCTGGAACGTAAGCGTGACGCGAAGTCCGTGTTGGCCGCACCCCACCCCTTGGTGTTGGAGGAAGTAGCGTACCCGTCGGATAGCGAGCTGCTGGCAAGGGCTGAGCTGACGAGGGCTCGGCGCGAGTAAATCCGGACGTTGGAGGACCCCCTCCCGGCTCTGGGTACCGGAAGGGGGCCATTGTGGCCGTCCACGGTCTGGGATCCGCGAACGGCCGGTCTAGGGGACAGAAACACCAGAGACCCTAGAATGTGCCGGCGAAGTTCTTCATCACGTTGATGATTGCCGGGCCAATGATGACGATAAACAGCACGGGCAAGATGCAGAACATCAAGGGGAAGAGGACCTTCACAGGCAACTTCATGGCCTTCTCTTCTGCACGCTGTCGCCTCTTTACCCTCATTTGTTTAGCTTGGGTGCGGAGAACGTTGGCAATCGCTATGCCGTAAGCATCTGCCTGCACGATCGCCCCGACAAATGCCCTCAGATCCTGGACGTCAGCCCGGTCCGCGAGCGCAAGGTAGGCCTCTTTCCGGCTCCGCCCTGCCTGCATGTCCTGAAGGGTGCGAAGAATCTCTCCCGCCAATGGTCCAGAACCATTTTGGCCGGCGCGGGCCATTGCGGCCTCGAATCCCAGTCCAGCTTCAACGGAGATCAACATCTGATCCAAGGTATTCGGCAACTCTAGTTGAATGGCCTTCTGTCGCTCAGACGCTCGCCCATGGAGGAGCACGTCCGGAACGAAATAGACCAGTACCACGACGCCGATGTACAGGAGGAAGCCCGGGCCTGAAGGCGATTTAAAGACGAACAGCAAGCCCACAAGCGCTGCTAGCAAGGCGCCCGCTGGCTTAAGGACGAGAAGCCGTCCCAAGGGCATTCCCGCTGGCCGGCCCAACCTTGCCAGGAGCTTGTCCAACCACAAGGCATAACCCTTTGGGGCCAGGCGAGTACCTAGACGGTGAAGTGAAGGGATCGATGATTGTCCTCCAAGGTCCCCCGGTAGCCCGACGCTTCGACTCAAGTTTGTTCGAATGGTGGCCAGACCTGCACGGTCCACTGAGATGAAAGCCCAAGCCATTGCCGCAATCGGGACCACGATCAGTGCCACGGATATCCATGCAAAGATGTTCATTGTCGCTCCTAGAACTTGATCTTGACGACGCGGCTTAGCCAGAATGTTCCGAGGCCTAGAAGGATGACAGCAGCCACCAGCATCACCCAACCGACGGGGTGAGTGAACAGGGTCCGGATATAGGTGGGGTTGGCCAGATTCAGATAGAAGAACATCCCCGTTGGTAGAGCGATCAACACATAGGCGGACAATCGACCTTCGGCGCTAAGAGCGCGCACCTGGCCCTTGATCTGGGAACGTTCGCGGATGGTCTCCGCTACGTGGTCCAGCACTTCGGCGAGGTCGCCACCTACCTCTCGATGGATCTCAATGGCTTGAGCAGTCCACAAGAAGTCCTCACTATGAAGACGTGCGGCTGCATCCGTCAGTGAATCCCGCAGATCTCGTCCCAAGCGGGCTTCGGCCACTATTCGAGTGAACTCTTCCCGTGTAGGCGACTGTGCCTCCTGAGCTACGGCATCAATCGAACGAAGCAGGCTATGCCCGGCTCGCATACCCCCTGAGAGCATTTGAAGGGTGTCGCCAAGTTGGGCATCGAATTGAGCCCTGCGGCGCGATGTCATGATCTTAAGAACCAGCCTGGCCAAAATTGGGCAGGCTATGCCGAAGAGCAATGCCGCGAGTGGACCACCGAGTATGAAGCCCACAATGGCGGCCGTAAAGGTGGCGCAAATGACGAGAAGTACGTAGTCGGCTGGCCGCATACGTGCTCCGGCTTGCTCCAGGAGAATTTTGGTTCCCGAGCTACGACCCGCAGAAACGGATCCATCCACCAGAGTCACAGCGGAATTCGTTACTCTCGTGAGCACGGAATCTTTTGAAGTTGCATCTGGACGTCGCCGGGATAGCGCAATTTCCGAATTCCGCGACCGCGGAAGAAGAAAGAGTCCTATACCCAGGGCAACAAATCCGAGAAGCACACCGAGCACGAGAAACAGGGGGTTGGCGGTGGTCATCGTTGCCCGCCCCCTATCGGCATTGATCCAAACACTGCCGGCGAGATCTGGATTCCAAGTTCGGCAAAATGGTCTACGAACCTCGGTCGGACACCGGTTGGCACGGGTTTTCCCAGGAAACGGCCATTGGCATCTATGCCTGCCGAATAGTCAAAACTGAACGCGTCCTGCAGGGTAACCACATCACCTTCCATGCCCTGGACTTCGGTGACATGGGTGATGCGCCTTGTTCCGTCGCGTAGCCGGGAGATTTGCACGATCAAATTCACAGCCGAAGCAATCTGCTCTCGGATTGCCCTGAGGGGAAGATCCATGCCGGCCATTAGCACCAGCGTTTCAAGGCGGGCAATTGCATCGCGAGGAGAATTTGCGTGAACCGTCGAAATGGATCCGTCGTGCCCTGTGTTCATGGCTTGGAGCATGTCCAGTGACTCACCGCCGCGAACCTCTCCGACGACGATCCTGTCCGGCCGCATGCGAAGGGAGTTGCGAACGAGATCACGTATCGCGATCTCACCCTTACCTTCGATATTGCTTGGACGGCTTTCCAACCGAACAACGTGTTCCTGTTGAAGTTGGAGTTCTACCGCATCCTCGATGGTCACAATGCGTTCATCCGATGGGAGGAAAGAGGAGAGCACATTGAGCAGTGTCGTTTTTCCAGTTCCAGTACCGCCCGAGACGATGATATTCAGACGGGCCTGTACACACGCATGCAACAGTTCCGTGATCTCCGGGCTCATGGTCCCCAACTGAATGAGGTTTTGGGCAGTCAGAGGCACGCGCCCGAACTTGCGAATTGTGAGCGACGAGCCACTGACAGCAAGCGGTGGAATGATGGCATTGACTCGCGATCCGTCCGACAACCTGGCATCAACCAGTGGCGACGATTCATCTATGCGCCGGCCAACCTTCGAAACGATGCGTTCAATAATTCGGCGAAGGTGCTCTTCAGAATTGAATCGAGCGTTGGTCAGATGAAGCTTTCCAGCAACTTCCACATAGACCTTTTCCGCTCCATTCACCATGATTTCCGTGACGTCCCGGTCATCAAGGAATCGTTGCAGTGGGCCGAGGCCAAGTACGTCGTCCGCGATCTCCTGAACAAGTCGCTGCCGCTCTGATGACGTGAGGGGTATGTCGTCTTCGTCAATGACGGCGCGCAGCTCCTCTTTGACGTACCGGTGCAATTCGGCCTCGTCGAGCGATGTGTCCGAAATTCGTGAACCCATGCGGTCAAACAATGCATTGCTGGTGCGTTCCTTGACGCCTGCCAACGCTTGGCTGGAGTCTTCATGATTGCCATTTTCCCCGGAGGAGACAAGATAATCTGGCTTAGGCGTTGAACGCACAGCCCAAGGATCACCCATTACGTCAGGGACAGGAACTGCTGACTCAATACCCCGAGCTGATTGCAGGCGTTTTGCGAGGTTCACTTGACTACCGCCCTTCGGTGAAGCTGCTTGTGTGGTCGCTCTTCCCAACCGGGCTTGAACCTGTCAACGAGTTGACGAAGCCCCCGGCCTGTAGCGTCTTTGGAACCATCCTGTAGAACGGGTATGCCCCTGTTGGTTGAATACGGGAGGCTGCGGGAACGTGGCAAGGTCACGTCCACAGGGCATCCGATCGTGGCCTCGACGTCGTTTAGGGATAGCCCGCTACGTTTGTCAGCGAAATTCAGGACTACGTGGCGGTGTTCCGGGACTAGCCCTATCTCTTCGAGGATTTCCAATCCACTCCGCAGGCCTCGGATGCTGGGGATGTCCATGCCGCAAACCCAGACGACATCGGAAGCTCGTTCCAGAGTCGCTAGCACGTGCTCACCGAGACCTGGAGCTGTATCGACGACCACATATTCGAATTCATTGGCCAATTGGTCCAAGAGATGTCCCACTTGATCAGCAGAGATATGTTCGATCTGGGCAGGATTATGCGGCGCGCACAGGGCGTATATTCCCGCTGAATGGACGGTGAGATATGACTTCAGGACCATGCTGTCTTGAACGGCAGCTCCCGATACTGCGTCCGCAATCGTCTTATCCGGTTCCAACAAGAGCCCCGACGCCACGTCCCCAAACTGGAGATCCAGATCGGCGATTACCACTTTCATGGCCGACGAGTGTCCAAGTCCAACGGCGAGATTGGTCGAAATCGTCGTTTTCCCTACGCCACCCTTGGGAGACATCACGGCAATGATGCGGCCTCCGTCTCGAGCTCCGTCCACCTGGGCCCCCAAACCCCTGCGCCGACCGGCGGAGGCGAGGCTGGCGCGCTCCAATAGAATCCGGATGGTCGGCACGTCCGAAGCAGGATCGAGCAGATCACGTATGCCGGCTCGCATGGCGGGCAGCGCAACCTGGCTCGCGTCGCTCGACGCCAGAACAACGCTGATTTCCGGGTACTGAAGATCGAAGAGGCTTGCTAGACGTATGGCCTCGTCAACCTGGAGCCCAGGGCCCAGCACGAGTACCTCAAGCAGTTCCCCCGACAATACCCGGAGTACGTCGTCTGGTCCTTGAGGCAGGTAGTCGGCAATGATGGAGTGTAGGTCTCCGTGTAGGCCCGCTGTGGCTTGACGAACTCTCTGCTCGAAATCTGTGTCGGCCGTAATGACCAGGAAGCGGCTCATTGGAGTACCTCTGCCTTCTTGATGGTGACACGCGGGCTTTCCTGAGCGTCACTTGGCTCTTTGGTTAGCCAGATGTCGCCATACTTGGCTCCATACACGATCTTTGTTGCGTCGACGTCGCTCCGGGCCAGCGTCACAATGAAGGAACCTTCAGGCAACTGGGTGTTCGCTTGATCGGAACTCGCTTGTGCCGTGTTGGAGTTACGAGCTACGGCCCTTTGAACGCTGGTGACCAAAACCTTGTGGAACACGAGCTGAGCTGATGAGTCTGCGTCGGCAGCTCCTGAGGAGCCTCCGAGAAGGATCATGACCCCCACTGTGTCGCCGGCGGCCAATCGTCCACCGACCACGCGCTGCGCATCAAGTTGGACTGACACTTCCTGTAGGCCGTCTGGAACCGGGACGGATCCAGGAGCCGCTAGGCTGCTAGGGTCGACCAAGCGCGTTCCAAGCAACGCTTCGCCGGGCAGCAGGTCGATCCCCGCAACCTTGCCGTCGAGCCCAGCGAGACTCTTCAGGGCCCCGTTCGGTACAGATGCGGCAGGTAGGGACGTGAGTTTTACGGCGTTCTTGATCTGTTGAAGGTCGGCTCCCTCAGGAACCTGGCTCTGGACGACCAGAACGTCAACGGGCTGGAGGTCTTTTTGTGCCCTTGCATCGGCTGCTTGGACATATGTGACTAGCAGGAATGTGCCGACAATTGCCAGCACAAGCGCTACTATGCCTCCCAGTAGGCGTGTTTTCACTTCTTTCTCCTTAATGCAATGGAGTTTTCTCCCAGATTGTAATTATTTGGTGAGTTGGACGCTCAGGGCGCCGTACGTGGTTGGACCGCCCAGTTCGGCGGCCTCCGTCAGACTTACTTTCTTGATGAACGTGCCGAACAGGCCGGTGTCACTGTTTTTCAAGCCCAAAGATTTGTTCAAGGCTGCCGCTTCTGTGGTCATGTAAGTGGGTCCACCACCGGTCAGATGCCAACCTCGTATAGAGATTTGGGCAAAGGCCTCTATCTTGAAGGACTTGCCGTACGGTGACGCCGAGCACGGGTTTGTGCCAGTTCCCTTTTTTAGAGGGCAAGCTGTGTCAAAAATGGGAATCAGAACCTCCACAGTTTTGCCGGCTTTAAGATTTGTTTCCCACGAGCTAAAGGTGGCAGCACAGGTTGAATCGAAGTCGGCGCCTGGATTTGATTCAATCCAAGGATGCGTTACGTCTACGTGTACAGTGCAGGAGCCCGAATGATTCAGCCAGCCGAAGCCTCCCGGCAATTCAAATCCGGAAGAAGATTTGTGGGGGCAGGCATATTTGGGATCATCGGCGAGTTTTGTTCCGTGAACAGGGAAGAACTGCAGTCCCTTGACGAACGATGGGTCGGCCTCGCATCGCGAAAATGTTAGCGGCAGTGCGTTTGCGGCGGAATAGCCACCGAACTTGGCCTGGGCTGCAGCGCCGATGTCTGCCGTCTCGATTCCCAACGCACGTGCGAACACCAGACTGAAATGATTGTCGCCTGACGTGTTCCGTGATTGCGTTTTCACGTCTACCGTTCCGGCGCCAACGTTGACAATGGCCGATGGAACATTGCTGACACCATCCAGGGCATTACCGCCTGACAGGGACGTTGCCGCTGCAACTGGAGCAGTGCAGTCGGCAGAGCTAGCACTCTTGGCGCAAGCTTGAGCGATGGCGATGGCAGACGAGTCTGCGCCATTCTGCAATTGAGCATGCTCGGCATACATGGAGCCAACATCAATGGCGAATGCAGCCATGCCCAATACAGCAACCATGATGATGGCCGTGATCGGTGCAACCACACCTCGTTGCGGATCATCTTCCTTCAGCCGCCACATCGCATGACTCCCTTTCCTGAGACGTCCAGATCGGCCGGCATTCCGGGGACGAGTCCCGGCAGGCCGGTCATCCAAGGTGTTGAGTACGAAACGGTGACTTGCACATTGCAGGGCGTTGAGCCAGTAGTTGCCACAGTTATGTCACCAGGGGCAAGATCCACTGAGGGGGCCGCAGCGACACCAGCAGCTTGCGCAGCACCGACGCTGTATGTGGCTTCCGATTGATGAATGGCGGCATACCGGGCCGCTTCGCGTGCAGCCTCAGACAGCGATACCTGGATATTGAAAGCTCGACCGAATTCGAAAATCCCCAGAACCAACATCAGGAAGATTGGAAGTATCAGTGCAAATTCAACTGCTACGGCACCATGCTCCTTGCCTCCGCCGGTTCTGCGGCGGAGATACCTGATCTTGTTTGCCTTGGGTTTCATAGCAACTCCCAGAGAAAAAAGTGCGGGCTGGCTGCGACCGATGAGCGCATCGGGGCAGCCAGCCCGGTGGCGAAGATTAACCGGCAGGTTCTGGCGCTTACGGAAGTGCGTCGACGATGGTCTGGAACGCTGTCGTGATTTGGCCACCGAGCGTCGCTACGACGCCTACGATGACCGCAGCGATCAGGGCCACGAGCAGACCGTATTCAACGGCCGTCGCGCCCTTCTCCTCGGAGGTGAAACGGGCCTTGACGCCGGCGATGTACGTGGTGACGGAGAGAATAAGAGCAGACATTGGAAAATCCTTCCCAGATGAATTTTTAGGGTTTGGTTAATTTGGATATAGGTCCAGCAAATTATCGGAATTTGCCTCGCTTTCCGAACTACCCCCATGTTGCCTTTAGCGGTTCGGAATTCGATGAGATAAGAATTCACCCTGGACGCACCCCTGAACAATGCGTAGTCGTACTCGAATTCCAGCAACGCGAAACAGCCGGTCACCCGTAGAAGGGCAGTGGAGTACTCAGTTCGGAAGTCAAAAAGAGGGAGCGACTACTTGGAATAGACAGCAGCCTTATATTTGTGAGCCCATGAAGAGTCGTGGGAAACCCAAGAGACTAAGGACTATTGAAGTAGCAGAGCCACGCCCAGTGCCGCGATGACCATGGCCGGACCGTGGGCTGTTTCTGCGGGCTTTTCCTTGGGACTCAGCCGCCACAGAAGCACCGTCAGCACCCCGCCCACCGCGAATCCCAGTAGTCCGCCGTAGAGTACTTGCTTCCAACCCAAGTACCCCAAGTACAGTCCGACGGGTGCTGCGAGCTTCACATCGCCCATTCCGAGGCTTCTCGGCGAAATAAGTCCCAGAATCAGGTAGGCAACGAAGAGTATGAGGCCTCCAGCGAGTGCTCGGAGCAGCTCGGGCCAAGCGGGATCCAGTGCAGCGGACGCGGCAAGGAGAACAAAACCGCCCCCTAGCAGGACCAAAACAAGTGGGTTGGGTAGCAAATGGAGAGTGAAATCAATTCGCGAAAGCTGCACCCCAAGGAGTGCCAATAAAAGGAACGCCGGCAATTCCGCGGTAAATCCAAAGCGCCACCCCAGCAGGGCAAAGAGCAGTGCGGTGGCTGCCGCCGTCGTGATCCGGACTCTAAGGGAGGGGAGTCCGCCTAGTCGCGGAAGGCGGCGGGCGATCACGAACTCGACGGCCAGGCTCAACAGCAAGCCGGCAACGGCGAGCAGGAGCAGGAAAACGGGACCGTTGGTCATGTACTCTCCCTCAAAGCGCATGCGACCCCGAGGGGCGGATACCCCATTTTGACCCGGACGGCCCGTTGAAGGTATTGTTTATAGTCGTTGTGCGTGTCCTATCTCGATGACACATGCCTTCTCGGGGATCCAGTTGCAGGGTCGCTAACTCAAGAGGCATATCGAGATTCTGGGATGACTGGTCTATAGAGCCCTCACCTCTGCTCCGGTAACGCATACATAGTAGGTACACGCCTCACTGCGTGTCGCCTAAAACATGAACGCCAGAACAAGAACGAGGCAAAACCGTGCGTACGTACACCCCGAAGCCCGGCGATATCAACCGCCAGTGGCACGTCATTGACGCCACCGACGTTGTCCTTGGTCGTCTTGCCAGCCAGACCGCAACACTGCTGCGCGGAAAGCACAAGCCGACCTTTGCGTCCCACATGGACATGGGCGACTTCGTCATCATCATCAACGCTGAAAAGGTTGCCCTCACCGGCGCCAAGCTGGAGCAGAAGCGCGCATACCGCCACTCCGGTTACCCGGGCGGCCTGACCTCCGTCAACTACGCCGAGCTGCTGGAATCCAACCCGGTTCGCGCTGTTGAGAAGGCCATCAAGGGCATGCTCCCCAAGAACTCCCTCGCCGCTCAGCAGCTGGGCAAGCTCAAGGTCTACGCAGGCCCCGAGCACCCGCACGCTGCACAGCAGCCGAAGACTTTCGAAATCACCCAGGTCGCCCAGTAGTCCTGGCCACCAAACAACTTTTTATTACAAGGAGAACCGTGGCTCAGAACGAAGAACTGACCGCCGAAGCCGTCGAGGCTGAGGAAACCCTCACCAGCTACACCTCTGAAAGCACATCTGTTGAAGATGCGCCCAAGAAGGAGCGCCCGGCACTGACCGTTGCCGGTGCAGCTGTTGGCCGCCGCAAGGAAGCCGTTGCACGCGTTCGCGTCATCCCGGGTTCCGGCAAGTGGATCATCAACGGCCGCACGCTGGAGAACTACTTCCCGAACAAGCTGCACCAGCAGGATGTCAACGAGCCCTTCAAGATCCTTGATCTTGAAGGCGCCTACGACGTCATCGCCCGCATCCACGGCGGTGGCATCTCCGGCCAGGCCGGTGCACTGCGCCTCGGTGTTGCTCGCTCGCTGAACGAGATCGACGTCGACAACAACCGCGCCACCCTCAAGAAGGCCGGTTACCTGCGCCGTGACGCCCGCGTCATCGAGCGTAAGAAGGCTGGTCTCAAGAAGGCACGTAAGGCTCAGCAGTACTCCAAGCGTTAATCTGCGCTTGCTCGAAAGCCCGTTCCGCCGTTTCGGCGGGGCGGGCTTTCGCCGTTTAAGAAGTTGCGCTTTATGCAGTTCAAAGAGGCGTGCTGGGAGTCGGATTTGACCTGCGCACATGACGTTCCGACACGCTGCTGGACGGGTGGTGTCCCGTCGTCGTCTAAACTTGAGCCGATGTCTAGATTATTTGGAACAGATGGCGTGCGCGGTCTCGCGAACGGATTGCTCACAGCCGAGCTGGCTATGCAGCTGGCCCAGGCCGCCGCCGTCGTACTCGGCCATGACCGCACAACCGATGGCAAGCGGCCTCGCGCCGTAGTCGCCCGGGACCCCAGAGCGAGTGGCGAGTTCCTTGCCGCCGCCGTCGAAGCGGGGCTCTCCAGCTCCGGCATCGATGTCTATGACGCCGGGGTGCTGCCCACCCCGGCTGCGGCCTACCTGGTGGCAGACCTCGACGCCGATTTCGGCGTTATGCTCTCGGCCTCCCACAACCCGGCCCCTGACAATGGGATCAAGTTCTTCGCACGCGGCGGCCAGAAGCTGCCCGACCACGTCGAGGACGCCATCGAAGCGCAGTTGGGCAAAGAGCCCCAGCGCCCCGTGGGCGGCGACGTCGGACGCATCCAGCGCTTCTCCGACGCTGAGGACCGCTATATCGTCCACCTGCTCGGCACTCTCCCCAAGCGCCTTGAGGGCCTGAAGGTTGTCCTGGACTGCGCTCACGGCGCGGCGAGTGGTTGTTCGCCGCAGGTGTTCAAGGATGCCGGCGCAGACGTAGTCGTCATTGGTGCCGAGCCGGACGGCCTGAACATCAACGACGGCGTGGGCTCCACCCACCTGGGTCCGTTGAAAGAAGCGGTGGTCAAGCACGGCGCGAACCTCGGAATCGCCCACGATGGCGACGCCGACCGTTGCCTCGCTGTAGACCACGAAGGCAACGAAGTAGATGGCGACCAGATCATGGCGATCCTGGCGCTGGCACTCAATGAAGCGGGCAAGCTCAAGGACAGCATCCTGGTTGCCACGGTCATGAGCAACCTCGGACTCAAGATTGCCCTCCGCAACGCCGGCATCACCATCCGCGAAACCGCTGTTGGCGACCGTTACGTGTTGGAGGAAATGCGCGACGGCGGCTACAACCTGGGTGGCGAACAGTCCGGCCACGTGATCTTCTCCGATTACGCAACCACCGGCGATGGCGTGCTCACGGGGCTGCAGCTTGCTGCACAGGTGGCCCTCACGGGTCGTAGCTTGAAGGAGCTCGCAACGGCCATGACCAAGCTCCCGCAGCTCATGATCAACGTCAAGGGCGTGGACAAGGCCCGTGCAGGCACCGACGAAGGCGTGGCCGCAGCGGTAGCCGCTGCTGAACTGGAACTGGGCGAAACCGGCCGTGTGCTGCTGCGCCCGTCCGGAACCGAGGCCCTCGTCCGTGTCATGGTGGAAGCTGCCGACATGGAGACGGCCGAGCGAATTTGCAACAGCCTGGCTGCCGTAGTCAAAGAACGCCTGAGCGCTCCGAGCGAACTGGCTGTATAAGAACTTAAGCAACTTCGGCCCGCTTTCCTGATCACCGGTTTACTGGTTCCTGGACAGCGGGCCGAGCTGGTTTAAAAGTGCCGGCGTTTAATGGGACGGGCCCTACAGGTAGTCCGGTGCTGCTTCCAACCCGAAGTACTCCTCAAGAGTTGCGATGCCTCGGGTGTTCATCTCTGTCGCTGCTTCGACGCCGATGTAGCGCAGGTGCCAGGACTCGTAGAAGTATCCGGTGGTTTCGTGGAACATCCACGGATAGCGGACGATGAAACCGAATTTGTGGGCGTTGGCTTTGGCCCAAATAGCCGCGGGCTGGTCGGCGAAGCAGGGTTGGAAACTGCAGGCACCTCCGCCGTCGGCTAGGTCAAAGGACCAGCCCGTTTGGTGTTCCGAATGACCGGGGCGTGCCGAAGCCCGGTCGGCTGCAACCTGGCCGCTGCTCGCGACGTAGCTGTTGTAGGTGACCATCTGGGTGGAATAGGAGCGGTACCCGGATGCCAATGCCATGGTGACGCCTTCGGCCGCCGCTGCGGCGAACATCTTTTCTGCGGCAGCCGCCGTCGTGCTGTTCATCAGTGTTGCTTCGCCGGTGACGGCGAGCCGGATGTTCGGCTGAACCAAATCCGCCGGGACATAGTTTTGTGGATTCAACGGCCGGTGTTTGTTGACCACCACCCATGGGCTGGCTGGATCGGTCAGGGAGAACTGCTTGGCTGCGGCCTGAGAGGGCGCTGCGCTGGAAGGGCTGCTGGAAGGCTCTCTAGCTGCAGCGGGCGTAACGGCAGTGACTTGAGTTGGCGTGGCGCTTGAGCCAGCGGCGGACGGTGTCGCCGAAGTCCCTGCAGAAGAGGGGGTGGGGCCATCCGGAGTGCAGGCAGTCAGTGCGGCCAGGCCTGCGCCAGCTGTGAGGAAACCCGCGAATGCCCTGCGGCTGGGCATCGGCTGAGGTTGGGTGTCCACGCTAGACCTTCCTCAAAAGCATGCGACGGATGGAGTGATCTGCGTCCTTGGTAAGTACCAACTGGGCGCGGCCACGGGTGGGGAGCACGTTCTCTTCGAGGTTCGGCTCGTTGATGCGCTTCCAGATGCCGCGGGCTGTTGACTCGGCATCTTCGTCGGAGAGCGTGGCGTAGCGGTGGAAGTAGGACTCTGGCTGCGCGAAGGCTGTGGTGCGAAGCTTTCGGAACCGGTCCACGTACCACTCCTCGATGTAGGAGGTCTTGGCGTCAACGTAGATGGAGAAGTCAAAGAAGTCGCTCAGTGCGAGGCCCTGCTTGCCATCCATGCGGGGCCTGGCAGGGGCCAGAACGTTGAGGCCTTCCACGATCAGTACGTCTGGGCGGCGCACCACAACTTCCTTGCCCGGGACGATGTCGTAGGTGACGTGGGAGTACCACGGTGCCCGGACTTCCTCGGCTCCGCCTTTGATTTCCGACACAAAACGCAATAGCGCCCGGCGGTCGTAGGACTCCGGGAAACCCTTGCGTTCCAGCAAGTGCCGGCGCTTCAGCTCCGCCAGCGGGTAGAGGAAGCCGTCCGTGGTGATGAGTTCTACGTTGGGTGTGCCCGGCCAGCGCCGCAGCATTTCACGGAGCACGCGGGCGATGGTGGACTTTCCAACGGCAACGGAACCAGCCACACCAATGACAAACGGCGTGCGCTGTGTTTGCTCACCCAAGAACGTGGTTGTTGCCGCGTGAAGTTGATGTGAAGCCTCAACGTAGAGGTGCAGAAGCCGCGAAAGGGGGAGGTATACCTCCCGCACTTCCTTCATATCGAGGGGATCGCCGAGGCCTCGCAGGCGGAAAATGTCCTCTTCGTTGAGGGGCTGCTCCATCTGTGCTGCAAGCCGGGACCACGTTTGGCGGTCCAGCTCAACAAAGGGGGAAGCGCCGTCGCCGTTTGCTTCGGTGCGTTGCAAAGTCACGTTCTGATTCTGCCCTTAGCCCGGCGGATCAGGAAATGCGGGACGACGTGAAGGTGAATTGCGGGTGATTAACTCGTCGGGGGCAAGAGCTGGAGAGGGGACGTCCCACATCAGTTGTTTGACCTAGCCGTTAGGCTTATACCCATGTGTGGAATCGTAGGCTATGTTGGCAATTCGTCTCGTAAGGCAGCTGGTCACAGCGCCCTTGACGTCGTCGTGGAGGGGCTGCGTCGTCTTGAGTACCGCGGCTATGACTCCGCTGGCGTCGCAGTGGTGGCTGATGGAACCATCTCGTCCCGTAAAAAGTCCGGCAAGTTGAGCAACCTGATCAGTGAACTGGAAGCAAACCCGGTCCCTGAATCCCTGACCGGCATTGGCCACACCCGTTGGGCCACGCATGGTGGACCCACCGACCGTAACGCACACCCTCACCTTTCCGATGGCGGGCGTCTGGCGTTGATTCACAACGGCATCATCGAAAACTTCGCCGAGCTCAAGCAGGAACTGCTCGGCAAGGGCGTCACGTTCGAATCGGAAACGGACACCGAAGTTGCTGCAGCCTTGGTTGGCGAGATCTTCCGCAACGATCTCAATGGCAACGGCGGCGACCTCACCAAGGCGATGCGCCTGGCCTGCCAGCGTCTGGAGGGTGCATTCACCCTCCTCGCCGTCCATGCGGACCAGCCCGACGTCGTCGTGGCCGCCCGCCGCAACTCCCCGCTCGTGGTTGGCCTTGGCGACGGCGAGAACTTCCTCGGCTCGGACGTCTCCGGCTTCATCGACTACACGCGCCGCGCCGTGGAACTCGGCCAGGACCAGATCGTCACCATCACCGCGGACTCCGTGGAGATCACAGACTTCTTCGGCGCTCCCGCTGAAGGCAAGGAATACCACGTTGACTGGGACCCGGCTTCTGCCGAAAAGGGTGGCTTCAGCTCCTTCATGGAGAAGGAAATCCACGACCAGCCCGACGCCGTAGCCCAGACTCTCCTGGGACGCTCGGACCTCAACGGAAAGCTGACGCTGGACGAAGTCCGCATCGATCCTGAGCTCCTCAAGCAGGTTGACAAGATCATCGTTCTGGCATGCGGCACCGCAGCCTACGCTGGCCTGGTTGCCAAGTACGCCATCGAAAACTGGTGCCGTATCCCCACGGAAGTAGAGCTCGCACACGAGTTCCGTTACCGCGATCCGATCGTCGACGCCAACACCCTCGTGGTTTCCATCAGCCAGTCGGGCGAGACCATGGATACGCTCATGGCGGTCCGCTACGCCCGCGAACAGGGCGCCAAGACGATCTCCATCTGCAACACCAACGGTTCCACCATTCCGCGTGAATCCGATGCCGTGCTTTACACGCACGCTGGTCCGGAGATCGCTGTTGCGTCCACCAAGGCGTTCCTCGCGCAGATCACCGCCGCTTACCTGCTTGGCCTTTACCTGGCCCAGCTGCGTGGCAACATCTTCTCAGGCCAGATCAAGGACGTCCTCGCGGACCTGAACAAGATCCCGGCCAAGATTCAGAAGATCCTGGACAACGCAGGTCCCTTGCGCGAACTCGCCCGCAGCATGAAGGACGAAAAGTCCGTCCTGTTCCTGGGCCGCCATGTTGGCTACCCGGTGGCGCTGGAAGGCGCCTTGAAACTCAAGGAAATTGCCTACATCCACGCTGAGGGCTTCGCCGCCGGTGAACTCAAGCACGGCCCGATCGCCCTGATCGACGACGGCCAGCCCGTTTTCGTGGTTGTTCCCTCCCCGCGCGGCCGCGACTCCTTGCACTCCAAGGTTGTCAGCAACATCCAGGAAGTCCGCGCACGTGGTGCCCGTACGCTGGTCATTGCCGAAGAAGGCGACGAGTCGGTCAAGGATTACGCAGAGTACGTGTTCTACGTTCCGGAGACGCCCACGCTGCTCATGCCGCTGCTCACCACCGTGCCACTGCAGATCTTTGCTGCTGAACTGGCCGGGGCGAAGGGTTACGACGTCGATCAGCCGCGTAACCTCGCCAAGAGCGTGACCGTAGAATAACCGCATGATCGTTGGCATTGGCGTAGACGTCGTAGACATCGAGCGGTTCGCCCGGCAGCTGGAGCGGACCCCCGGACTGCGGGACAGGCTGTTCGTTCCCGCAGAGCGCGAACTCAACACCAGATCACTGGCTGCCCGCTTCGCTGCCAAGGAAGCGGTGGCCAAGGTCCTGGGTGCTCCCGCTGGCATGAACTGGCAGGACTGCTGGATCGGCCTTGACCAGAATGGTCCTACCGTCCAGGTCAAAGGAACGGTTCTGGCCGTGTCTGACGCCAAGGGCGTCAAGCGCTGGCACCTGTCCATGAGCCACGATGGCGGCATCGCTACGGCGTATGTCCTCGCCGAGGGCTAAACGGACCTTTACATAACGATGATCAGCGCCTTCACCGGACAACAGATCAGGGACGCGGAACAACCGCTCCTGGACTCCGGTGAGGGCGCTGTTCTCATGCAGCGGGCCGCCTACGGCCTGGCACAGGAAGTGGCTCGCGTAGTCAAGGCCCGGCGCAAGCTGACCGGCGCCAGCGTCACGGTTCTGGCTGGCAAGGGCAATAACGGCGGTGACGGACTCTTCGCGGCTTCCATGCTTGCCAGCCGCGGCATGCGTACGACGGCGGTACTCGCCTCGGTGGAAGTCCATACCGAGGCTCTGGCGGCTTTCCTGGCTGCAGGTGGCCGTGTGCTGCGCTTGGATCCCGGAAACGCAGAGGAACTTGCCGTCGTGTGCGCGGGCGACGACGTCATTATCGATGCACTCCTGGGCACTGGCGCCCGTGGCGGGTTGCGTGACGCTTCTGCTGAGTTGGTTGCTTCCCTTCAGGAGCTGAAGCCCAGTTGTGTGGTGGCGTGCGATCTCCCCAGTGGATTGGATGCCGCCACAGGGGAGGTCCACTGGCCGGTGCTGGATGCCGACGTCACAGTGACTTTCGGTGGCATCAAGGCCGGTTTGATGACAGACCCAGGCGAAGGCTGTGCGGGACGCGTGGCTCTGGTGCAGATTGGGATCGAAGACTCCTTGGATACCCCTGAGCTGCGCCGGCTTGATGCCACGGACCTGCAAGCCTTGCTCCCCAAGCCTGGCCGCCGCTCCCATAAATACTCCCGTGGCGTCCTCGGTGTCGTTGCGGGCTCGGTTCGTTTTGCAGGGGCAGCCGTGCTGAGCGTCCATGCGGCAGCGGTGGCCGGCGCAGGCATGGTCCGGTATATAGGACCGGAATCTGCGGCCCGCCATGTGTTGAGTTGGACTCCGGAGGCCCTGTGGGAGACGGATGATCCTGGACGCGTTCAAGTATGGTTGCTTGGTCCTGGCGTGGACGGGGAGGATCAACTCGGACGTGTTGGGGACGCGGCGCAGTCAGCGCTGGCCGCTGAGCTGCCAGTCGTCGTCGACGCCGGAGCCTTGAGCATCCTGCCAGAGCGTTGTCCCGCGCATTGGATCCTCACTCCCCACGCCGGGGAACTTGCGACGCTGCTGGCATCCCTTCCATCCACCGGCGAGGTTGCCGTGACCCGCGAGGACGTCGAGTCCCGGCCGCTGCACTTCGTACGGCAAGCAGCCCAACAAACCGGTGCCACCGTCCTGCTGAAGGGTGCCACCACACTGGTGGCCTCGCCGTCGGGCATTGTTTTCAGCCAGTCCGAGGGCACTGCCTGGATGGCGACCGCAGGCAGCGGCGATGTCCTGGCCGGCATCCTGGGCGCATTGCTGGCGCAATCTGCGGACTCGGTCAGGGACGACGACGGCGCGTACGCAGCCCTCGGTTTGAAACTGGACGACCGCTGGGCTGCTGTAGCCGCGGTTGCCGCCAGCGTTCACGGCCGCGCCGGCTCGATCGCGTCGAAGGATTTTGATGGTGGCCCCCTTACAGCCTCAGCAATCATGGCAGCGGTACCGCGCGTCATAGGTTCGCTGACTGCGGAATGCGACCGTTCAAGACCGTAAGGTTACTGTCCGTGTCAGGGGTCATGAGTAGGCTTGCAGCAAGTTATCCGCATCACCAGAGGAGAACGCATGGAAGTCTGGCCTGGATCGGCCTATCCGCTTGGAGCCACCTTTGACGGTACCGGCACCAACTTCGCGCTGTTCAGCGAGAAGGCCGAGAAAGTGGACCTGTGCCTCTTCGACGACGACGGCGGGGAAGTCCGCGTAGATGTCACCGAGGTGGACGGCTACGTGTGGCACTGCTACCTGCCGCAAGTCCAACCGGGACAGAAATATGGCTATCGGGTACACGGACCTTATAATCCCGATGCCGGCCAACGGTTCAACCCCAACAAGCTGTTGCTGGACCCATATGCCAAGGCCATCCACCGGCAGATCGACTGGGACCCGGCACTGTTCTCCTACAACATGGGGGACCCTGACTCCCGGAACGACGCCGACTCCGCGCCGCACATGATGCTGGGCGTCGTCATTAACCCGTTCTTCGACTGGGACGGCGACAAACTACTGAAGATTCCGTACCACAAGTCGGTTATCTACGAGGCCCACGTCAAGGGACTTACCCAGCTGCATCCAGAGGTTCCCGAGGAACAGCGCGGAACGTACGCCGGTGTCGCCCACCCCGCAGTCATCTCCCACCTTCAAAAGTTGGGTATTACTGCGATCGAGCTCATGCCGGTGCACCAGTTCGTCAACGACGGCATCCTGCAGGATAAGGGCCTGAACAACTACTGGGGCTACAACACCATCGGCTTCTTCGCCCCGCACAACAGTTACAGCTCCAAGGGTGATACCGGCCAGCAGGTCCAGGACTTCAAGGCCATGGTGCGATCCCTGCACAACGCCGGGATCGAAGTCATCCTGGACGTCGTTTACAACCACACGGCTGAGGGCAACCATCTGGGGCCCACGTTGTCCTTTAAGGGCATCGACAATTCCGCCTACTACCGCCTGGTGGAGAACGACCAAAAGTACTACATGGACTACACCGGCACCGGCAATTCCTTGAATGTCCGCAGTCCGCATTCACTCCAGCTGCTGATGGATTCGCTCCGCTACTGGGTGACGGAGATGCACGTGGACGGGTTCCGTTTCGACCTCGCGTCCACGCTGGCCCGCGAATTCTACGACGTGGACAAGCTGTCAACCTTCTTCGAACTCATCCAGCAGGACCCCGTTGTGTCCCAGGTGAAGCTCATCGCCGAGCCATGGGACGTCGGTCCGGGCGGATATCAGGTGGGCAACTTCCCACCGCAATGGACTGAATGGAACGGCCAATACCGGGACACTGTCCGCGACTTCTGGCGCGGCGAGCCCTCCACGCTTGGTGAATTTGCCTCGCGTCTGACAGGCTCTGCCGACCTCTACGAGCACTCGGGGCGCCGGCCTGTGGCATCCATCAACTTCGTCACAGCCCACGACGGCTTCACACTGGCCGACCTCGTGTCGTACAACGAGAAACACAACGAAGCCAACGGTGAGGGCAACAACGACGGCGAATCGCACAACCGCTCATGGAACTGTGGCGTCGAAGGCCCCACGGACGACCCCAAGGTTCTAGGTCTAAGGGCCCGCCAGCAGCGGAACTTCATCGCCTCGCTCTTCCTGTCGCAGGGCGTTCCCATGCTCCTGCACGGCGATGAACTTGGAAGAACGCAGCACGGCAATAACAACGGTTACTGTCAGGACTCCGAGCTCACCTGGATCCATTGGGATAGCGTTGACCAGCCCTTGGTGGAGTTCACGGCTGCTGTTAGCGCCCTGCGGGCCAAACACCCCAGCCTCCGCCGAAGCAGATTCTTCGACGGACGGCCCGTGCTGCGAGGCGAGGGGGAGCGGCTTCCGGACATCGTATGGCTGGATGCCGACGCCAGCACCATGACGCCGTCGGATTGGGACACCGCGCTGGGCCGTTCTGTTGGAGTGTTCTTGAACGGTGACGGTATCCACGGACGGGATACACAGGGCCGCCGGATCACCGACGTCAATTTCCTGCTGTATTTCAATGCGGACGAGGACGAGGTCGGGTTCCGCGTGCCATCAGACGAATATGCCCCGGCGTGGGACGTCATGATCGACACCGGCGGTGAAGGCGCTGATTCAGACGTCGTGAAGGCGGATCAGATCCTGATGATCGCGGCGAAGTCGCTTGTAGTGCTTCGTGCCCACAGCACGCCAGAGTCTGAGCCGGACCATTCAGTGGCAGCCTCCCTTGCTGCGCTCAGTCAGACAAACACACCCGAGACGGCTTCGCTCACAGCTCCTGCGGTGAATTCGCTGCCCACGGATTCGTCTCCGAACGCTCGGTCTGCGAATGGGTCAGAGGCGGTCAGCGCTTCCGACGGGGGAGATCCGCCCGTTGCGGAATCAAAACCCGCACGGAAGCGCCGTACTTCGAAGAAGGCGGACTCATGAGGACCCCCGTTTCAACGTATAGGCTGCAAATCCGCCAAAGCTTTACGCTTCAGGACGCTGCGGAACTCACCGGATACCTGCACAACCTTGGGGTCGATTGGATCTATGTATCGCCGATCCTCACAGCGGAGGAAGGCTCAGACCACGGTTATGACGTCACGGATCCTTCGTCCGTGGATCCTGCCCGGGGCGGAGCCGAGGGTCTGGCTGCGTTGTCCAAGGCCGCCCGCTCGAAGGGACTTGGCATCCTGGCGGACATTGTTCCCAACCACATGGGTGTCGCCTCGCCAGGACAGAATGCCTGGTGGTGGCAGCTCCTGAAGGAGGGTCGCTCGTCCAAGTACGCGGAAGCGTTCGACGTCGACTGGGGCTTTGGGGGCGGAAAGATCCGTATCCCCGTGCTCGGCAGCGATGACGACCTTGAGCAGCTCACGGTGGTGGACGGCGAACTGCACTACTACGATCACCGGTTTCCGTTGGCCGAGGGCAGCTTTTCTGACGGGGACAGCCCGCAGGACGTTCATTCGCGACAGCACTATGAACTGGTGGGCTGGCGCCGGGCGGACGCTGAACTGAACTACCGCCGCTTCTTCGCAGTGAACACACTGGCCGGCGTCCGCGTCGAGGTTCCGTGGGTCTTCGATGAGGCGCATGAGGAAATCGTGCGGTGGTTCCGCGAAGAGCTGGTGGATGGCCTCAGGATCGATCACCCCGATGGGCTGGCGGATCCTGAAGGGTATCTGGCAAGGCTTCGCAAGGAGACGGGCGGGGCGTACTTCCTGGTGGAGAAGATCCTTGAGCCGGGAGAGAAACTGCCGGAAACCTTTGATTGCGAAGGCACCACAGGGTATGACGCGCTGGCGGACGTAGACCGCCTGTTCGTGGACCCAGCAGCCGAGGAATACCTGGACTCCCTCGATGCCCGGCTGCGGGATGCAGCCCAGCCGGCTGACTATGGGAACATGATCCACGGGACCAAACGGCGCATCGCCGATGGCATCCTGAGGTCTGAAATCCTCCGGTTGTCCCGGCTTGTTCCTGAGTCGCCGGAATTGCCCCGCGCCCAGGTAGCCGATGCCCTGGCGGAGATTATTTGCTGGTTCCCCGTCTACAGGACCTACCTTCCGCACGGCCAGGAGATCCTGGAAGAAGCCATGGAACGCGCAGGGCAACATCGGCCGGGGCTCCGGTCTGTGCTGAACGGGCTGAGGCCTCTCCTGACTGATACCACCGGGGAACTCGCCCGCCGTTTCCAACAGACCTCCGGCATGGTTATGGCCAAGGGTGTGGAGGACACCGCATTCTTCCGCTACACACGCTTGGGGACGCTCACCGAAGTGGGCGCTGATCCCACTGAATTTGCGCTTTCCCCTGATGGGTTCCACGAGCGCATGGCACGTCGTCAGGCAGAGATCCCGCTCTCCATGACCACGCTGAGCACCCACGACACCAAGCGCAGCGAGGACGCCCGGGCCAGGATTTCGGTCATTTCCGAATCTGTTCCCGAATGGGAACTCTTCCTTGGCACTGTCCAGGAGCTGGCGCCCATCCCGGACGGTCCGCTGGCCGCCCTCGTTTGGCAGTCCATTGCAGGCGCTTGGCCCGCCGATCGCGGGCGCCTCCAATCGTATGCGCTCAAGGCCGCCCGCGAAGCCGGTAATTCGACCAACTGGACCGACCCCAACCTGGATTTCGAGCGTCACTTGGCTGCCGCCGTCGACGCCGTTTTTGATGTCCCCGAGGTCGCTGCCGCGCTGGAGAATTTCGTCGAGGAACTGGAACCTCATGGAACCTCGAACTCGCTTTCGGCCAAGCTCATCCAACTGACCATGCCCGGCGTTCCGGACGTCTATCAGGGCACAGAGTTCCGGGACGGGTCACTGACTGACCCCGACAATCGGCGACCAGTGGACTTCCAAGCCCGGACCGCGGCTCTCGCGGAACTCGATACCGGTGCGCGGCCTGAGTTCACGGAGGAAGCTGCCAAACTGTTGGTGGTCTCCAGGGCGCTCAGGTTGCGTCGGGACCGGCCGGAGCTGTTCGGCGGCTACCAGCCCATGCATGCGATCGGTGCGGCGGCTGAACACGTGGTTGCGTTCAGCCGCGGTGTGGACGCGCTTGGCGCCATCACCGTTGGCACGCGGCTGCCCAAGCGCCTCGCGCGGGAAGGCGGTTGGCGGGACACGGCCATCGACCTGCCGGTGAACTGCCACGACGAATTGACCGGAACCAAGTACGACGCCGGTTCGGTCGCAGTCGCCAAGCTGCTGGGGCACTACCCGGTGGCACTGCTGGTGCCCGCTGACTGATCCGCTGAAAACACGAACACCCACCAACACCGCCACTGCAACGCAAGCTAAAACAAGCACAGGGGACACGATGCTGGAGCACGCTGCTGGAAAAAATCGTTACGACGTCTGGGCACCCAACGCCGGATCCGTGAAGCTGCTCGCCGGAGGCAGCGAGCACCAGATGGAACAAATTCCCGACGGCGGCGCTACAGGTTGGTGGCGCGCGTCGGCCGAGGTCACTGGCCAGGAAGGCGACGCGGTTGCGTACGGCTACGTCGTGGACGGCGAGGGACCGTTCCCCGATCCGCGCTCGAGGCGGCAGCCGAACGGGGTGCACGGATTGTCCGCTACCTTCGACCCTGCCGCCTACCAGTGGGGGGATGCTCAGTGGAAGGGTCGCAGCCTCAAAGGATCCGTCATTTATGAGCTCCACCTGGGCACGTTCACTCCCGAAGGCACACTTGACGCTGCCGCCCGGAAACTGGACTACTTGGTGGACTTGGGCGTCGACTTCATTGAACTGCTCCCGGTCAATGCATTTAACGGAGTTCACAACTGGGGCTACGACGGCGTGCTTTGGTACGCCATCCACGAGCCCTACGGTGGCCCGGAGGCCTACCAACGGTTCGTCGACGCCGCCCACGCCGCTGGCTTGGGGGTCATCCAGGACGTGGTCTATAACCATCTTGGACCCAGCGGCAATTACCTTGCCAAATTTGGCCCCTACCTGAAATCGGGGGAAGGCAACACGTGGGGTGATTCGGTAAACCTCGATGGTCCTGGGTCCGACGAGGTTCGCCGGTACATCCTGGAGAATGCGGCGATGTGGCTCCGCGACTATCACGTAGACGGGCTCAGGCTCGACGCCGTGCACGCCCTGCGGGACGAACGTGCCGTGCACATCCTTGAGGACTTTGGCGAGCTGGGAGACCAGATCGAAGCGGAGACCGGGGTTACTAAAACCCTGATTGCGGAATCGGACTTGAACAATCCGCGGCTCATCTACCCCCGTAGGGACAACGGTTATGGCTTGGAAGGCCAATGGAGCGACGACTTCCACCACGCCCTGCACGTGAACCTGAGCGGTGAAACCACCGGGTACTACGCCGACTTCGAGTCCCTCGCTGTCCTCGCCAAAGTCCTTGAGCACGGCTTCCTCCACGATGGCAGCTACTCAAGTTTCCGGGGACGTCACCACGGCCGGCCGATCCGGCACGACCTCGCGCATCCTTCCGCCTTGGTAGTTTGCCTGCAAAACCACGATCAAATCGGCAACCGTGCCACCGGTGACCGGCTAACTGCGTCACTGTCATTTGGTCGGTTGGCGATCGGCGCAGTGCTGACCATGACATCGCCCTTCACACCCATGCTTTTCATGGGAGAGGAATTTGGGGCTTCCACGCCGTGGCAGTTCTTCACCTCCCACCCCGAACCGGAATTGGGGGAGGCCACGGCGAAGGGTCGGATCAAGGAATTTGAACGGATGGGCTGGGATCCTGCCGTTGTGCCCGATCCCCAGGACCCCGAAACTTTCAAGCGCTCAAAGCTGGACTGGAGCGAGCCCGGCGCCGGGGACCACGCCCGCCTGCTGCAGCTGTATCGGGATTTAGCACAGCTGCGCCGGAATACGCCGGAGCTGGTGAACGGTGGTTTTGGCGAGACCACGGTGGAGTTCGACGACGACGAGCACTGGCTGGAGATGACCCGCGGCACCATCCGCGTGGTGTGCAACTTTGGAGACGAGCCGTTGGATTCGCCTATGGGTGGGTCCCTGCTGCTGGCAACCGACACCGAAGCAGTCCTCGAGGACGGTTCGCTGACCCTTCCGGGCGGGAGCGCCGCCGTCGTGCGTGTCCAGCAAGGCGAGCAGCGACAAGGGTGACGGCGCCCACATTGCGGACAGCCCGAACACCGTGATCTGTGCAGTGGCAGGATGGTACGTATGACTTATTCGGCTGCGGAAAACCGCTACGAAACCATGCCCTACCGCCGCGTGGGACGCAGTGGTCTCAAGCTCCCCGCTATCTCGCTGGGCCTTTGGCACAACTTCGGCGACGACAAGCGGTTCGACGAACAGCGCGCCATTCTGCGCCGTGCGTTCGATCTGGGTGTCAACCACTTCGACCTCGCCAACAACTATGGCCCGCCGGATGGGTCGGCAGAAACGAACTTCGGGCGCCACCTGAAGGAAGACTTCAAGCCGTACCGTGACGAGCTCGTCATATCCACCAAGGCCGGCTACTACATGTGGCCGGGCCCCTATGGTGAATGGGGTTCCCGCAAGTACCTGATCTCCAGCCTTGACCAGTCCCTGCAGCGCATGGGCCTGGACTACGTGGATATCTTCTACAGCCACCGTCCGGACCCCGAGACGCCGTTGGAGGAAACCATGGGGGCGCTGGACTACGCGGTCCGGTCCGGCAAAGCCTTGTACGCAGGTATCTCTTCCTACACCCCCGAGCAGACGCTCGAGGCAGCCCGGATCCTGAAGGAACTCGGCACGCCGCTGCTGATCCACCAGCCCAGCTACTCCATGCTGAACCGATGGACCGAGAACGGTTCGCCGAACCTCTACGAGGCACTGGACCAGGTGGGCGCCGGCTCCATCGCCTTCTCGCCTCTTGCCCAGGGGATGCTGACCAACCGCTACCTCAATGGTGTTCCGGCCGACTCGCGGGCCGCCAAGGAACGGTTCCTCTCCGAATCCGCATTGACGGAGGACAAGCTGGACCGCGTTCGGGGACTCAACGCCATCGCCGAGGGCCGGGGACAGACCCTGGCACAGATGGCCATTGCATGGATTCTCCGTGACCAGCCGAAGGGCTCTCCCGTAACATCCGCGCTTGTTGGGGCCTCCAGCGTTTCGCAGCTTGAAGACACGCTGAGTGCCATCAACAACCTGAAGTTCACTACTGATGAGCTGACTGCGATCGACGAATTCGCCGTCGAATCCGACATCAATCTGTGGGCGCAGGAGTAAACCAAGACGAAAGACATAAAACAGGAGGGGCCGGCGGGAACAAAGCCGGCCCCTTCTCTGTTGGCTACAATGCAAGAGTGCGCCAACTGGCGCCGTGCCAATCAGTCGTGCTCTGAGCTCAGTCAGAGTTTGCGCCTGGCACCTGAGGTTTAGTTCTCAAAAGGAGTTCCGTGTCTTCACATCCGATTCGTGTTGCCATTGTCGGCGTAGGAAACTGCGCCGCATCGTTGGTCCAAGGTGTTCAGTACTATCGCGACGCTGACCCCAAGGCCACGATTCCGGGTCTGATGCACGTCGAGTTCGGCCAGTACCACGTCAACGATGTTCAGTTCGTTACTGCTTTCGACGTTGATAGCAAGAAGGTTGGACTGGACCTGGCCGACGCCATCGGCGCCAGCGAAAACAACACCATCAAGATCGCCGACGTCCCTGCCACCGGAGTCACCGTTCAGCGTGGACATACCCTTGACGGCCTGGGCAAGTACTACCGCGAGACCATCGTCGAAGCTCCCGAGGAGGACGTCGACATCGTTGCTGCCCTCCGCGAAGCCAAGGTAGACGTCATGGTTTGCTACCTGCCCGTTGGTTCGGAGCAGGCTGCCAAGTTCTACGCCCAGTGTGCCATCGACGCCGGCGTGGCCTTCGTCAACGCTCTCCCCGTCTTCATTGCCGGAACCAAGGAGTGGGCTGACAAGTTCACTGCAGCCGGTGTTCCGATCGTGGGCGACGACATCAAGAGCCAGATCGGTGCCACCATCACCCACCGCGTGATGGCCAAGCTGTTCGAGGACCGCGGCGTCACCTTGGACCGCACGTACCAGCTGAACGTTGGCGGCAACATGGACTTCAAGAACATGCTTGAGCGCGATCGCCTCGAGTCCAAGAAGATCTCCAAGACGCAGGCCGTCACCTCCAACGTTGAGGCTGAGCTTCACGCTGATGACGTCCACATCGGGCCGTCCGATTACGTTGCCTGGCTTGATGACCGCAAGTGGGCCTTCGTCCGCCTCGAGGGCCGCAACTTCGGTGATGCTCCCGTATCCCTGGAATACAAGCTCGAAGTATGGGATTCCCCGAACTCCGCTGGTGTGATCATCGACGCCATTCGCGCCGCCAAGATTGGCCTGGACCGCGGCATCGGCGGCCCGCTGCTCTCCGCGTCCAGCTACTTCATGAAGTCCCCGCCGGAGCAGTTCAACGACGACATCGCCCGCGACAAAGTGGAAGCCTTCATCCGCGGCGACATCGAGCGCTAACCCTTGCGTTAAAGCCCGACGGCTAAAGCCCGAGCGCTGACAAAAGACGCCCTCCCACTCGCATGGGAGGGCGTCTTTTGTGCTTCCGATGCTCTCTCACATCCTGACGCTCTTCGGCGGTCCTTCTCTCACGTCCTGACGCTTTTGGGCGGTCCTTCTCTCACGTCCTGACGCTTTTCGGCGGTCCTTCTCTCACGTCCTGACGCTTTTGGGATCCTGTGGAGGTGATAGAGCATCGGTGGGGATGCCGGTGGAGGTGATAGAGCATCGGTGGGGATGCCGTTGGACGTGATAGAGCATCGGTGGGGATGCCGTTGGACGTGATAGAGCATCGGTGGGGATGCCGTTGGAGGTGATAGAGCATCGGTGGAAAGCGGCCCGGATGTGAGAGAAGGTCAGAAGAGGCCAGTGGGGTTGCCGTCGGGACCGACGTCCATGCGCATGGCGGCCGGTTCTTTGGGCAGACCGGGCATGGTCATGACGGCTCCGGTCAGGGCGACAATGAAGCCAGCACCCGTTTTTGGAATGAGTTCGCGTACATGTACGCGGAATCCCTTTGGCGCCCCGAGCTTGGACGCATCGTCGGTGAACGAGTACTGCGTCTTGGCCATGCAGACGGGGAGCCCGCCCCACCCATTCTTCTGGATGTCCACGAGCCGCTTCTGTGCCGGGACGGAAAATTCCACGCCGTCGGCGCCGTAGATCTCCTGCACAATGGTCCGGATCTTGTCCTCCACAGAAAGTTCAAGTGGGTACAAGTGGTGGAAATTTGACGGCCCTTGCACTGCCGCTGCCACCTTGGACGCGAGTTCATCCCCGCCGTCGCCTCCGCCGCCACGGCCCCAGACATCGGCGACGGCGGCTTCCACGCCTTCCGCTGCGCACCACTTCAGCAGCCACTGAAGTTCTTCGTCGGTGTCAGTGGCGAATTTGTTGATGGCGACGACTGGCGAAATGCCGAACTTGGCAATATTTCCAACATGGCGTTTGAGGTTTTCCACCCCAGCGGCCACGGCGTCCACGTTGGGCTCGCTGAGGTTCTCCTTTGGAACTCCGCCTTGCATCTTGAGCGCACGGATCGTTGCCACAACAACGACGGCGGACGGCGCCACGTCAGCGACGCGCGACTTTATGTCCATGTACTTTTCGGCACCCAGGTCCGCGCCGAAGCCGGCCTCGGTGACCACGATGTCGGCAAGTTGCTGGGCAGTCCGCGTTGCGATGAGCGAGTTACACCCGTGGGCAATGTTGGCGAAGGGTCCACCGTGGACCAGCGCCGGCGTCCCGGCGATGGTCTGGACAAGGTTTGGTTTGATGGCGTCCTTCAAGAGCAATGTCAGGACACCTTCCACACCAAGGTCCGCAACGGTTACCGGCTGGCGGTCGAAGGTATAGCCGAAGGTGATCCGGCCCAAGCGCGTCCGGAGGTCGTCCAAGTTCGCGGCGAGGCAGAATACGGCCATGATTTCGGAGGCCACTGTGATATCAAAGCCATCTTGCCGGGGTACGCCCTGGGCGGGACCGCCGAGCCCGATAATGATTTCCCGTAGGGAGCGGTCGTTCATGTCGATGACCCGCTTGAACGTCATGCGGCGGGGGTCGATTCCGAGGTGGTTGCCTTGGAAGATGTGGTTGTCCACGAGTGCCATGAGGGCGTTGTTGGCCGAGGTGACGGCGTGGAAGTCGCCAGTGAAGTGGAGGTTGATATCGTCCATGGGCAGTACCTGGGAGTAGCCGCCTCCGGTTGCTCCTCCCTTCATGCCAAGGATCGGCCCAAGTGACGGTTCGCGGAGTGCGATCATTACTTTGTGGCCGGCGCGTGCGAGGGAATCGGCAAGGCCTACAGTGGTTGTCGATTTGCCTTCGCCCGCAGGCGTGGGGGACATGGCTGAAACGAGGACCACTTTGCCGGGCGCCTTGCCCTCAGGGAGCACAAGCTTTGCCGGATTGATCTTGGCTTTGTAAGGCCCATACAGTTCCAGTGCGTCCACGTTGATGCCCGCTCGTCGCGCAATCTCTTCGATGGGCAGGATGGTGGCGTTATGGGCTATCTCAAGATCGCTCAGGCCCTTGTTTTCAGACATCGTTGTCCTTCGGCTTAGTGCTTCCGCTGTGTGGGCTGGCGCTCTGCGCCCTGCCTACGCTGTGCGCGACAATCTACCAGTCACCAGCGGGTAACTGCGTGAGGTTCACCGCCGGGGGACCAGCAGGCCGCCAACAGACTCGCGATAGCTTTCCAAAGTGATCGCAGCAGTGCGCTGCCAGCCAAAGGATTCGGCATGGGTCGCGGCTAAACGGCCCATGTCCTCGCGAGTCTGTACGTCGTCGTACAAATCCTCGAGGGCATCAGCCCAGTCGGAAGGATCGTGACCATCCACAAGGATACCCGTCCGGCCATCGGAAATGGCGCGTGAGAGCCCACCCACATTGGTGGCTACCACGGGGGTCCCGCACGCCTGTGCTTCCAAGGCCACAAGGCCGAAGGATTCGCTGAATGAGGGCATCACCACGACGTCGGCGGAGCGGAACCAGCTGGCGAGCTCGGGCGCTACAACCGGCGGGCGATGGGTGACGACGTCGGCCAGCCCGGCCTCTTCGATAATGTGCTGCAGGTTGAAGTCCTTGGCGCCGCTGAGCGAACCCAGAATGGTCATTTCCAGATCGATGTCCGGCCTGCGCTTCCGCAGGAGACCAGCTGCTTTGACGAAGACCTGGGGACCCTTAAGCCGTTGGATCCGGCCTGCGAACAGAATGTGGAAGCTGTCCGGCCTGACGTCCCGCTGGCCGCGCGACTTGCGACGGAAGGATGGTGTGAAGACTTTGAGATCCACGCCGGGAGGTGCGACGTCGATCTTGTCGATATCGGCTCCGTAGTGGGAGACGAGCTCTTCTGCCTCGGCTGGAGTATTGGCGATGAGGCGGGTAGCCCCATCAACAATCCGCTGCTCGCCGTCTTCCCGACGCCGCGGTTCGGGGCGCTCGCCGGATTCGAGAACAAGATTCTTGACCTTGGCCATGGTGTGCATGGTGTGGACCAACGGAACACCCCAGAGCTCAGACAATTCCAGCCCCGCAACCCCGGACACCCAGTAGTGCGAATGGATGGCGTCGTAACGGCCGTGGGGCTGCTGCTGCCGGATCCGATCGATCTCCTCCACCATCTGGTGGAGCAGGGCAGGCAATTCTTCCTTGGGGACTTTCCGCCGGGGTCCGGCCATCACGTTGTGGACGCACACGCCGGGTCCTGGATGCTCGACGGCGGCCTGGCCGGCTTTGGTGGAACGGGTGAAGATCTCTACCTCCACACCGGACTCGGCCAGGGCCATGGCCAAAGCGCGGACATAGACGTTCATTCCACCAGCGTCGCCGGCCCCTGGCTGCTCCATGGGGGAGGTGTGCAGTGAAAGGAATGCCACGCGGCGGATCAACGGCACACTTTCCTCCTTCGTATGAAACTAACTTATGAAGCCAAACCACTTTTGCCCTGCAGAAAACACTACTCCTGAAGCCCAGCACCACATGGCGCCGATCCCGGCTATGTGGACAAGGCTGCTAGCGTGTGCGCTGTGAGCCAAGAAACCCTTTTCGACATCCGCCCAGCCACGCCCGAAGATTGGCCCGGCATCTGGTCCCTCATGGAGCCCATCCTCCGCGAGGGGGAGACCTTCACCTGGGACCGCGACACCACTGAAGAAGCTGCCCGTGCCAAGTGGATGAAGGAAGCGCCTGGCCAGACATTCGTGGCCGTGCGTACTGCGGACGGGCACCGTCAGAGAGGCGAAATCCTGGGCACTGGGGAGTTCCATGCGAACCAGGCCGGTGGCGGCAGTCATGTGGCGAACGCCGGGTATATGGTGAGCTCCAAACATTCGGGCCAGGGAATTGCACGGGCGCTGTGTGCCTACTCCCTAAAAGAAGCCAAAGCGGCAGGATTCCGCTCCATGCAATTCAATGCTGTGGTGGAGAGCAACGTCCGGGCGGTGTGGTTGTGGCAATCCATGGGTTTCCGCATCCTGGCCACGGTTCCCGAGGCCTTCAACCACCCCGAAATTGGGTACGTTGGCCTGCACGTGATGTACCGGAAGCTCTAGGAGCTCTGGGAAGCTCTAGAAATGCTGAGAAGTCACTTCCAGAGTCCGCGGAGTTCCGGGAAGGCTGCCTCGTAGCCCTCAAGGAGTTCATCGGCCAGCGACGCCGAACCTACCAGCGGGTGGGCGGCAAAGGCTTGCAGTGCAGCATCGCGGTCACGGTCACGCACTGCCCGGACCGTCAGCCGCTCCACTTCCTTGACGTGTTGCATCAAGGTGAGGAACTGGCCTCCGGGCCGTTCCTGCGCAAGCGGCAGGGCGCCGTCGGGTGTTACCTCGCAGGGAACTTCGACGACGGCGTCCCCCGGCAGCCCGGGCACGGCGACTTCCGCCTCACTTGGTAAAGAGCCTGCGACGGGTGAATTGGGCACATTGAGGATCAGCTGGACCGTCCCACCTCCGGATAGAGCCCGCATCACGGACAACGCCACACGCTCATAGCCACCCCCGGCGAGGTCGTCTTCGTCGCGGTGCTCCCCATGCGTCCGGGCCTCAGCCAGGTAGCCTTCCTCGCGGGAGCGCCGGGCCGCATCCCACATGGCGTAGGCGTCCGGGGATTCCACGAGGGAAGGGTAGAGCGAGCTCTGTTGCTGGTGGATGGACGCCCCACGCGTTTCGCCTTGCTTCAGGATGGCTTCCGTCGCTTGCTCGGTGGCGTAGTAGTAGTAAAGGTATTCATTGGGCAGGCAACCGAGTTTGTCCAGAGTGTGCTGGCCGAACAAACGCCCTTCTTCGATCGTTTCGAGCGCCCCACGATCCGACAACAGTCCGGGCAGCAGGTCCCGGCCACCGGGCGCCAGCCGGTAAAGCCAGCCCAGGTGGTTCAACCCGAAGTAGCCCACGCCGTCGAGCGTTCCTTCTTGGAGCGGTGAACCGGCGGCCCTTGCCGCGCGCTGGACCAAGCCGCCGGCGGAATCGCAGATGCCAATCACCTTTCGTCCCAGCACCGGCACAAGCGCCTCGGTCACCATCCCGGCGGGGTTGGTGAAGTTGATGAGCCACGCATCCGGACAATAGCGCCGCATTCCCTCGGCGAGCTCCAGCATGTGCGGAATGGAGCGGAGGGCGTAGGAGATGCCGCCCGCGCCCGTGGTCTCCTGGCCCAGCAAGCCGAGGTCCAAGGCCACGCGTTCGTCGGCGATCCGTCCTTCGGTCCCGCCCGGGCGGATCGCCGCAAAGACCATATCGGTGCCGGTGAGTGCCTGCCTCAGGTCCGTGGAAATCACGACGGCGGGCCGGGAGCCTTCCGGGGTGGGCATATCCCGGAGAACTGCCTGGATGGCGGCGAGACGTGCGGGATCGACGTCGTAGAGCACCACCTCGTGCACCAGTCCCGCGAACGGACCCGTGCATAAGGCACGGTACACAAGGGGTACCCGGAATCCGCCGCCACCGGCGATCATGAGCCGCATGATCCGAGTCTATGCAGCCCGGAAGGCGCAGCGTAGTGTGCCGTGCATGGACGCAATGCCCCAGCGACGTTTTGATCCCCTTGCCGCCGTCCGCACGGACGGCGAGGGCCAATGCGACCTTCTCCTGGCTGGAACGGTCTTCCAGGACATCATTTTCACCGGACTCCCGCACTCTCCCGAGCCCGGCACTGAAGTGTGGAGCGAAGGCATGGGCAGCTGCCCGGGTGGGGTTGCCAACCAAGCGATCGCTGCGGCCCGGCTTGGCCTGAGGACCAACCTGGCGGCAGCCTTTGGCGACGACGGTTACGGGGATTACAACTGGCAGATCCTTGAAAGCCAGGAGCATGTGGACTTGTCCCTGTCGCGTCGCGTCCCGGGCTGGCACTCGCCGGTGACGGTGTCCATGTGCGTGAACCAGGATCGATCCATGGTCACCCACGGGCACCCGGCGCCGATCAAGGCCTCGGACCTGATCGGGCAGCCACCCAAGGCGCTCGCCGCCGTCGCGGACCTGGGCGAGGAGTTGGAACCCTGGATGCTGGCGGCGAAGGCCGCGGGAACCAAGCTTTTCGGCGTGGTGGGCTGGGATCCCAGCGGAGAGTGGTCACAGCGCAGGCTGGACCAACTCGAACACTTTTACGCTTTCCTTCCGAATGCGCCGGAGGCCATGGCATTCACGGGCAAGAGCGATCCCTGGGCGGCGCTGTATTCGTTGGCCGATCGGGTTCCGGTAGCTGTGGTGACGCTCGGAGCGCAGGGCGCCATGGCCGTGGACTCAGAGACGGGCGAAGAGGAATGGGTGCCGTCGTTGCCGGTGAATGCTTACGATCCGACGGGCGCAGGCGATTGTTTCGGGGCGGCCTTCATTGTGGGGTGTCTGGCAGGGTGGAGATTGGGGGACCGCCTGCGATTCGCGAACCTCTGTGCCTCGCTGGCCGTACAACAAGTGGGCGGGTCCTTGGCCGCGCCCGGCTGGGGCGACATCGCGGACTGGTGGCAGCGTGCCAACGCACGGAAGGAACGCCAGTCGAGCCAGTGGTTGCGGCGTTTCGCCTTCCTTGAGCCGATCGTGAAGGACATCCCCGCCGAGGCCCAACGGCGCGCCCGCGCCACGATTGCCCACTTGTCAGATGCCCAGTAGCAGAGCCGGCAGTTAACCCCTCTTCACCCACACCACTAGAATCTCTAGGGTGACTTACGAAGCAGCTGCAGATATCGGGATCGGGTCCAGGACCTCCATAGCAAAGTCAGCGGTGCTTGAGCGTTCCGCAGTGATCGATCTTGAGGCCGTGCGGCACAACGTTCGTCAGTTTGTCGCGATCGCCTCCCCGGCCTCCGTCATGGCTGTGGTGAAGGCTGACGCTTATGGCCATGGCGTGGTTCAGGTGGCACGTGCAGCCCTCGACGCCGGAGCGGCCTGGCTCGGCGTCGCCCACATTTCAGAGGCGCTCGCCTTGCGGGCCGCCGGCATTGAGGCACCTTTATTGGCCTGGCTGCACACCCAAGAAAGCAACTTCCAAGCCGCAGTTGCCGCCGGCATTGACGTCGGGATTTCTGGTTGGGAGCTCGACGCCGTCGTGGCGGCCGCCCGCGAACAGGAGCGCCCAGCGCGGGTCCATCTGAAGGTGGATACAGGGCTGGGCCGCAATGGCTGCCCCATCGCCGACTGGGACCAGTTGGTGGGCCAGGCCATGGAATACCAGGACGAAGGCCTGCTTCGCGTCGTTGGCATTTTCTCCCACCTTGCCGTCGCCGACGAGCCGCACCGGCCCGAAACGGACCAACAATTGGCGGTTTTCCGTGACGCACTCGCCATCGCTGAGGATGCCGGCGTTGATACCGAGGTCAGGCACATCGCCAACACTCCCGCAGCCCTGTCGCGGCCGGATTCGCACTTCGACCTCATCCGCGTCGGGCTCGGCATCTACGGGTTGTCGCCCTTCGAAGGGGTTACGTCCGCCGAACTTGGCCTGCACGCCGCCATGACCGTCCGCACGCTCCTCTCCAACTGCAAAAAGGTTCCGCAGGGGCAAGGCGTTTCCTACGGCCTGAAGTACCACACCAGCGAGGAGAGCACGCTGGGCCTGGTTCCCTTGGGTTATGCCGATGGCGTCCCCCGCATCGCTACTGGCGGCCCAGTTCGCGTCAACGGCATCACCTACCCTGTGGTGGGCCAGATCGCGATGGACCAGATGGTGATTGATCTTGGACCGCTCACCCCTGAAGAAGCGGCCGGACTCAAGGGCAGCGAAGCTGTGATGTTCGGCGACGGCGCCGATGGCGGCCCCACCGCGGATGACTGGGCGGCCGCAGCGGGAACCATCAACTATGAGATCGTCACCCGCATAAGCCCGCGGGTGCCCCGCAGCTACGTCAACGAGGCTTCGACACAGCCTGAGGCACAACCGGAGGTACAACGCGGCACCCGGGCAGCTTCGGAATCGGCGACGCTGTGAACGAACCACTGATCGAACCAAGCGAACCGCTGTGGGAACGCCACCTGAAGGTCACGACGGCGGAGCAGACCCACGCGCTCGGCGCAGCACTGGGCGGGGTACTTGAGGCGGGGGACCTCCTTGTCCTGACCGGAGAGTTGGGTGCGGGGAAGACGACCTTCACCCAGGGGCTGGGAGAGGGCTTGGGCGTACGTGCCGGGATCATCTCGCCTACGTTCGTGCTGGTTCGGATCCATCCCAACCTTCCGGATGGCCCGCGCCCCGGTGGCCCGGACCTGGTCCACGTCGACGCCTACAGGCTGGAATCAGCCGCCGAGATCGATGACATTGATCTCGAGAACACCATGGACTCGTCCGTAACCGTGGTGGAGTGGGGGAGGGACCGGGTGGAGCACCTCTCGGACAGCCGCCTGGAAGTGGATCTTCATCGGTCTGTGGGTGGCGCAGGCCTTGTGCCGGCCACCAAGGTCGCGGACAGCGGCACGGTCCTGGACTTTGACACTGATGACGACGACGAACCCCGCACCATCGTTTTCCGCGGTTTCGGCCCACGGTGGGTCGAGGCTCCGAAGCTTCTTGAAACCACGATCTCCGAAGGAGGCCACTGATGCTGATCTTGGCCATTGATACCTCTGCAGTGGCCAGTGCTGCGCTGATTTCGGACGTTGCCATGGAAGGCGTGGTGGATTCCTTCGCCACTGAGGACACGCGAAGCCATGCCGAAGTCCTTGCTCCCGGCATCGAGAAGCTCCTGGCAGGAGCCGGCGTCACCGGTGCGGATATTGACGTGATCGTCGCAGGGGTGGGCCCCGGACCGTTTACCGGGCTGCGCTCGGGTATTGCAACCGCACGCACCCTGGCTTTCGTCTGGAACAAGCCGCTGTATGGCCTGATGAGCCTTGATGCGATCGCCCTCGAAGTAGCGGAGTCAACTGCCGCTGTTCCCGAATTCCTGGTGGCCACTGACGCCCGGCGCAAAGAGGTCTACTGGGCGCGGTACGTCCTGGAGGAGAGCCAGCTTCCCCAGCTCATCGACGGACCGCATGTGGGTTTCGCCTCGGAATTGCCGGACCTGCCCGTGTTCGGTGCGGGCGCTGGCCTGTACGCCGACGTCCTCCGTGCGGACGAAGATTTTGCCGACACCCAGCCGGACGCGGCCTCCCTTGGCCAGGTCGCGCTGGCCCGGTTAACGGCAGGGCAGGAACTCTTGGATTCCACACCTTTGTACTTGCGCGAATCGGACGCCCAGGTGCCGGGTCCCAGGAAACGTGCCCTGTGATGAAAGGGGAACGATGAAACTTTCGCCCAAACTGGAGCTCGCAGGAGTTTCCCTGCGCGACATGACCGAGGCTGACGTCCCGGCCGTGGAAGCCTTGGAACGTCGATTGTTCCCCGTGGATGCCTGGCCCCTGCAGATGTTCTTCGACGAGTTGTCCCAGCCCGACACACGCCGCTATGTGGTGGCTGAAGTTGAGGGCCAGATCGTGGCGTACGCCGGATTGATGTGCATTGAGCCAATTGCGGACGTCCAGACGATCGCCGTCGTTCCCGAATTTGAAGGCAAAGGCATCGGTTCGGCAATCCTGACCGAACTGATTGAAGAGGCACGGCGGCGTCGCGCGGCGGACGTCCTCCTGGAGGTGCGCGCTGACAACCCTCGTGCACAGCAGTTGTATCTGCGCTTCGGATTCGAACAGATTCACGTCCGGCCGCGGTACTACCGGGACGGGACGGACGCGTTGATCATGCGCCTGCCACTGAATAACTCATGACACTTAACGAGCCAGAAGGAGCCAACGCGTGAGCGGCCCTTATCCAGAACAGCCGAAGCAGCCGTTGGTGCTGGGCATCGAATCGTCCTGCGACGAAACGGGCGTCGGAATCGTGCGCGGTACAACGCTGCTGACCAACACGGTGTCCTCGTCCATGGACGAGCACGTGCGTTTTGGTGGCGTCATCCCGGAGATCGCCTCGCGCGCCCACTTGGATGCCTTTGTCCCCACGCTCCAGGAAGCGCTGCATGAAGCCGGGGTGACCCTGGAGGACATCGATGCCATTGCTGTCACCTCGGGTCCCGGCCTGGCCGGCGCCCTCATGGTGGGTGTCTGCGCCGCGAAGGCCCTGGCCGTCGCCACGGGCAAGCCGCTCTACGCGATCAATCACCTCGTAGCGCACGTTGGCGTGGGGCTGCTGGATTCAAGGCCCGACGCCGGTGCTGGCGCCGGCTTGGGTGACGGCCAGTTGCCGCCGAAGCTCGGTGCACTTCTGGTTTCGGGTGGCCACACGGAGATCCTCCGTATCCGCAGCATCACAGATGACGTGGAACTCCTGGGGTCCACCATCGATGACGCCGCCGGCGAAGCCTGCGACAAAGTGGCCCGGATCCTGGGCCTTGGCTACCCCGGTGGTCCAGCCATCGACAAACTCGCACGCCAGGGCAATCCCAAGTCCATCCGCTTTCCGCGCGGCCTCACGCAGCCCAAATACATGGGCACCGCAGAGGAAAAGGGACCGCACCGCTACGACTGGTCCTTCAGCGGCCTGAAAACCGCGGTGGCCAGATGCGTGGAGCAATTCGAAGCCCGCGGTGAGGAAGTACCTGTAGCCGATATCGCAGCAGCATTCCAGGAAGCCGTAGTTGACGTCATCAGTTCCAAGGCAGTCCTGGCCTGCAAGGAGAACGGCATTACTGACGTGCTCCTTGGTGGAGGCGTTGCTGCCAACTCGCGGCTGCGTGAATTGACGGGTCAACGCTGCGTCTCGGCGGGCATCAAGCTGCACGTGCCGCCGCTGGGTCTCTGCACGGACAACGGTGCCATGGTGGCAGCCCTTGGTGCTCAACTGATCATGGCCGGAATCGGGCCCAGCGGAATTGCCTTCGCACCGGATTCCTCCATGCCCGTTACTACGGTGTCGGTGGCTGCGTAAGTTACGCCTTTCAGCAACTACGCGTTCCAGCCAACTGCGCGTTCCACTAACTATGCGTCGGGGCCTTTGCGCATCTGCTGCACGAGGTCCATGACCACTGCCTGCAGGTCCCCGTTGTGTTCGGCGGCCACACGGCGCTGGCGCTGGTAGCTGGCGCCGCGTTCGATGATCTTCATGACGTCGGCCAGTTCTTCCGAGCAGCCGAGCTTGGCTGCCACGGGTTCCAAGCGTGCGACGGTTTCTGCGAGGTGCTCGGTGACCAACTGCTCGTTGCCCTTGGCATCCAGGATGATGATGGCTTCCATGCCATAGCGGGCGGCACGCCACTTGTTCTCCTGGACGTGCCAAGGAGGCATGGTTGGGATGCTTCCGCCGGCGTCGAGGATGGAGGAGAACTCGTCCACGAGGCACTGCGTCAGTGCGGCGATCGCACCCACTTCCTCAAGGGTGGCGAGGCCATCGCAAATGCGCATCTCGATAGTGCCCAGGTTGGAGACGGGCCTGATGTCCCAACGGATCTCAGAGATGGCGTCAATGACACCGGTGGTGAACATGTCCTGGACATAGGACTCGTATGCTTCCCAGGTTTCGAATTGGAACGGCAGGCCAGCGGTGGGGAGTTGCTGGAACATGAGGGCCCGCTGGGATGCGTAGCCGGTTTCTTCGCCGGCCCAGAAGGGGCTGGAGGCGGATAACGCCTGGAAGTGCGGGAAGTAGTTGACCAGGCCGTCCAGGATGGGGAGTACTTTGTCCCGGCGATCGATGCCCACGTGGACGTGGACACCATAGATGACCATTTGGCGTCCCCACCATTGGGTGCGCTCGATCAGCTTGGCGTAGCGCTCCTTGTCGGTGACCGGTTGGAGCAGGGGAGGGCTGAAGGGATGGCTGCCTGCGCAGAACACCTCCACTCCCATGGGGTCGGTGACTTCGCGGACAGCGGCGAGGGAGCGGCTAAGGTCCTCTTTGGCTTCCTTGACCGTTTCGCAGATTCCGGTAACGAGTTCCACCGTGTTCAGGAGCAGTTCGCGCTTGATGTGGGGGTGTTCGTCGTCTTCGTTGAGGTCCGGGTGGTTCGCGGCCACGCCCTTGAGCACATCGTTCGCGACGGAGACCAGTTCCCCGGTGCGTGCATTGACGAGCGCCAACTCCCATTCCACACCCAGTGTCGATTGCCTGGATGGCGCAAACTCAATCTGCACGTAGTCCCCTCGTTGCTTGTTTCTGCTGGAGTTTCAGCTGGACGCAACCCGCTGCGGGGCCGTCAGCGGTCGGCTCAAGTCTAGTGCAGCCGGAGCATGGCTGATTGCGGACAGGGCGAAGTTAAGCGCCGTGACCCATCCCCAGGGAATTGCTAATGAGAATGATTTGCAACTATAATCTTTCCATGCACCTCACCGTTGTCAGCTCCCTGGACAGTCAGTGCCGCGAAGCGGCCACCGCCCGGCTTGGTCGAACGCACACGAACTCGGTCGTAGTTCTTCACGACCTCCTGGACGGTTCCTTGGTCATGCGGCGCGTCTACAGGGAAGGTCAGTTGTTCGAGCGCGAAACAACCGTTCTGGAACACGGTTGCCTCAGCTGTACGGTCAAGCTGGATGTAGTACCGACGGCGGAACGCCTCGCCGCCTGCGGGTTCGACCATGTGGTCCTGGGCCTGCCCCCTGGCGTCGCAGCAGGGATGGCAGTCGCGGAACTCCGGCGCGGCCTCTCCCAGCCGGCCGTCATGGACAACGCCATCCTGGCCTTGGACCCTGTGGATCTTGACGATCACATCTGGGACCGTCACACCCTTTTTGAATCCGGCTTCACATCGATGCCGGAGGATGACCGGACTAGCGGCGAGTTCCTGATCGGCGAGTTCGGGCAGGTGGACACCGTCATGTTGCACCCCGGTTTGGGGGCTGAATGGTCCGGAAATCCCCGCGTGGGAACCAAAGAGTGGGTGACTGGCGTGGAGCTGCTGGGGCAGCTGGCGCCGCACGCTGCAGCAATCAGTGCAGCCGATGACTTCAGATCGGGCTGCTTCGACGACGCCGAAGCGGCCGCACGTACCCGGCCCGGCGTGGTCCGCCTGCCCTTGGACGATTCGCCCGGTTCTTTCCGTACAGTCCTCCACAAGGCCGGGCGGCCGCTGCACCCGGGCCGTTTCCGTGAAGCACTTCCCCAACTCGCGGCTGGAACCCACTGGCTGCGCGGACGTTTGTGGATCGCCTCGGCCGTGAAGACGCGGATCGCGGTACAGGGAATTGGTCCCCGCGTGTGGCTTGAGAGCACCGGGACCTGGCTGGCGGACGCACCTGCCGCAGGCCGCAACGCCAAGGTGGGGGCCGACGTCGACGCCGTCCTGGACTGGCACCCGAACTATGGCGACCGCGGAACGGTCCTGGCCATTACCGGACGCTCCGAGCACATCGACCCGCAGGAAATCCGCACCCTCCTGGAGGGCTGCCAATTGACCGAGGCCGAGATGGAACTCCACTTTGGAGTCTGGGAGGACCCCCTGGAACTTAGCGAAGCACTTTAGCCAGCCACCCTAAAAGCCAACCCACCAACAAGAAGGAGAAAAACCATGAAGGTCAGGAACTCACTGCGTGCCCTCAAGAAGATCCCGGGTGCACAAATCGTCCGGCGACGTGGGCGCACGTTCGTCATCAACAAGAACAACCCGCGCATGAAGGCCCGCCAGGGCTAAGAGAACGGCAGCGTAAAGAGGCCGTTGTTTAATGGGTGAATGCCAATCCTGAACAAAGACATGTCCTTGTGCATTTCGCTCGCGGCCCGGCCCAGCAACATCGGGACCCGGTTCCACAATTATTTGTACGATCTGCTCGGACTGAACTTTGTCTACAAGGCATTCGCCCCGGCGGACATCACTCTTGCAGTGGCTGGCATCCGCGGCCTCCCCATCAGGGGAGCCGCGGTGTCCATGCCATACAAGGAAGCAGTCATCCCGCTTGTGGACGTGATGGATCCGTCAGCAAAGGCCATCGACTCGGTCAACACGATTGTCAATAACGACGGCGTCCTCACGGCCTACAACACCGACTACATCGCCATTGCCCGGCTCCTGAAGGACCACAAAGTACCCAGCAGCCACACCGTGCTGCTGCGTGGAGCCGGAGGAATGGCAAAAGCGGTGGCCGCAGCTCTCCGCGATGCAGGCTTTACGTCCGTGACCATCGTTGCCCGCAACGAAACCACCGGACGCGCGCTCGCGGACCTTTACGGTTTCGGTTGGCAGGACGACGTCAACGGATCAACGGCGGACCTCGTCATCAATGTCACGCCGTTGGGGATGGCCGGCGCGGACGAGACAGCGCAATCCTTTGACGACGTAACCATTGCCGCCGCGAAGGTAGTGTTCGACGTCGTCGCCCTCCCCTCCGAGACGCCGCTCATCACAGCTGCCCGTCAAGCAGGCAAGCCGGTGATCACTGGAGCCGAAGTCATCGCCATCCAGGCGGAGGAACAATTCGTCCTGTACACGGGTGTCCGCCCGAGTGCTGACCAGGTCCGCGAAGCCTCGGAATTCTCCCGCCGCTGACGTGGCCTAGAACGTCACGGGCTCCACCACCACGGCCACTCTTTCCTCGCCAATCCTGGTGAGGACCAGGGTGGCCGTTTTTGCGGGCTTGGTCTCGCGCTTGGATGGAAGCAGTTGTTTCCGCAGTTCTTCGGGAGTAACTGCCGTGCCGCGCTTCTTGATGTCCAGCACCGTGATGCCGTTCGCTTTGACCCAGGCTTTGAGCGCCTTCACGTTGTAAGGCATTACTTCAAGCACCTTGTATGCGCGGGCAAAGGGCGAGTCATGGAGTTCCGGGGCGCAGATGTAGGCAATATGTTCGTCCACCAAGTGCCCGCCAAAACGTTCAGCGACGTCGGCCACCAGGCCTGCGCGGATGACCGCACCGTCCGGTTCGTAGAGGAACCCTTCAACCGGCCCGACGGCGGCTACCGGGCCGCCGTCGAAGTCCTCGCCGCTGGTGAGCTCAGCAGCGCCCTGGGAACCGATGACAAGTGCCGCGCGCCGTACACCCGGCCGGGCCACCGCGTTGAACCACAGGGTGACCTCCGTGACGTCGCCGCCTACGGAGACCCACTGCGCTTCGCAGTTCGCCGGAACCGAGTCGTGTGGCATCCCGGGACCCATCTTGACCCCGACCGCCCGACCGGCTGCGGCAAGGCCTTCAACGAACGACAACGGGGGAGAGAACGCTTCCGGATCCCAGATCCTTTTGGTCCCGGACGTCGAGGTTGTGCGTCGTGCGGGATCCAGCCACACGCCGTCGATCCCGTCCAGGTCCACTGATGTGGCATCGGAATGCACCACTGTGGCGTGCGGGAAGGGCATGAGGTTGATCGTGGCGCAGGCGGCAGTGGTTTCGTCCATTTCCACGGCGGTCACGGCAATGTCCATCGAGGCCAAGGCCATGGAGTCCGCTCCGAGGCCGCAGCCGAGGTCGGCTACGTGGGAAATGCCGGCCTTGGCAAAACGCTCGGCGTGCCGGGCTGCGACGTTGAGGCGGGTTGCCTGCTCGAGTCCGGCCTGGGTGAACAGCATCTGGCGGGCGAACTCGCCGAACTTGGCCTCGGCGCGGGTCCGGAGGCGGGACTGTGTGAGTACGGCGGCCACGAGTTCAGGGGAGTGGCCTGCTTTCCTGAGGTCGGCGGTAACGCTGAACGCTTCGGCTTCGCGGTACGGCCCCAGCGAGGCAAGGAGTTCCCATCCTTCAGTGGTCAGCAAGGGTGCGATCTGTTCCTGCGGTGCGTGAGACATGGGATCAAGCCTAACGGCGCGCGCCGTGACGCCGTGAGTTGGGAATCAGCCCGATAGGGTTGTTTTCATGGAAGACAACGCAGCTCCGCAGCCCTCCGACACGAACGACCCGGGCGGGAACGACTCCGCAGGCCCGGGAGCTTCAGAGCATGCCGCAGAGCATTCCTCCGGTCAGTCCCTTGTGGCGTTTGCCCGTCCTGCCTTAATCGCGGGGGCTGTGATCGCTTTGATCTGCGTTGCCCTGCTGATCGTCATCTTCGCGTTGGACTCATTCAACGCGGCGGCATACTCCGTGACGGGCAAGAGCGTGAATGACGCTACTGATGAAGCCCGCGATATCCGGGACCTCTACAGCGGGGCCCGCATTGGTGGGATTATCGCCTTGGTGATTTCCGGCGTCGTGGCCCTGGCGGCCGCCGTCGTGCTCTATTTGAAGCGCGGAACCGCGCCCACAGATGAGGACGACGACGGCGAAGACTATGATCTGGATGACCTCACCGGCCGGTAACGGGAGTTCACTCAGGACGAAATTCTGGCACTCACCTTGACCGAGTGCTAACGCTTACATAGAGTCGTGTTAGCACTCTCCCCCGGAGGGTGCTAATCACGCCAGGCGTCACCGGCACCGCGACGACGGTTGCACGCCACGGCACCCTAGTTCTTAGTCCATGAATCAGCTCATGAAAAGGAGAGTCCGAGTGTCGGTCTCGATTAAGCCTCTTGAGGATCGTATTGTTGTTCGCCCGCTCGAAGCAGAGCAGACCACGGCTTCCGGCCTGGTAATTCCGGACTCCGCACAGGAGAAGCCGCAGGAAGGTGAAGTTGTTGCAATCGGCCCCGGTCGCTTCGATGACAACGGCAACCGCGTGCCGGTTGACGTAACTGTTGGCGACGTCGTCATCTACTCCAAGTACGGTGGAACCGAAGTCAAGACCGGCGGCAACGAGTACCTCGTTCTGTCCGCCCGCGACGTCCTTGCGATCGTCGTAAAGTAACTTCCTGGAGCCCCGCACCGCAGCCGCGTTGGAATCATTCCGACCTTCTGCGGTGCGGGTTTTCTGTCTTGAAAGGACACAACCATGGCAAAGCAGCTTGCTTTTAACGATGCTGCCCGCCGGTCTCTTGAGGCCGGTATCGACAAGCTCGCCAACACTGTCAAGGTGACGCTTGGCCCGCGCGGCCGCAACGTCGTGCTGGACAAGAAGTGGGGCGCTCCCACGATCACCAACGATGGCGTGACGATCGCCCGCGAAGTTGAGCTTGACGACCCCTACGAGAACCTTGGTGCGCAGCTGGCCAAGGAAGTAGCCACCAAGACCAACGACGTCGCTGGCGACGGCACCACCACCGCTACAGTGCTGGCACAGGCCCTGGTCAAGGAAGGCCTGCGCAACGTTGCTGCTGGTGCCGCTCCTGGCGAGATCAAGCGTGGCATCGAGGTTTCCATTGAAGCCATCGCAGCCCGCCTCCTGGAGAACGCAAGCGAAGTGCAGGGCACCCAGGTTGCCAACGTTGCCGCTATTTCCGCACAGAGCGACGAAATTGGTGAACTGCTGGCAGAGGCGTTCGGCAAGGTGGGCAAAGATGGCGTCATCACCATCGAAGAATCCTCCACCACCCAGACCGAACTCGTCCTCACCGAAGGCATGCAGTTTGACAAGGGCTACCTTTCCCCGTACTTCGTCACTGACGCAGAACGCCAGGAAGCTGTCCTCGAAGACGCCTTGATCCTGATCAACCAGGGCAAGATCTCCTCCCTGCAGGAATTCCTGCCGTTGCTGGAGAAGGCGCTGCAGGCCTCCAAGCCGCTGTTTATCATCGCCGAGGACATCGAAGGCGAAGCCCTGTCCACGCTGATCGTCAACCGCATCCGCGGCACGCTGAACGTTGTGGCCGTCAAGGCTCCGGGCTTCGGCGACCGCCGCAAGGCCATGCTGCAGGACATCGCTACGCTCACGGGCGCTCAGGTTGTTTCTCCGGACCTTGGCCTCTCGCTGGACACAGTTGGCCTCGAGGTACTGGGTACGGCACGCCGCATCACGGTCACCAAGGACAACACCACCATCGTTGATGGCGCCGGAACCGAGCAGGACGTTGCCGACCGCGTGGCCCAGCTGCGCGCCGAGCTCACTCGCACGGACTCCGACTGGGACCGCGAGAAGCTGCAGGAGCGCCTTGCCAAGCTGGCTGGCGGCATCGGCGTTATCAAGGTTGGCGCAGCCACCGAGGTTGAACTGAAGGAAAAGAAGCACCGCATCGAGGACGCCGTTTCCTCCACGCGTGCAGCCCTTGAAGAAGGCATCGTTTCCGGTGGCGGTTCCGCCCTCATCCACGCCCTCAAGGCACTGGATGAATCCCCGGCCGTCAAGGCCCTGGAAGGTGACGCAGCAGCAGCTGTTGGCATCGTCCGCCGTGCCTTGATCCAGCCGCTGCGCTGGATCGCGCAGAACGCCGGCTTCGACGGCTTCGTCGTCGTTTCCAAGGTCTCCGAACTCGAAGCCAACCACGGCTTCAACGCCAAGTCCGGCGAGTACGAGGACCTCATCGCCGCCGGCGTGATCGACCCCGTCAAGGTCACCCGCTCCGCACTCCGCAACGCCGCTTCCATCGCTGCCCTGGTTCTCACCACCGAGACCCTGGTAGTCGAAAAGCCGGCAGAGGAAGAAGACGCACACGCAGGCCACAGGCACTAACAGCCTGTCCGAAAAAGCCCTGGTCACTCGTGGCCAGGGCTTTTTTATGCCCTCTGGCGCTTCCCGGCGGCCGCTTTGTGGCGCGCGTGTGGATCGGCGTGTGGCGTCCTGACCTTCTTTGAACCCCGGGCACCCGCTATGCAACCAAAAAAGGGTGAAAAGAGGGCTTCTGCACATCAAAGAAGGTCAGGGACCCACACGGCTCGCCAAGGATGCGTGGACCCACCTGTTGCCTCATGTCAATACCTCCGCGACGGGGAATACGTTGCGTCATTGGAAAACCTCCGGTTGGGTCGGCGGTTCCAGTCTTCGTTGACGCGTGGCTTTACGGGGGCTGGTTGTTTGGCGGTGGCCAGCGTTCCTAGCTGAGCGGT